>NZ_JBHYJA010000041.1:0-25365 GCF_042740355.1 Streptomyces sp. NPDC059010
CAGTTACAGCGCCGATGGTACTGCAGGGGGGACCCTGTGGGAGAGTAGGACACCGCCGAACTCCTTTTAGAGGGTTGGACCCGGAACTTCGGTTCTGGGTCCAACCCTTTTTTGTTGTGCGTCACCTGAAGTTCACGTTCCGCAACCAACATCCCCCACATGGGTACTGCTGCAATGCTCAGGGCCGCCGGCGTCGGAGTCGGTGACGAGGTTGTCGTACCGGCCTTCGGGAACGTCGAAGTCGCCGAAGCCGTGGTCCTGGCCGGCGCGTTGCCGGTGTTCGCGGACATAGACCCGGTGACCTACTGTCTGGACGCCGTCGCAGTCGAGGCGGTCGTCAACCCGCGGACGGCGGCTGTCGTCGCCGTACATCGCTTCGGCCGGTCGGCCGATATCGCTCGGCTGCATGACATCGGGCAGCGGCATGGGCTGTTGGTGCTGGAACAGGGTGAGTCCGAGGCTCCGTACGACGAGATCGCTCAGCGCAGGCAGCGGGCCTCCTACCTGGATGCAAAGCTGAAGGGCGTGCACACGCCCGATGGTGGTGACGGGCACACCTACCAGCAGTACATCGTCCGTGTGCCGGGGAACGGGCGGCCGGATCGGGATGCTTTCGCTCGGGCCGTGCGGGCGCGGGGAGTTGAGTGCCGGGTGCCGGTGAAGACGCCCGTGCATCGGCTGCCGGAGTTTCGGCGGTGTGTGTCCCTGCCGGCGACGGAGCGTGCCGCTGATGAAACGTTGGCCCTGCCCGTCGACGCCTCGCTGACGAAGCGGGACATGCAGCGGATCGTCTCCGCCTGCAACGCGCTCGGTGGACTGCTCCAGCCCGCCTTCTGAGGGAATTTGGGAGCACGGGTACGTTCGGGGTACGATCTATTTCGTTGCCGCGAGGGAAACTTCGCAAAAGGCAGCAGGCCCCTATAGCTCAGTCGGTAGAGCGTCTCCATGGTAAGGAGAAGGTCAACGGTTCGATTCCGTTTGGGGGCTCCACGCAGAAGGCCCCGCCCATTCGGGCGGGGCCTTTCTCATGCCCTTCTTCCTGTCTCCGTCAGTCCTTGTGGATGCCGGGGACGCGCATCGCCAGGATCGCCATGTCGTCGGACGGGGCGTCGGAGGCGAAGCGTTCGACCGCGCGCATGATGCGGGCCGCCACCGCGCCGGCCGTGAGGCCCGTGCAGGTGGTGAGGACGTCGGTGAGGCCGTCGTCGCCCAGCATGCGGCTGCCTTCGCGGCGTTCGGTGACGCCGTCGGTCACGCACAGGAGGACATCACCCGGGTCCAGGGTGACCGTCTGCTCGTAGAGCTCCAGGTCGTCCATGACACCGAGCAGCGGCTGGGGCTCGGCGGCCGGCTCGACCGTGCCGTCCTGGCGCAGGCGCAGGGGGAGCGGGTGGCCGGCGCACACCACCTTCAGCTCGGCGCTGCCGTCCTCCTGCGGCCTCAACTCGCCGTACAGGAGTGTCAGGAAGCGGCTGCGGGCGCCCTCGTCGAGGATCGCGGAGTTCAGGCGCTCCAGCACCGCCGGGCCGCTGAGGCCCTCGCGGGCGAGGAGCCGGAGGGCGTGCCGGGCCAGGCCTGTCACCGCCGCCGCGTTGGGGCCCGTACCGCAGACGTCGCCGATGGCGAAGCCGTAGGCGCCGTCGCTGATCGGGAAGAGGTCGTAGAAGTCGCCGCCGACCTCGTTGCCCTCGCCGGCCGCGCGGTAGATGACCTCGACCTCGACGCCGTCGATCTCGGGGAGCTCGGGCGGCAGGAGGCTGCGCTGGAGGGACTGGCTGATGGCCGTGCGCTCGGAGTAGAGGCGGGCGTTGTCCAGGGCCAGGGCGGCCCTTCGGGAGAGGTCCTCGGCCAGCTCCAGGATTTCCTGGCGGAAGTGCTCGTCCGTCGGCTTGCCGAGGGTCAGCATGCCGATGACCCGGTTTCGGGCCACGAGGGGCAGTACGACCGTCTCGCCGCCGACCGCGGACGCGGTGGCCAGGGTGGGGCCGATGCCCGCGCTGATGCGGCCGATCGGCTCGCCCAGGCCCAGGCTGCGCATGGAGGTGCGCAGGGCCGCCTGGTGGGCGGATTCGGCGGGGGCCGACCAGACGCGGGCGCCGGGGGTGGGTACCGGGTCCGGCGGGGGGATCTTCGAGAGCAGCGACTTAATGCCGTCGATGAGTTCCTCGTCCTCGTGCAGGACGTACGAGAGGTACGGCTCCGAGGCCTGGTCGGCGATCGTGTAGACCGCGCACCAGGTGGCCAGGGTCGGCACCGTCATCTGGGCCATCAGGGCGAGCGTCTGGTCGCGGTCCAGGGTGCCGGCGAGGAGGTCGGAGGCCTCGACGAGGAAGCTGAGGGAGCCACGGCGCAGCCGTTCGAGTTCGCCGAGGCGGGCCGACTCGACCGCCAGTGCGATGCGGTCGGCGGCGAACTGGAGACGCAGCGCCTCTTCGTTGGAGTACCGGTTCGGGGCCTCGGCTGCGACGCCGAGGGAGCCGGTGAGGCGGCCCTCGACCTTCAGGGGGACCGTGACGACCGAGCGCATGCCGGTGCCGCTCAGCAGGGGTACGGCGCCGGGGACCATCGTGAGGTCCTCGTGGACGGCCGGCATGCGGGCCGAGCCGTAGCGGCCGGGGCCCGCCTCGACGGGCACGCGCGCGAAGCGCTGGCGGGCGGAGGGCAGGCCGGTGGAGGCGCGGACCTCCAACTCCGTTTCGTCGTCGGTGGCGAGGAGCAGGAACGCGGAGTCGCCGTCGAGCATGTCGCGGGCGCGTTCCACCGTGCGCTGGAGGAGGCCGTCGAGGTCGTCCGGGGCGGGGGAGCCGATGAACACCTCGAACGGGTCGGTGCTCTGGGCGTCGCTGCCGGTGGCCGTGTCGGAGGCCGGGACGCGCAACGGGGTCTGCAGGACGGCGCGCTCGTGGTCGCGGACCAGGAGGCAGACCGTGGACGGTTCGCCGCCCGTGTCGCGGACGCGGAGGTGGGAGGCGTACACCGGGGTGACGCGGCCGTTGGCGCCCCTTATGCCGTAGCTGCCCTCCCAGCGGGAGAGCTTGAGCGCCTCCGCGATGCCCGTGCTGGTGCCCGGGGTGTGCGGCCAGGCCGCGAGGTCGGTCAGGGGCTTGCCGGTGACCTGCTCCGCCCCATAGCCGAAGAGATCCTCCGCGTCCTCGTTCCAGGACGAGATGGCGCCCGTACGGTCGATCTGGACCACCGCGACGCGGACGCGGCCGTCGGCGAGCGGGAGAAGGTCGGAGGGCAGCGACGGGCCCGCGGCGCGGGTGCCCACCGGGCGTTCGGGAAGGTCGAGTTGGAACCAGACCTGCTTGTGGGTCGGTGTGTATTCCACGCCCCAGCGGCCGGCCAGGGCCGCGCACAGCTGGAGGCCGCGGCCGCCCTCGCGGTCGGGGCTGCCCATGTTGACGGGGGAGCCCTGGAGGGGGATCTCGCGCTCCGGATACCGGTCGGCCACCTCGATCCGCACACCCTCCTCACTGCGCAGACACAGGACGTCCGCGGAGGTGCCGGCGTGCACGACGGCGTTGGTCACCAGTTCACTGGTGAGGACTACGGCGTCGTCGACGATGTCGGCGAAGCCCCAGCCCTGGAGGGTGTCGCGGACGAAGGAGCGGGCGCTCGCCACCGATCGCCCGACGGGATCGAAGCTGGCTGCCGCACGCGCGGTGATCACAGAACTCCTCGTCCGGTTGTCGACGTGCAGGGCTCCGTGGCCGACCGGCTCGCGCCGCTGGTGCGGCATGTGCGCGTCCGTCGGCCGGTCCGGGGATGGTCCCCCCGGGATCAGTCCGGTGGTCATGTCCGGCTGCCCCTCCGATGCCCGCTCGTGCTCCTCCTGCCACCGCCCAGGCCGGACGGACCGGCGCGGCTGGACAGCCGCATGCAAGGTTACTTACCTTCGCCGTCCATGCGGATGCCGGTCTGCAGTGTTTCCGTCCAGAGGGTGTGCGGACGATGTGCGAAGCTGCCGAACTGTTATGGCCGGGTTCAGCCAGGGTGAAACACTGGGCAAGCTTCTTGTGAAGGTCCGGGCAGGCTGAGTGTCGTTCCCGTACTGCGGGCAGCAGCACGGGGTGTGGCCTGGTATATCCGGCAGGAATACCCAGTAGTAACGGGTACGCGGAGCAGTAGAACCCGAGCACAGCAGTAACGGTCGACCCCTGCGGGAGGGACACAGTGGAGTCTGGCGCAGCGACGCGGGGCACTAAAACGCGCGCGAAAGGCGGACAGTCCCTGAGGAACGAGCGCAAGACGCGTGGCGGGACCACCGCGGTGGACACGGCTGCCCTGAACCGGCTGCTGACGGCCCTGGTGTCGATGCGCGACGGGAACTTCCGGAAACGGCTCACGGTGTCCGGGGACGGCGTGATGTCCGAGATCGCCGCCGTCTTCAACGAGGTGGCCGACCGGAACCTCCACCTCACGGGTGAGTTGTCGCGGGTGCGACGCATGGTCGGGCGTGAGGGCAAGCTCACGGAACGGCTGGAGACGGGCGCCTGCGAGGGCTCCTGGGCCACCGCCGTCGACAACTCCAACGCCCTGGTCGACGACCTCGTACGGCCCGTCTCCGAGGTCAGCCGGGTGCTGTCCGCGGTGGCCGACGGTGATCTGTCGCCGCGCATGGAGCTGCGGACGCAGGCGCCCGACGGGGCCGGGCATCCGCTGCGGGGCGAGTTCCTCAAGGTCGGCCGGACTGTGAACAACCTTGTCGATCAGCTGTCCACGTTCACCGACGAGGTGACGCGTGTGGCCAGCGAGGTCGGTACCGAGGGCAAGCTCGGCGGGCAGGCACGCGTGCGTGGCATGTCGGGTTCGTGGAAGGACCTCACGGACTCCGTCAACACGATGGCGTACCGGCTGACGGCCCAGGTGCGGGACATCGCGCTGGTGACCACGGCGGTCGCCAAGGGTGACCTGTCCCGGAAGGTCACGGTTCACGTGGCCGGCGAGATGCTGGAGCTGAAGAACACCGTCAACACGATGGTGGACCAGCTGTCGTCCTTCTCCTCCGAGGTGACGCGAGTCGCGCGCGAGGTGGGCACCGAGGGTGAGCTCGGCGGGCAGGCGCAGGTGCCGGGTGTGGCCGGCGTGTGGAAGGACCTCACCGATTCGGTGAACCTGATGGCCGGCAACCTGACCGCGCAGGTGCGAGGAATCGCACAGGTGACCACGGCGGTGGCCAACGGTGACCTGTCGCAGAAGGTGACCGTTTCGGCACGCGGCGAGGTCGCCCAGCTCGCGACCACGATCAACCAGATGACCGAGACACTGCGGATCTTCGCCGACGAGGTCACACGTGTCGCCAACGAAGTCGGTGCCGAGGGCCAGCTGGGCGGCCAGGCGAACGTGCCGGGCGCGGCGGGGACGTGGAAGGACCTGACGGACTCCGTCAACACCGTGTTCCGCAACCTCACCACTCAGGTGCGGGACATCGCCGCGGTGACGACGGCGGTGGCCAGCGGTGACCTGTCGCAGAAGGTCACGGTCGACGTGGCCGGCGAGATGCTGGAACTGAAGAACACCGTCAACGGCATGGTCGACCAGCTGTCCGCGTTCGGTTCCGAGGTGACGCGTGTCGCGCGTGAGGTCGGTGTCGAGGGTGAGCTCGGCGGGCAGGCGCAGGTGCCGGGTGCGGCGGGGACGTGGAAGGACCTGACGGACTCCGTCAACACGGCGTTCCGGAACCTCACCGGACAGGTGAGGAACATCGCCCAGGTGACCACGGCGGTGGCCAACGGCGACCTGTCGCAGAAGGTCACCGTGGACGTCTCCGGCGAGATGCTCCAGCTGAAGAACACCGTGAACACGATGGTGGACCAGCTGTCGTCCTTCGCCGACCAGGTCACGCGGATGGCCCGGGACGTGGGTACGGAGGGCCGTCTCGGCGGTCAGGCGGTCGTACCGGGCGTGTCGGGTACGTGGAAGGAGCTCACCGACTCCGTCAACTTCATGGCCGGCAACCTGACCTCGCAGGTGCGGCAGATCGCCCAGGTGACCACGGCGGTGGCCCGGGGTGACCTCTCGCAGAAGATCGACGTCGACGCGCGCGGCGAGATCCTGGAGCTGAAGAACACCATCAACACGATGGTCGACCAGCTCTCCGGCTTCGCCGACCAGGTGACCCGGGTGGCCCGCGAGGTGGGCACCGAGGGCCGCCTCGGCGGTCAGGCGCAGGTGCCCGGCGTCGCCGGTGTGTGGCGGGACCTGACCGACTCCGTGAACGGAATGGCAGGGAACCTGACCGCCCAGGTCCGCAACATCGCGCAGGTCGCCACGGCGGTGGCCCGGGGTGACCTGTCGCAGAAGATCACCGTCGACGCGCGCGGCGAGATCCTGGAGCTGAAGAACACGCTGAACACGATGGTCGACCAGCTGTCGTCGTTCGCGGAGGAGGTCACCAGGGTCGCCCGTGAGGTGGGTACCGAGGGCCAGCTCGGTGGTCAGGCCGAGGTGCAGGGTGTCTCCGGCACCTGGAAGGACCTCACCCAGTCCGTGAACTTCATGGCGAACAACCTGACCATCCAGGTGCGCAACATCGCCGAGGTGACGACCGCGGTCGCCAAGGGCGACCTGTCGAAGAAGATCACTGTTGACGCCAAGGGCGAGATCCTTGAGCTCGTCACGACGGTCAACACCATGGTCGACCAGCTGTCCAGCTTCGCCGAGCAGGTGACCCGGGTGGCCCGTGAGGTGGGCACCGAGGGCATCCTGGGCGGCCAGGCGCACGTACCCGGCATCACGGGTATCTGGAAGGACCTCAGCGGCAACGTCAACCTGATGGCCAAGAACCTGACCATGCAGGTGCGGAACATCTCCCAGGTCGCGGCGGCCGTCGCCAACGGCGATCTGACGCGCACGGTGACGATCGAGGCGCGCGGCGAGGTCGCGCAGCTCGCCGACACGTTCAACACCATGGTGAAGACGCTGAGTTCGTTCGCCGACCAGGTCACCAAGGTGGCCCGTGAGGTGGGTACGGACGGCATCCTCGGTGGTCAGGCGCATGTGCCGGGTGTGGCCGGTACGTGGAAGGACCTCACCGAGTCCGTGAACCAGATGGCGTCCAACCTGACCGGTCAGGTGCGCAACATCGCCATGGTCACGACCGCCATCGCCAAGGGTGACCTGACCAAGAAGATCGACATTGACGCTCGCGGCGAGATCCTCGAACTCAAGACGACGATCAACACGATGGTCGACCAGCTGTCGTCCTTCGCCGAGGAGGTCACCCGAGTCGCCCGCGAGGTGGGGACGGAGGGACAGCTCGGCGGTCAGGCACGCGTGCGTGACGTCGACGGAACCTGGCGCGACCTCACCGAGTCCGTGAACGAGATGGCAGGGAACCTCACCCGGCAGGTGCGTGCCATCGCGCGCGTGGCGACCGCGGTGACCCGTGGTGACCTGAACCTGAAGATCGACGTCGACGCGTCCGGCGAGATCCAGGAGCTCCAGGACTACATCAACAAGATGATCGCCAACCTGCGTGACACCACGATCGCCAACAAGGAGCAGGACTGGCTCAAGGGCAACCTGGCCCGGATCTCCGCCCTGATGCAGGGCCGCCGGGATCTGGAGGACGTGGCCTCGCTGATCATGAGCGAGCTGACGCCGGTGGTCACCGCGCAGCACGGCGCGTTCTTCGTCGCCATGCCGCTCCTCGACGGCAAGGACCTGGCCAACGAGAACGACGACCAGTACGAGCTGCGGATGCTCGGGTCGTACGGCTACTCGATGGGGTCCATGCCGACGTCCTTCCGACCGGGTGAGGCGCTCATCGGGACGGCCGCCGAGGAGAAGCGCACGATCCTCGTGGAGAACGCGCCCAGCGGCTATCTGAAGATCTCCTCGGGGCTCGGCGAGGCGCCGCCCGCGCAGGTGATCGTTCTTCCGGTGCTGTTCGAGGGCAAGGTGCTCGGCGTGATCGAGCTGGCCTCCTTCACCCCCTTCACGCACATCCAGAAGGACTTCCTCAACCAGATCGCCGAGATGATCGCGACCAGCGTCAACACCATCTCCGTGAACACCAAGACCGAGGTGCTGCTGAGGCAGTCGCAGGAGCTGACCGAGCAACTGCGTGAGCGGTCGGCCGAGTTGGAGAACCGGCAGAAGGCCCTCCAGGCGTCCAACGCCGAGCTGGAGGAGAAGGCCGAGCTGCTGGCCCAGCAGAACCGCGACATCGAGGTGAAGAACACCGAGATCGAGGAGGCGCGGCAGGTCCTGGAGGAGCGCGCCGAGCAGCTCGCCGTCTCGATGCGCTACAAGAGCGAGTTCCTCGCCAACATGTCGCACGAGCTGCGTACGCCGCTGAACTCGCTGCTGATCCTGGCCAAGCTGCTCGCCGACAACGCCGAGGGCAACCTTTCGCCCAAGCAGGTCGAGTTCGCCGAGACCATCCACGGCGCCGGCTCCGACCTGCTGCAGCTGATCAACGACATCCTCGATCTGTCGAAGGTCGAGGCGGGCAAGATGGACGTCTCCCCGACGCGCATCGCGCTCGTCCAGCTCGTGGACTACGTGGAGGCCACCTTCCGGCCACTGACCGCGGAGAAGGGCCTGGACCTGTCCGTACGGGTCTCTCCGGAGCTGCCTGCCACGCTGCACACCGACGAACAGCGGCTGCTGCAGGTGCTGCGGAACCTGCTGTCGAACGCGGTGAAGTTCACCGACTCCGGCTCGGTCGAGCTGGTCATCCGTCCCGCCGGGATGGATGTGCCCCAGGTCATCCGGGAGCAGCTGCTGGAGGCCGGGTCGCTGGCCGAGGCGGATGCGCCGCTGATCGCCTTCTCGGTGACCGACACCGGCATCGGGATCGCGGCCAGCAAGATGCGGGTGATCTTCGAGGCGTTCAAGCAGGCGGACGGCACGACCAGCCGCAAGTACGGCGGTACGGGGCTGGGGCTGTCGATCTCGCGGGAGATCGCCCAGCTGCTCGGCGGGGAGATCCACGCGCAGAGCGAGCCGGGACGCGGATCGACGTTCACACTGTATTTGCCGCTGCATCCCAGCGAACTGCCCCCGCAGGGCTATCAGCAGCAGCTGCCGCCCCTCGGCGCCGGCGACCTGGTGGCCTCCGCGGCCGACCTCGCGGAGCTGGCCGACGTGGAGATCGAGACGCCGGCCGAGGTCCGGTCGTACCGGGAGACGCAGAACGGCGCCGCCGCGCTCTTCAGGCGCCGCCGCAGGGCCGCGTCCGAGCTGGAGCAGCGGCCGACCCAGCAGGAGCAGTGGACCTCGGCGCAGCAGGACGTGGCGCCGCAGACGCTCCGGGGCATCCGGTTCGGCGGCGAGAAGGTGCTGATCGTCGACGACGACATCCGCAACGTCTTCGCGCTGACCAGTGTCCTGGAGCAGCACGGCCTGTCCGTGCTGTACGCCGAGAACGGCCGGGAGGGCATCGAGGTCCTGGAGCAGCACGACGACGTGGCGGTCGTGCTGATGGACATCATGATGCCGGAGATGGACGGGTACGCTACGACCACGGCGATCCGCAGGATGCCGCAGTTCGCAGGGCTCCCGATCATCGCGCTGACGGCCAAGGCGATGAAGGGTGACCGGGAGAAGGCGATCGAGTCGGGTGCTTCCGACTACGTCACCAAGCCGGTCGATCCCGATCATCTGCTGGCGGTGATGAACCAGTGGATGAGGGAGCAGTGACGGGAAGCGACAGTGTTCACGCGGAGTTGCTGACTCAGTGTGCTCGCGGCCGTGTAGAAGTGCGGTATTCGGGGAACCTTCTGGTCTCCTGCTGCGTTTCTGCTACGTGCACAGTGACATCGCGGTGACAGGGTGTGGCGACAGGCGGGGTGCGGCTACCATGACCGGCACGAGGGCGGGCGGCGTAAGGGAGTCGTCCCCTGGGGCGGAGCCCGGTGCACTGCCGGGGCGAGGAGGGCGGGCCATGGTGCAGAAGGCCAAGATCCTCCTGGTCGATGACCGGCCGGAGAATCTGCTGGCGCTGGAGGCGATCCTCTCTGCGCTCGATCAGACCCTGGTGCGGGCATCGTCCGGGGAGGAAGCGCTCAAGGCACTTCTGACGGACGACTTCGCGGTCATTCTGCTGGACGTCCAGATGCCGGGAATGGACGGTTTCGAGACCGCGGCGCACATCAAGCGGCGGGAGCGGACCAGGGACATCCCGATCATCTTCCTCACCGCGATCAATCACGGCCCGCATCACACCTTCCGCGGCTATGCGGCGGGCGCGGTGGACTACATCTCCAAGCCGTTCGACCCGTGGGTGCTGCGGGCGAAGGTCTCCGTGTTCGTCGAGCTGTACATGAAGAACTGCCAGCTGCGTGAGCAGGCGGCGCTGCTGCGGCTCCAGTTGGAGGGCGGCGGCAAGGCCGCGGGTGCCGACTCCAAGGAGCCGGCGGGGCTGCTGGCCGAGCTGTCGGCCCGGCTCGCCGCGGTCGAGGAGCAGGCCGAGGCCCTCTCCAAACAGCTGGACGACGAGTCGGCGGACGCGGCGGCGGTGGCCACCGCGGCCCATCTCGAACGCAAACTCACGGGACTGCGACGGGCGCTGGACGCGCTGGAGCCGGGCACCGGGAGCACATCGTCGGTGTCCTCGCAGAACTGACCTCTCGACGGCGCCGGTTGGCGGGCGGGCGGCCCCCGCTCGTCCTGTGCGTGACCGGCCCGTGAACCGGCGTCAGTTCAGGGCCTCCGCAAGGGCGACACGAACGGGTGAAGCAGTGGGCACACGTGTCCACTGTCTTCTTCACCGGTAACCTCGCCTCCATGGCCTCACGTTCCTCCGCAGCCAAGAAGCCGCCCGCGAAGAAGGCGGCCGCTTCGGCGAAGGCTCCGGCGAAGAAGGCCGCCGCCAAGAAAGCACCCGCGAAGAAGGCGCCGGCCAAGAAGGCCGCGGCGAAGAAAGCCGCGCCGCCCAAGCCCGCGCCCAACCCCACCGGGGGCATCTACCGGCTCGTGCGCGCCGTCTGGCTCGGGCTCGCGCATGCCGTCGGCGCGGTGTTCCGCGGCATAGGGCAGGGCGCGAAGAACCTCGACCCCGCCCATCGCAAGGACGGCATCGCGCTGTTGCTGCTCGGCCTGGCGCTGATCGTCGCCGCCGGCACCTGGTCCAACCTGCGCGGCCCCGTCGGCGACCTCGTCGAGATCATCGTGACCGGCGCCTTCGGCCGGCTCGACCTGCTGGTGCCGATACTGCTCGCGGTGATCGCCGTGCGGTTCATCCGGCATCCCGAGAAGCCCGAGGCCAACGGCCGTATCGTCATCGGCCTGTCCGCGCTCGTCATCGGCGTGCTCGGCCAGGTCCACATCGCCGTCGGCTCGCCCGCCCGCAGCGCCGGGATGCAGGCCATAAGGGACGCCGGCGGGCTGATCGGCTGGGGTGCGGCGACCCCGCTGACGTACACCATGGGCGAGGTGCTCGCCGTACCGCTGCTGGTGCTGCTCACGATCTTCGGTCTGCTGGTCGTCACGGCCACCCCGGTCAACGCCATTCCGCAGCGGCTGCGGCAGTTGGGCGTCAGGCTCGGCATCCTGCCCGACCCCGACGAGGGCGACGAGTACAGCGAGGACGAGCAGCGCTACGACGACCAGTGGCGTGAGGCGCTGCCCGCGTCGCGCGGCCGCAAGCGGGGTCCGGAGCGTGAGGCGTACGACCCCGACGGCGCCGAGCAGGAGGCCCTCTCGCGGCGTCGCGGCCGCCCGAGGCGCTCCGCGGTGCCGCAGCCCGAGATGGACCGTCCCATGGACGCTGTGGACGTCGCGGCGGCCGCCGCCGCGGCGCTCGACGGTGCCGTCATGCACGGGATGCCGCCCTCGCCGATCGTCGCCGACCTCACCCAGGGCGTCAGCGTGGGCGACCGCGAGGAGACCACGCCGGTGCCGACGCCGGTCCCGGCCGCGCGGCCCAAGCAGGAGAAGCTCCCCAAGTCCGAGGTTCCGGACAACACCAGGTCCGGGGTCCCGGACCTCACCAAGTCGGCGCCCGAGGCGGTCCGCGACCTGCCTTCGCGCGCCGAACAGCTCCAGCTGTCCGGCGACATCACCTACTCGCTCCCGTCGCTCGACCTCCTGGAGCGCGGCGGCCCGGGCAAGTCGCGCAGCGCCGCCAACGACGCCGTCGTCGAGTCGCTCACCACCGTGTTCTCCGAGTTCAAGGTCGACGCCCGCGTCACCGGCTTCACGCGCGGGCCGACGGTCACGCGCTACGAGGTCGAGCTCGGGCCCGCCGTGAAGGTCGAGCGGATCACCGCGCTCACCAAGAACATCGCGTACGCCGTCGCCAGCCCGGACGTGCGGATCATCAGCCCGATCCCCGGCAAGTCCGCGGTCGGCATCGAGATCCCCAACACCGACCGCGAGATGGTCAACCTCGGTGACGTGCTGCGCCTGGCGGCCGCCGCCGAGGACGATCACCCGATGCTGGTCGCGCTCGGCAAGGACGTCGAGGGCGGCTATGTGATGGCCAACATCGCGAAGATGCCGCATGTACTGGTTGCCGGCGCGACCGGTTCCGGTAAGTCGTCGTGCATTAACTGCTTGATCACTTCGGTGATGATGCGGGCGACCCCGGAGGACGTCCGCATGGTCCTCGTCGACCCCAAGCGCGTCGAGCTCACCGCCTACGAGGGCATCCCGCACCTGATCACGCCGATCATCACCAACCCGAAGCGGGCCGCCGAGGCGCTCCAGTGGGTCGTACGGGAGATGGATCTTCGTTACGACGACCTGGCCGCGTACGGATACCGGCATATCGACGACTTCAACGAAGCCGTGCGCAACGGGAAGGTGAAGGCGCCGGAGGGCAGTGAGCGCGAGCTTCAGCCGTACCCCTACCTGCTGGTGATCGTCGACGAGCTCGCCGACCTGATGATGGTCGCGCCGCGTGATGTCGAGGACGCGATCGTGCGTATCACGCAGCTCGCGCGTGCGGCGGGCATCCACCTGGTGCTCGCCACGCAGCGGCCCTCGGTCGACGTCGTCACCGGCCTGATCAAGGCGAACGTCCCCTCACGGCTTGCCTTCGCCACGTCGTCGCTCGCCGACTCGCGCGTCATCCTCGACCAGCCCGGCGCCGAGAAACTGATCGGCAAGGGCGACGGGCTGTTCCTGCCCATGGGCGCGAACAAGCCGACGCGTATGCAGGGCGCGTTCGTGACCGAGGACGAGGTCGCGGCGGTCGTCCAGCACTGCAAGGACCAGATGACGCCGGTCTTCCGGGAGGACGTCGTCGTAGGGACGAAGCAGAAGAAGGAGATCGACGAGGAGATCGGCGACGATCTCGACCTGCTGTGCCAGGCGGCCGAGCTGGTGGTCTCCACGCAGTTCGGGTCGACCTCGATGCTGCAGCGCAAGCTGCGCGTCGGGTTCGCCAAGGCCGGGCGGCTGATGGACCTCATGGAGTCGCGGGGCATCGTCGGGCCCAGTGAGGGCTCCAAGGCTCGTGACGTTCTTGTGAAAGCTGATGAGCTGGACGGAGTGCTTGCCGTGATCCGCGGGGAGGCTTAAAGGGAGTCCGGGGCGGAAACGGGACGTGGTGGTCGCCTGGTGCGCGGGTGGGTGATGCGTCGATGTCGGATCGTGACTCACCCGTAAGGGATCATTGAGCAACCGTTCCCCTTCGGCGTACGTCAAGTTGAGGGAAGCGACAACTCGTGCCCCACCATCAGCGTGTCCGGCCATTCTGATGGCGTATAAAGTCCCACCGCCCGGTTGCCCCACCCTTTCGTACCCCCCCTAGACTGAACCCACAGCACAGGTGGCTTAAACGCTCGAAAGGCGCCCCCGTGTCCATCGGCAACTCCCCTGAAGACGAGCGTCCGTTCGAAGACGTGTCCGACGAAGCCCGCCCCTCGATCGGCCGTGCACTCCAGCAGGCACGTATCGACGCCGGGCTGACCGTCGACGACGTCAGCAGCGCCACCCGGGTCCGCATCGCCATCGTGCATGCCATCGAGGCGGACGACTTCGCTCCCTGCGGGGGCGACGTGTACGCCAGAGGCCACATCCGGACCCTGGCCAAGGCCGTCCACGTCGATCCGGCTCCGCTTCTCGCCCAGTACGACGACTCGCACGGCGGACGACCGGCGCCGACGCCGGCTGCCCCGCTGTTCGAGGCGGAACGCATCCGGCCCGAGCGACGGGGGCCCAACTGGACCGCGGCCATGGTCGCCGCGATCGTCGCGGTGATCGGGTTCGTCGGGTTCACCGCGTTCAAGGGTGATGACGGGGGCGGCAAGTCGTCGGTCGCCGAGGGCGGCTCCACGCCGACCGCCGACAAGACCACGCCCACCCCGAAGACAGACAAGCCCAAGGACCCGAAGCCGGAGCCGTCGGACAGCGCCATCGCCGCCGTCCCGCAGGACAAGGTGACCGTCCAGGTCACCGCCGTCGACGGCCGGAGCTGGGTCGGGGTCAAGGACCACAACGGCCGGCTGCTCTTCGACGACCTGCTCAAGCAGGGTGACTCCAAGACCTTCCAGGACAGCGAGAAGATCAACCTCGTCCTCGGTGACGCGGGTGCGATCGACCTGTATGTCAACGGCAAGAAGATCGACGACGACTGGCAGCCGGGCGCCGTGGAGCGCCTCACCTACACGAAGGGCGACCCGCAGGCCGGATAAGTCCGGCTGAAGGGGTGAGCTGAGGACGGGGTTGGCCAAAATCGGCCAACCCCGTCGACGTGGGGTGTCAGTGAGACAAAGTAGTCTTGAGCCCATGCCTGAACGCCGTACCGTCGCACTTGTCACTCTTGGCTGCGCCCGCAACGAGGTGGACTCGGAGGAGCTCGCAGGCCGTTTGGAGGCGGACGGCTGGGATCTCGTGGAGGACGCCGAGGACGCGGACGTCGCCGTGGTCAACACCTGCGGCTTCGTCGACGCCGCCAAGAAGGACTCCGTCGACGCGCTCCTGGAGGCCAACGACCTCAAGGGCCATGGAAGAACCCAGGCCGTCGTGGCGGTGGGCTGCATGGCCGAGCGGTACGGCAAGGAGCTCGCGGAGGCTCTCCCCGAGGCCGACGGCGTGCTCGGCTTCGACGACTACTCGAACATCTCCGACCGCCTCCAGACCATCCTGAACGGCGGCATCCACGCCTCGCACACCCCCCGTGACCGGCGCAAGCTGCTGCCGATCAGCCCCGCCGAGCGGCAGGAGTCCGCGGCCGACGTCGCGCTGCCCGGGCACGCCCCGGTGGATCTGCCGGAGGGCCTCGCGCCCGCCTCGGGCCCGCGTTCGCCCCTGCGCCGCCGCCTCGACGGCTCCCCGGTCGCCTCGGTGAAGCTCGCCTCCGGCTGCGACCGGCGCTGCTCCTTCTGCGCCATCCCGTCCTTCCGCGGCTCCTTCATCTCGCGCCGACCCAGCGACGTGCTGAACGAGACGCGCTGGCTGGCCGAACAGGGCGTGAAGGAGATCATGCTGGTCTCCGAGAACAACACCTCGTACGGCAAGGACCTCGGCGACATCCGGCTGCTGGAGTCCCTGCTGCCGGAGCTGGCGGAGGTCGACGGCATCGAGCGTGTGCGCGTCAGCTACCTCCAGCCGGCCGAGATGCGGCCCGGGCTGATCGACGTGCTGACGTCCACGCCCAAGGTGGCGCCCTACTTCGACCTCTCCTTCCAGCATTCCGCCCCCGACGTGCTGCGCGCGATGCGCCGCTTCGGCGACACCGACCGCTTCCTGGAGCTGCTCGACACCATCCGCGGCAAGGCCCCCCAGGCCGGCGTGCGCTCCAACTTCATCGTGGGCTTCCCCGGCGAGACCGAGGCCGACCTGGCCGAGCTGGAGCGCTTCCTGAACGGCGCGCGGCTGGACGCCATCGGTGTCTTCGGCTACTCCGACGAGGACGGCACGGAGGCCGCGACGTACGGCAACAAGCTCGACGAGGACGTCGTCGCCGAGCGCCTGGCGCATGTCTCACGGCTGGCCGAGGAGCTCGTCTCGCAGCGCGCCGAGGAGCGCCTCGGGGAGACCGTGCAGGTGCTCGTCGAGGCGGTCGGCGCCGAGGACCCGGCGGAGGGCGCGTACGGCCGTGGCGCGCACCAGGCGCCGGAGACGGACGGCCAGGTGCTGCTCACGAGCGGCGCGGGGCTGAGCATCGGTCGTATGGTCGAGGCGAAGGTGGTCGGTACGGAAGGTGTCGACCTGGTGGCCGAGCCGCTGCAGGGCACGCTCGCGTGTAGTGAGGAGGCGGGCAGATGACCGGAGTTCCGGCGTCCGCCGCAGGCGGCGCCTCCCCGGCGGGTGCGCCGGGCAAGGCGAGTGCGGTGGGTTCGGCCCAGGGCGGTGGCGGTGGCCCGAAGGCGGGCGGTGGTGCGGAAGCCGGTGCCGCGGGCGGTGCCAAGGCCCAGCGCGGCGGGAAGATCGCGGCCGCGGCCGTCAATCAGGCCAGCGTCTGGAACATCGCCAATCTGCTGACCATGCTCCGACTCGTCCTCGTGCCCGCCTTCGTCGCGCTGATGCTGGCCGACGGCGGATACGACCCGGCGTGGCGCTCGCTCGCCTGGGCGGCCTTCGCCATCGCCATGATCACCGACCTGTTCGACGGTCATCTGGCGCGGACGTACAACCTCGTCACCGACTTCGGGAAGATCGCCGACCCCATCGCCGACAAGGCGATCATGGGAGCGGCGCTGATCTGCCTGTCCGCGCTGGGCGATCTGCCGTGGTGGGTGACGGCCGTCATCCTCGGCCGGGAACTCGGCATCACTCTGCTGCGTTTCCTGGTTATCCGGTACGGCGTGATCCCGGCGAGCCGGGGCGGCAAGCTCAAGACCCTCACCCAGGGCGTGGCGGTCGGGATGTACATCCTGGCGCTGACGGGGTGGCTGGCCACTCTGAGGTTCTGGGTGATGGCTGCGGCGGTCGTCCTGACCGTGGTGACCGGGCTCGACTATGTGAGACAGGCCATTGTGCTGCGCAGGCAGGGAATCGCCGAGCGCAAGGCGGCGTTGGAGGAGACGGAAGCGTGAGTTCCACGGCCGCCGACGTGGTGCGACTACTCACAGTGAAGGGTGAGACGCTCGCAGTCGCCGAGTCGCTCACGGGCGGACTGGTTGCGGCGGAAGTCACAGCCGCCCCTGGGGCCTCCAAGGCATTCAGGGGCTCGGTGACCGCTTACGCCACCGAGCTGAAGCATGAGCTGCTCGGCGTCGACGCCACCCTACTGGCGCAGCACGGAGCGGTGAATCCGCAGGTGGCAGCTCAGATGGCGGCCGGCGTACGGAAGGCTCTGGGGGCCGACTGGGGGCTCGCGACAACCGGCGTCGCAGGGCCCGAGCCGCAGGACGGACAGCCCGTAGGGACGGTTTTCATCGCCGTGGACGGGCCTTTCGGACCCGGTTCCGGTTCTGCCGGTGGCGGAAAAGTAGAGGCCCTGCGGTTGAACGGCGACCGCGCGGAAATTCGTATGGAGAGTGTACGGAGCGTACTCGCACTGCTCCTGAAGGAGCTGGCGAGCGAACACACTGGGAATGAGCGGACACAGGATACGGAACAGAACGGGGGGTTTTGATGTTTGCAGCCCTTAGTGAACACGACATCGCTCCCCGCACGGCCGCGGCGCAAGGCGGTACGGTGGGGCGTGAAGGATGCGGCTACGCGGTCCGAGGAGGGAGCCACCGATGATTCTGCTCCGTCGCCTGCTGGGTGACGTGCTGCGTCGGCAGCGCCAGCGCCAGGGCCGTACTCTGCGCGAAGTCTCCTCGTCCGCCCGAGTTTCACTCGGCTATCTCTCCGAGGTGGAGCGGGGGCAGAAGGAGGCTTCCTCCGAACTGCTCGCCGCGATCTGCGACGCGCTGGACGTACGGATGTCCGAGCTCATGCGAGAAGTGAGCGACGAGCTCGCCCTCGCCGAGCTGGCCCAGTCTGCTGCGGCCACACCCAGCGAGCCTGTACCCACGTCGGTCCGTCCGATGCTGGGTTCCGTGTCGGTGACCGGTGTGCCACCGGAACGGGTGACCATCAAGGCGCCTTCCGAGGCGGTCGACGTGGTCGCCGCGTGACGGTGACGCCGGTGCGCATGGGCTGACCATGCGCTGAGGAGTTGTCTGAGGCCCCGGCCGGGCTTTTCCAGGGTGACCACCTGGGGGAGCGCGGCCGGGGTTTCGTGCGTTTGCCGGGGCGGGGCGCGAAGGCCATCGTGGAGGGGTGTGACGGCGCCTGACGCGCTGTGACGACGTTGGCCCGCGCTGCACCTGTGTGCCGTTGGTGCGCCCTCCCCGGCGGGTGAACGGGCGGCCTAGCCTCGGGCTGGAGGTGGGTGCATGGCACGGCCGATAGCGCGCTGGGGGGCGATCCTCGCATTCGGGGCGCTGTGGTGGTGGGCCGTGCTGCGGCTCGCGCTCGTGCCGGACGCCGGGCCGCTGGAGGGGGCTGTCGCTGCCGGTGGGTGGGGCCTGAGCCTGTTGCCGGTGCACTGTGTGGCGAAGGCGCGGGCTGTGGGAGCCGTCGAGCCACGGCGTTGGGTGGAGGCATGGCGGGCTGGGCGGACGAGACGGCCGCCGGCTACCAAGGCATCGCCACACCGCCGTTCGGACGCAGGATCTGGCCCGTGGTGAAGGACGACGCGTCGGACGCCAGATGCAGCACCGCGTGCGCGATGTCCTCCGGTTCGCCGACGCGGCCCAGCGGTGACATCCGGGCCATCAACGCCTCGGTGCGCGTCTGTGCCGCGGTGTCGTGGCGGTCGGTCATGGGGGTGCGGATCCAGCCCGGGGCGACCGCGTTGACGCGGATGCCGTGCGGGCCCATCTCCGTCGCCAGTGTCTTCGTCAGCTGCACGACGGCCGCCTTGGCCGCGCCGTAGCAGAGCAGGCCGGGGCCGCCGGTGTCGACGGCGCCCGAGGCCATGGTGATGATGCTGCCCCTGATGCGCCGGGCGAGCATCGCGCGGGCCGCCTCCTGGCAGGCGTACAGCACTCCCTTGAAGTTGACGTTCAGTACCCGGTCGAGGTCTTCGTCGCGGGTCTCCAGGACCGGGCTGCTGTGCATGATCCCGGCGACCGCGGCCAGCATGTCCAGCCGCTCGCAGGAGGCGACGGCCTGACGGATCTGGTCGCGGTCGGTGACGTCGAGGTGGTGGGTGTGGGCGGTGCCGCCGCTCGTCTTGATCAGGGTCGCGGTGTCGTGCAGGCCCTGTGCGTCACGGTCGGCGCAGTGCACGGCGGCACCGGCCTCGGCGAGCAGGACGGCCGAGGCGCGCCCGATACCGCTCGCGGCGCCCGTGACGAATGCGGTGCGTCCGGTGAGGTCATACGCCTTGACGGCCATGAAGGGACGGTACGAGGATTTCTGACGGATCGTCAATTAGTCGGCGCCGGGCGTTGTGCCCGGGGCCGGGCCCGCCTGGCAGTTCGGGCACCAGTAGGTGGGGCGCTCGCGGGAGCCGTCGCCCTGGTCGGCCACGCGGATCGGGGTGGTGCAGCGCAGGCAGAGGCGGTTGGCGCGGGAGTACACGAAGAGGTCCTGGCCGCGCCGGCCCGTCGTGCTGCGGATCGGACGGTCGCGGTTGGCTTCCAGGAGTTTCTTGGCGAGCAGGGGCAGTTGGGCGGTGTGCTCGGCGGGGAGTGCGCCGATGGGGAGCCAGGGGGTGACGCGGAGCAGGAAGCAGAGCTCGCTCTTGTAGACATTGCCGATGCCGGCGAGGTTGCGCTGGTCCAGCAGGGCCTCGCCGAGAGGGCGGGCGGGGTCGGTGAGGAGGTTGGCGAGGGCGCGGTCGGGGTCCCAGTCCGGGCCCAGAAGGTCGGGGCCCAGGTGGCCGACGGCGCGGTGTTCCTCGGTGGTGCGTAGGAGGTCCAGGACGGGGAGGCGGTAGCCGACGGCTGTGCGGGCGGGGTGGGCCTCGGTGGGGTCTGCCACGTCGGGATCGGGTGCGGCGGGGGTGGCGGAGGCGGCGGTGAGGACTATGCGGATCTGGTGGGCGGGGCCGCCTGTCCAGCGCTGCTGGTCGGCGAACACCTTCCAGGAGCCCTCCATGCCTAGGTGCGAGTGGATGGTGAGGCCGCCCTCGACGCGGGTGAGGAGGTGTTTGCCGCGCGGGGTGACGTCCAGGACCATGCGGCCCGTGAGGTCGACAGTGGCGTACTTCGGTACCCGGAAGTCGGTGCGGGTCAGCGTCCTGCCCGCGAGGGCGGTGTGCAGCCGCTTCGCGGTTTGCCAGACCGTGTCTCCTTCGGGCATGGGTCAAGGGTGGCATGAGAGGGCTGCGGCGGGTCAGGCGCGCAGGCGTAGGCCTCTGGGGGTCGCGATGAAGCCCGCTCCTTCCAGGAGGGTGCCGATGGGGGAGGTCAGGGCCGCGGCGCCGTTCACGCGTTCCACCGTGACCGTGCCGAGGGAGCCCGCTCGGGCGGCTGCGGCGAGCGCCTCGGCTGCCGTGTGCAGGCGGGGGTCGTCGGTGGGATCGGTGTCCGGGGCCGAGGGCCAGGCCAGCAGGGTCTTGCCGCCGCGCTCCATGTAGAGGGTCAGTTCGCCGTCGACGAGCACGACCAGGGAGCCCGCCTTGCGGCCCGGTTTGTGCCCGGCGCCGGTGGGGGGCTCGGGCCAGGCGAGGGCTGCGCCGTATGCGTTCGCCGGGTCGGCGGCGGCGAGGACGACGGCTCGGGTGTCGGGGCTGGGGCGGCTGCGGTGGGAGGCGGATCCGGGGCCGGAGCCGTATGGTGTGCCGCCGTTGTGCCATGCGGGCGCTTGTGCGGTGCGCTGGTCGTCCTGGGGGGCGAGGTCGCGAGGGGAGACCCACTCGCTCGGGCCTAGGTGCGCGTCCAGGAAGTCGTGGTCGAGATCGGGGATGTCGTAGGTGGGGGTGCCGTCGGGGTTGTCGTGGGAGCGGGGGGCTTCGAAAGTGCCGTAGTCGTCGGCTGTGCCGGTGGTGCCAGGGCCGTGGGCGCCGAGGGCTGCAGGGCCGCCGGGCGGGGTGAAGGTGTCGGGGGTGACCGGGCCGGGCAGGTCCTCGCCTCGGTCGCGGGCGTTGGACACCGCGCGGAGGCGGTCCACCGCACCGTCCATCGCGAACTGGGCGGCGCCGAGACCCTCGACCACGTAACCGCGTCGTGCCTGGCCGCTCTCCTCGAAGGCGGACAGGATGCGGTATGTCGCCGAGAAGCCGCCCTCGACGCCCTCTGCGGCGACCGCCCCCCGGGTCACGACACCGTGCCGGTCGAGGAGGGTGCGGGCGAGGGCGTGGGCGCGGACGGTGGGGTCGGGTTCGTGGGCCGGGAGCAGGGACCAGCGGCCGGCGACGGTCGGGGGGCCGGTGCGCGAGGCGGGGCGGGCGGCGGCCGTGAGGGAGCCGTAGCGTCCTCGGGGGATGGTGCGCTTGGCGCGGTGGGCCGTGGAGCCGGCGGTGCGGCCCGAGCCCAGCAGGGAGCGCATGGGGGCGAGCGTGTCGTTGGTGAGGCGGCCCGACCAGGCCAGTTCCCAGAGGGCGTCGGCGAGTTGGGGGTCGGTGGCGTCGGGGTGGGTGGTGGCGCGGATCTGGTCGGCGATCTGGCGGAAGAACAGGCCGTAGCCGCCGGAGAGGGTGTCCAGGACGGACTGGTGCAGTGCCGTGAGCTCCTGGGGGTGGGATTGCGGCAGGAGCAGGGGGGCCGCGTCCGCCATGTAGAGGGAGACCCAGCCGTCCTTGCCGGGGAGTGAACCCGCGCCGGCCCAGACGACCTCGCCGGCTGCCGTGAGCTCGTCGAGCATCGCGGGGGTGTAGCCGGCGACGCGGGACGGCAGGACGAGCTTCTCCAGGGCGGACGCGGGCACGGACGCGCCCTGCAACTGCTCGATGGCGCGCACCAGTCCGTCGATGCCGCGCAGCCCGTGGCCCTTGCCGATGTGCTGCCACTGCGGCAGGAACTGCGCGAGCGCGGTCGGTGGCACCGGCTCCAGTTCGTGCCGCAGGGCGGCCAGGGAGCGACGGCGCAGACGGCGCAGGACCGCCGCGTCGCACCACTCCTGGCCGATGCCGGCCGGGTGGAACTCGCCCTGGACGACTCGACCGCTCGCCGCCAGCCGCTGGAGGGCGCCGTCCGTGATGGCCACGCCCAAGCCGAAGCGGGCCGCTGCCGTGGCGGAGGTGAACGGGCCGTGGGTGCGGGCATGGCGCGCGAGGAGGTCGCCGAGCGGGTCTTTCACCGGCTCGGTGAAGGCTTCGGGGACGCCGACCGGCAGGGCCGTGCCGAGCGCGTCGCGCAGACGGCCCGCGTCCTCGATGGCCGCCCAGTGGTCGGTGCCCGCGATGCGGACCTTGATGACGCGGCGGGCGGCGGCCAGCTCCTGCGCCCAGTGCGGTTCGGCTCCGCGCTCGGCCAGCTCGGCGTCGGTGAGCGGGCCGAGGAGGCGCAGGACGTCAGCGACGCCCTCGGCGTCCTTGACGCGGCGGTCCTCGGTGAGCCACTGCAGTTCCCGCTCCAGCTCGGTCAGCACCTCGGCGTCGAGCAGCTCGCGCAGCTCCGCCTGGCCGAGCAGCTCGGCCAGCAGCCGTGAGTCCAGCGACAGGGCGGCGGCGCGGCGCTCGGCGAGCGGGGAGTCTCCCTCGTACAGGAACTGGGCGACGTACCCGAAGAGAAGGGAGCGGGCGAAGGGGGACGGCTCGGGGGTGGTGACCTCGACCAGGCGCACCTTGCGGGATTCGAGGTCGCCCATCAGCTCGACCAGTCCGGGGACGTCGAAGACGTCCTGGAGGCACTCGCGGACCGCCTCCAGGACGATCGGGAACGAGCCGAACTCGCTGGCCACCTGGAGCAGTTGGGCGGCGCGCTGACGCTGCTGCCACAGCGGGGTGCGCTTGCCGGGGTTGCGGCGCGGGAGCAGCAGCGCGCGGGCGGCGCACTCGCGGAAGCGGGACGCGAACAGGGCCGAGCCGCCGACCTGGTCGGTCACGAGCTGGTCGACGTCGCCCTTGTCGAAGACGACGTCCGCCGCACCGACCGGCGCCTGGTCGGCGTCGTACTCCGTACCCGCCTTGCGCGGTTCCTGGTCCAGGAGGTCCAGGCCCATGAGGTCGGCGTCGGGCAGGCGCAGCACGATGCCGTCGTCGGCGTGCATGACCTGCGCGTCCATGCCGTACCGCTCGGAGAGCTTCGCGCCGAGGGCGAGGGCCCAGGGGGCGTGGACCTGGGCGCCGAAGGGGGAGTGCACGACGACGCGCCAGTCGCCGAGCTCGTCGCGGAAACGCTCGACCACGATCGTGCGGTCGTCCGGGACGTGGCCGCAGGCCTCGCGCTGCTCATCGAGGTAGGAGAGGACGTTGTCCGCCGCCCACGCGTCCAGGCCCGCGGCGAGCAGGCGCAGACGGGCGTCCTCCTTGGGCAGCGAGCCGACCTCGCGCAGGAACGCGCCCACCGCGCGGCCCAGTTCGAGCGGGCGGCCCAGCTGGTCGCCCTTCCAGAAGGGCAGGCGGCCCGGTACGCCCGGGGCGGGGGAGACCAGGACGCGGTCGCGCGTGATGTCCTCGATGCGCCAGGAGCTCGTGCCGAGCGTGAAGACGTCGCCGACGCGTGACTCGTAGACCATCTCCTCGTCCAGCTCGCCGACCCGGCCGCCGCCCTTCTTGGGGTCCGAGCCGGCGAGGAAGACCCCGAAGAGGCCCCGGTCGGGGATCGTGCCACCGGAGGTGACGGCCAGGCGCTGGGCGCCGGGGCGGCCGGTGATCGTGCCGGCGATGCGGTCCCACACCACGCGCGGGCGGAGCTCGGCGAAGGCGTCGGACGGGTAGCGGCCGGCGAGCATGTCGAGGACCGCGGTGAACGCGGACTCGGGGAGGGACGCGAAGGGGGCGGCCCGGCGGACGGTGGCGAGGAGGTCGTCGAACTGCCAGGTGTCCATCGCCGTCATGGCGACGACCTGCTGGGCGAGGACGTCCAGGGGGTTGGCGGGGACCCTGAGGGACTCGATGGAGCCGGTGCGCATGCGTTCGGTGACGACCGCCGACTGGACCAGGTCGCCGCGGTACTTCGGGAAGACCACGCCGGTGGAGACGGCGCCGACCTGGTGTCCCGCGCGGCCGACGCGTTGGAGGCCGGAGGCCACGGAGGGCGGTGATTCGACCTGGACGACGAGGTCGACGGCGCCCATGTCGATGCCCAGTTCGAGGCTGGAGGTGGCTACGACCGCGGGGAGGCGGCCCGCCTTGAGGTCCTCCTCGACCAGGGCGCGCTGTTCCTTGGAGACCGAGCCGTGGTGGGCTCGGGCGATGACCGGGGGCGCGCCCTGGGCCGCGCCGGAGCCGCCCATGAGTTCGGCCGGGGCGTGGTGCTCGTCCAGGGTCTCGCCGGTGGCGCGCTCGTAGGCGATCTCGTTGAGGCGGTTGCAGAGACGCTCCGCGAGGCGGCGGGAGTTGGCGAAGACGATCGTGGAGCGGTGGGACTGGACGAGGTCGGTGATGCGCTCCTCGACGTGCGGCCAGATCGAGGGGCGTTCGTTGCCTTCGGAGCCGTCGGCCACCGGGGAGCCGCCGAGCTCGCCGAGGTCTTCCACGGGGACCACGACCGAGAGGTCGAACTCCTTGCCCGACTTCGGCTGGACGATCTCCACCCTGCGGCGGGGGGAGAGGTAGCGGGCGATCTCGTCGACCGGGCGGACGGTCGCGGACAGGCCGATGCGGCGGGCCGGCTTCGGGAGGAGCTCGTCCAGGCGCTCCAGGGTGAGCGCGAGGTGGGCGCCGCGCTTGGTGCCCGCCACCGCGTGGACCTCGTCCAGGATCACCGTCTCGATGCCGGTCAGGGCGTCGCGGGTGGCCGACGTCAGCATCAGGAACAGGGATTCGGGGGTGGTGATGAGGATGTCCGGGGGGCGGGTCGACAGGGCTCGGCGCTCTGCGGCGGGGGTGTCACCCGAGCGGATGCCGACCTTCACCTCTGGTTCGGGGAGGCCCAGGCGTACGGATTCCTGGCGGATGCCGGTCAGGGGGCTGCGGAGGTTGCGCTCGACGTCCACGGCGAGGGCCTTGAGGGGGGAGACGTAGAGGACTCGGCAGCGCTTCTTGGGGTCGGCCGGTGGGGGTGTGGAGGCGAGCTGGTCCAGGGCGGCGAGGAAGGCGGCCAGGGTCTTGCCGGAGCCGGTGGGGGCTACGACCAGCACGTCCGAGCCCTCGTTGATGGCCTGCCACGCTCCCGCCTGGGCTGCGGTGGGCGCGGAGAAGGCACCCGTGAACCAGCCTCGGGTCGCGGGGGAGAAGCCGGCTAGGGCTCGGTGCGGATCGCTGACCATGCGTCCATCCTGCACCCGGGGACTGACAATGGGGCTGAGCTGGGGAAACGTCGCCCTCCGGTGGTTGGGCCGGGATGCCTGCGGCGGCCTGCTGGTGTTCGGTGGGGGTGCGCGTAGCGCCTGCGGGACGAGGGAGGGACGGGGCCGGCGCCCGGGGGGGGGCCGGACGGGCCCCCGGCACGCCGGGGGGGAACAAAAGGCCGAGAA
>NZ_JBHYJA010000041.1:25374-39865 GCF_042740355.1 Streptomyces sp. NPDC059010
GGTGTCCGTCCTCGGTCGGGCGGTTGCTGTGCCTCAGGAAGTGCTGTTTGTTGACGCCCGCCGCTGCGGGCGGACACCCCCCGGCACGTCCCCTTCCCGCCGTACGCGGCTGCGCGCATTTCCCGGGCGGTCCGCTGCCGTCGTACGTGGCTGGGGGCGTGGGCGTCCAGGGTGCCTGCTTGTCGTCGTCGCTGAGAATGGGGGTATGGCAGGTTCGGGTGAGCGGGCGCGGCATTGGCGGTATGCCGAGTTGCCGGGGGTGGATCTGCTGCGGGCCCGGGACGTCCGGAAGACGTTTGTGCGGCACACCCATGAGAGCTTTGTGATCGCTGCCATCCAGGACGGGGTGGAGGTCTTTCACTGTCGGGGGGCCGATCAGTACGCGGGGGCCGGTGCACTGGCGCTGGTCAACCCGGATACGGCGCACACCGGGCGGGCGGGGGTGCCCGAGGGCTGGCGGTACGGGGCCGTGTATCCGTCGCCGGAGGTGGTGGCCGGGATCGCGGCCGAGACCACCGCGATTCGGGGGACGCCGGGGTTCGTCCGGCCGGTGGTGGATGACCCGTACACCGTGGGGCTGGTGCATCAGGTGCTGCGGGCTGCGGACGAAGGCAACGCGCTGGCCGCCGACACACTGCTGCGGGTCGCCGTGACTCGGTTGCTGCGGTTGAACGGCGGGGCTCTGCCGCAGCGGCAGGTGCGGACGGCGGGGGAGCGGATCGCGGCACGCGCGCGTGAGGTGCTGGAGGGGCGGATGGCCGAGCCGCCGAGTCTGGAGAAGCTGGCTTCCGACCTCGGTACCGGGCCGTTCGCTCTGCTGCGGGCGTTTCGGGATCTGTACGGGATGCCGCCGCACGCCTGGCTGACCGATGCGCGGGTACGCCGGGCCCGGCTGCTGTTGGACGCGGGGCGTACGCCCGCGGAGGCGGCCGTTGCCGTGGGATTCACTGATCAGCCGCATCTGAACCGGCACTTCACACGGATCGTCGGTGTGCCGCCGGGGGCTTATCGGCGCGAGCGCAAGAACGTACAAGACGCGTGGCAGGGGCTGTCCTAGCGTCGCAGGCGTGGCAGAACAGAGAACTCTCACAGATCTCCGGAGCGACGGAGGAGGCAAGCCCGACGCGGCTGTCGTACGGGACGGCCTGGGCGTAGGAGTCGCCGTCGGGCTGTCCGGGTTCGCCTTCGGGGTGACGTCGGCGGGCAGTGGGCTCACGCTCGCGCAGACCTGTGCCCTCAGCCTGCTGGTGTTCACCGGGGCGTCGCAGTTCGCGCTGGTCGGGGCGCTCGCGGCCGGTGGCAGCCCGTTGACCGCGGCCGCCGGGGCCTTCTTTCTGGGAGTGCGCAACGCGTTCTACGGGCTGCGGTTGTCGCAGTTGCTGCGCCTCACGCGCGCGGTGCGGCCGTTCGCCGCGCAGTGGGTGATCGACGAGACGGCGGCTGTCGCGCTGGCGCAGCCGACGCGGCGCAGTGCGCGGCTCGGGTTCCTGGTGACCGGGCTCAGTCTGTATGTGCTGTGGAACCTCACGACATTGCTCGGAGGGATGGGGGCCGAGGCCATCGGCGACACCGATGCCTGGGGGCTCGATGCGGCCGGGCCCGCCGTGTTCCTGGCGTTGCTGGCTCCGATGCTGACGTCCGCGACCGAGCGTGCCGTCGCCGGCCTCGCCGTGGTTCTGGGGCTCGGGTTGTTGCCTGTACTGCCTGCCGGGGTGCCTGTACTGGTGGCCGCCCTCGCGGCGCCGGCCGTGCTGTGGGCCGACGGGCGTCGCAGGGGAGACAGAGGGAAGGAAGAACGGTGAGCACCTGGATCGCGATCGGCGCCACCGCTCTCGGCTGCTACGCCGTCAAGCTGGTCGGGCTGCTCGTGCCCGCCGGTGCTCTTGAGAGGCCCGTCGTGCGGCGGCTTGCCGCGCTGCTGCCCGTCGCGCTCCTTGCCGCGCTCACGGCTCAGCAGACGTTCGGTGACGGGCAGGCGCTGGTGCTGGACGCGAGGGTGGCCGGGGTCGCCGCGGCGGCTGTGGCGCTCGTCCTGCGGGCCCCGTTCCTGCTCGTCGTCACGGCGGCCGTGGTGGTGACGGCGGGAGTGCGGGCCATGGGCGGGTGAGGCTCGTCAGCCGATGTGGCGGCCGTAGGCCCTGAGCGTGCGCAGCGCCTCGATCGTCACCATGGGGCGTGCCTCCAGGGCGGTGCCCGGCGCCCACTGGCGCCAGCGGACCGGCCAGCCGCCGTCCTCCTGCTGCGCGTCGGCCAGGTGGTCCAGGGAGCGGCTCATCTCGTCGTCCGTGAACCACGCGCGCGCGAGGGAGCGCGGTGTCCTCGCGTAGTCGTGCGGGAAGTGGTGCTCGGCGGGCGCGTAGCCGGGGGAGACCGGGTACTCGGTGAGGCTTTCCGGCTCCAGTACCGCCAGGCGCTGTGCGCGCACCAGGCGGCCCAGGCGGTCGGCGGCCGCCTCCGCGCGCGTGCGGTCGGGAGCGGAGTCCAGGAAGGCCACGGCGGCCTCGATCTCGTACGGATGGGACTTCTCCAGGGACTCGACCGCCTGCCAGCAGAAGTCCGTGGCCCGGAACAGCCAGGCGTGCCACACGTCGTTGCGGTGCAGCAGGCCGACCACCGGTCCGGTGGCCAGGAGCGCGCTGGGCGGGTCGTCCACGACCGGGATGAACGGGGCCACGGGGTAGCCGCGCTGGCTGGGGTGGATCGTCGGGAGGGCGCCCTCCGGGGTGGAGACCGAGGTCAGGTAGCGGCACACACGGTCCACGCGCTGTCCGCCGCAGCGCTCGACGGCGTCCAGGATGTGCAGGGCGTGACCGGTGTGCAGCGGCTGGCTGACCGGGCCGCGCAGATCGGGTTCCAGGGCGTGGCCGTAGCCGCCGTCCTCGTTGCGGTAGGCGTCCAGCGCGGTCTCCACCGGGTCGGCTGCGCCGTTCAGGAAGTGGTACGCGAAGAGGCGCTGTTCGAGCACGCGCGCGGTGAGCCAGACGAACTGCTCGGCGCGGAACAGCGGGGGGTGCGCCGAGGGCGTCGGACGCAGTGCAGAAGCTCCTGTTTCGGGCATGCGTCAGACCGTAGGGCGGAAAGCGGTCTCGACAAGCGGACCCGGCGCAGGCCCACTCTCAGGGGCGGGATACTGGACGCATGCGGTTGACGGTCTTCTGGCAGCGGATGGCGGACCACTTCGGTTCCGGGTACGCCGACACCTTCGCGCGCGACCATGTGATGGCGGAGCTGGACGGGCGCACGGTGCACGAGGCGCTGGACGCCGGCTGGGAGGCGAAGGACGTGTGGCGTGTGGTGTGTGCCGTCATGAACATTCCGGGAGAGAAGCGCTGACCGGTCACGAAGATCGCAGGACGGCAGCCGGTTGTCGGTGGCGTGGGCGAGACTTGCTCCGTGGCAAGCACTGACGAGACCGGGCAGCCCGCCCGGCACGGATCCCCGTTCGGCACGACGCCGCCCAACCCGCCGCCGGGCGAGGGCGCCGCCGGGCCGAGCGCCCGCATGCCGCGCTGGCTTCCGCGCGCCATGGTGCTCGCGCTGGCGCTCTTCGGCGCGTTCCAGCTGGGCAGCTGGGCCTTTCACCAGCTCACCGGGCTGCTGATCAACATCCTCATCGCGTTCTTCCTGGCCCTGGCCATCGAGCCCGCGGTGAGCTGGATGGCCTCGCGCGGCATGCGCCGGGGGCTGGCCACGGCCGTTGTCTTCCTCGCCGTGATCATCGTGTCCGCCGGGTTCGTGACGCTGCTGGGCTCCATGCTCGCGGGCCAGATCATCAAGATCGTCGAGGACTTCCCGAACTACCTCGACTCCGTCATCAACTGGATCAACGCGCACTTCCACACCGAGCTACGCCGCGTGGACGTCCAGGAGGGCCTGCTCCGTTCCGACTGGCTGCGCAACTACGTGCAGAACAGCGCCACCGGTGTGCTGGACGTGTCCGCCCAGGTCCTCGGCGGTCTCTTCCAGCTGCTGACGATCACGCTGTTCTCGTTCTACTTCGCCGCGGACGGCCCCCGGCTGCGCCGCGCCCTGTGCTCCGTACTGCCGCCCGCCAGGCAGGCCGAGGTGCTGCGCGCGTGGGAGATCGCCGTCAACAAGACCGGTGGCTATCTGTACTCACGCGGCCTGATGGCGCTGATCTCGGGCATAGCCCACTACATCCTGCTGGAAAGCCTGGATGTGCCGTACGCGCCCGTGCTGGCCGTCTGGGTCGGTCTGGTCTCGCAGTTCATCCCCACCATCGGCACCTATCTCGCGGGCGCCCTGCCCATGCTGATCGCGTTCACGGTCGATCCCTGGTACGCGCTGTGGGTGCTGATCTTCGTCGTGGTCTACCAGCAGTTCGAGAACTATGTCCTCCAGCCCAAGCTGACCTCGAAGACCGTCGACATCCACCCCGCGGTCGCCTTCGGTTCGGTCATCGCGGGCACCGCCCTGCTCGGCGCGGTGGGCGCGCTGATCGCCATCCCGGCGGTCGCCACGCTGCAGGCGTTCCTGGGGGCGTATGTGAAGCGGTACGACGTCACGGACGATCCCCGTGTCCATGGGCACCGGGGACGGGGAGCGGGACGCAGCCTGCTCGCACGCGCGCGTGCGCTGTGGGGGCGACGGCCGGGGGAGCGGGGCTCGACGGACACGGGGAGTTCCGGGGATAGCTCCTCCACCTGAGGCCGCCCTCTGGGGTCGGCTGTGCGGGATGCGCCGCGTTGACGGTTGACGGCGGCGGGTGTGGGCGCCGGGCGGGAATCCGAGGCGTTGTCGGACCGCGAACGTAGTCTCGGAAGTGCCGGGTGGTGCGCTTGACACAAAAATCGAACATCCATTCTCATGGAGGCTCCGGCGAGACGCTCGACGGGCACTTCGCCACGGTTTCGACCGAGAAATGCCCGAGTTATCCACAGGCCGGACGGGCGTCGGGGCGCATTGTCAGTGGCAGGCGTTAGCGTCTTTGACGTGAAGCGATCGACTCAAGCAAACCGGGTGGAACCCATGGCAGGAACCGACCGCGAGAAGGCGCTCGACGCCGCGCTCGCACAGATTGAACGGCAATTCGGCAAGGGCGCGGTCATGCGCATGGGCGAGCGGCCGAATGAGCCCATCGAGGTCATCCCCACCGGGTCGACCGCACTCGACGTAGCCCTCGGCGTCGGCGGTCTGCCGCGCGGCCGTGTGGTGGAGGTCTACGGCCCGGAGTCCTCCGGTAAGACGACCCTGACCCTGCACGCGGTGGCGAACGCGCAGAAGGCCGGCGGCCAGGTCGCCTTCGTGGACGCCGAGCACGCCCTCGACCCCGAGTACGCGAAGAAGCTCGGCGTCGACATCGACAACCTGATCCTCTCCCAGCCGGACAACGGCGAGCAGGCCCTGGAGATCGTGGACATGCTGGTCCGCTCCGGCGCCCTCGACCTCATCGTCATCGACTCCGTCGCCGCGCTCGTCCCGCGCGCGGAGATCGAGGGCGAGATGGGCGACAGCCACGTCGGTCTGCAGGCCCGTCTGATGAGCCAGGCCCTGCGGAAGATCACCAGCGCGCTCAACCAGTCCAAGACCACCGCGATCTTCATCAACCAGCTCCGCGAGAAGATCGGCGTGATGTTCGGCTCCCCGGAGACCACGACCGGTGGCCGGGCGCTGAAGTTCTACGCCTCGGTGCGCATCGACATCCGTCGCATCGAGACCCTGAAGGACGGCACCGACGCGGTCGGTAACCGCACCCGCTGCAAGGTCGTCAAGAACAAGGTCGCGCCGCCCTTCAAGCAGGCCGAGTTCGACATCCTCTACGGCCATGGCATCAGCCGCGAAGGCGGCCTGATCGACATGGGCGTGGAGCACGGCTTCGTCCGCAAGGCCGGCGCCTGGTACACGTACGAGGGCGACCAGCTCGGCCAGGGCAAGGAGAACGCACGCAACTTCCTGAAGGACAACCCCGACCTGGCCAACGAGATCGAGAAGAAGATCAAGGAGAAGCTGGGCGTCGGAGTGCGTCCGGAGGAGCCCGCCGCCGAGCCGGGCGCGGACGCCGCGGTCTCCGCCACCCCGGACGATGCCGCGAAGGCGGTGCCCGCTCCGGCAGCGGCCAAGACCGCCAAGACCAAGGCCGCTGCAGCCAAGAGCTGATCGGTGACACGGCGAACGGACTGGGCCGAGTACGCCGCCTACCCGGACCCTCCGCGCAAGCGGGGGAGAGGCGGCGACACGGGCTCCTCCGGACTGGGCGGCTACGCCCACGGAGGGGACGCGACCGACGCGGCCCACGGCATGGACGGGGGGAACGACGGCACGGCGCCGTACGGCACGAGCGGGGCGTACGACGGGTACGGCGACGGGCCGGGTCCGGCGTATGACGACGGGGCGGGCCTGGTGTACGGCGACGGGTCAGGCCTGACATACGGCGACGGTGCGGGCTTGGCGTACGGCGACGAGCAGCGCCATGGCGCGGTGGACGGCGAGGCGGGGTCGGAAGGCGGCTCGGTGCTCGGTGCCGGTGCGCCCGGCGGTGGCTCGCGTCGCGGTCGTGGCCGTGGTGGAGCTCGGGGATCGGATGGCTCGGGCGGCTCACGCGGGCGTCGTCGGCGCGGACGCACGGAGCCGTCCGGTGAGGACGGAGGCGTCCCTGCCTCGTCGAGGGCCGGGACGGGGGCGCCCCCAGGGGACCCGGTGGAGCAGGCGCGGGCGATCTGTCTGCGTCTGCTCACCGGGACCCCGCGCACGCGGAAGCAACTCGCGGACGCCCTGCGCAAGCGGGAGATCCCGGACGACGCCGCCGAGGAGGTGCTGTCGCGGTTCGAGGAGGTCGGCCTCATCAACGACAGTGCGTTCGCGGACGCCTGGGTGGAGTCCCGGCACCACGGCCGAGGGCTGGCCCGACGTGCGCTCGCCCGGGAACTGCGGACCAAGGGCGTCGACTCCACACTGATCGACGCGGCCGTCGCACAGCTCGACTCCGAGCAGGAAGAGACGACCGCACGCGAACTCGTCGCCCGCAAGCTCCGCTCCACGCGCGGCCTCGACCGCGACAAACGCCTGCGCCGCCTCGCAGGCATGCTCGCCCGCAAGGGCTACCCCGAGGGGATGGCACTGCGGGTGGTCCGACAGGCACTGGAGGAAGAGGGCGAGGACACGGAGTTCCTCGGGGACGAGGGGTTCTGACCGCTGCAGCGGGCCGGGTTCGGCAGCAGCGGGGCTGGTAGCTGAGCGCCGGGCACCGGGCGAGGGTTCGCGAACGCAGGATTCGGCCCCGGACACGGTGGACGCGCGGGGGCGCTCATCGCGTTCGGGGCCGGGTTGGGTTCACGGTGAGAGCACGCGGAGCAGCTGCTAGGACTCCGCCCCCGCGACCGACCCCGCCCCCGAAGTCACCGGAAACCCTTCCGCGCGCCACCCCTGGAACCCTCCGACGAGATCGGTGGCCCGGTGCAGCCCCAGTCGTCGTAGCGACTCGACGGCCAGGCTGGACGCGTAGCCCTCGTTGCAGATCACCACGACTGGCAGGTCGTGGCTCGTGGCCTCGGGGGTGCGATGGCTGCCCTGTGGATCGAGCCGCCACTCCAGTTCGTTGCGCTCGATGACGAGAGCGCCGGGGATCAGGCCGTCCCGCTCGCGCAGGGCCGCGTACCGGATGTCGACCAGCAGAGCCTCGCCGTGCTGAGCGGCCTCGTAAGCCTCCCGAGGCTCGATCCGCTCGTAGCCGGCACGCACGCGCTCCAGCAACTCGTCGATGCCGACCGGCTGTTCACCCGTGTCGCTCCCGCTCACCTGCGACTCACCGCCGGCGGCCCGCTGCTCGCTCACACCGCTCACCACCGATTCACCCCCGCTCACTGCCAGTCCTCCGGCTGCTCCACCTGTTCCAGTCGCAGGATCGGCCCGCTGCGGCTGAAGCGGCGAATCTGTGGGAGGGGCGGGTAGTAGGCGTGGACGGAGATCGCGTGCCGGTCGGTGGATTCGTTGAGGACCTCGTGGACGTGGTGGTGGCCGAAGGAGCGGCCCTTGCCGGCGGGCAGTCGGCGGGACCGGTCCACGTCGTCCGCCAGCTCTAGCGTCTTCCAGCCGTCGGCGGGCAGTCGGACGGCGAGGGAATGCTCCCTGAGCTCACCGTCCGCCGTGACGAAGGCCCCGACCGATTCGGCGTGGTCGTGCCAGCCGGTGCCGGTTCCGGGCGGCCACCCGATCAGCCAGGCCTCGCTGCCGCCGGGGCCTTCGAGACGTACCCAGGTACGGCCCTCGGGGTCGAGCGGAAGCGAGGCGATCAAGTCGGCGTCGGCGGCAGTACGCCGTACGAAGTCGAGAAGGTCCGCCTGTGTAGGTGTGGAAACCGCCGTCGGGGCCAGCTCGGAGACCGGCTGAGAGGCGTCAACGGCGGCAGAAGGTACAGACACGGGCACCGTCCTGAGGAGAGTTCGCACAGAGCCCGCAAGGCCACATGCAACAAGGGACAGGAGTGGCACGCGCGGGAAGAACGCGGAAAGAAATGGGGATGCGAATTCAGCAGGACGGGCGACACACGCAGCCCGCATAGCGGACAAGGTCCATATGGACCCTCCGCCACAGGCGCACACAGGTGTCGGTCATGGTCGGGAGTACACCATGACGGTGCGAACCGGTCAACTCACCGTCACTATGCGGACCGCACAGTGACGGTGAGTGCCATGGCGAGTGCTACTTCGGGGGGCGCCTTCCGTTTCCAGATGAGTACGGCTTCGGTAAGTCGGCGTCAGCGCGACCCGGCCGCCGCGCCGGCCTCCGCCGCCCCGGCCGTGGCTCCGGCCTGTGCCTTGACCGGTCCCCCCAGCACCGCCTCGGCCGCCGTGTACAGATCAGCCGGTCGGACGCCGCTCAACGCCGTCACCAGGTGCCCGTCGGGCCGCACCAGCAGAACCGTGTGTGCGGCCGCCCCCGGGTAACTCTCCGCGACCAGCAACTCGGCGGGATACGGCAACGCCGTCACCGCCGCCGCCAGCCGGGGCATGATCCCGGCGGTCGCCCAGTGCTTGCGATCCCACACGCCCGTGCCCGGCGCAATCAGCAGGACCAGCAGCGCGCCGCGTCCGAGGCGGTCCCGCAGCCGTACGAAGGAGCCGTCCTCCGCCGTGACCCGCACGTCCACGACCTGCGCACCGCGCGGCGTGTCCACGGGGACCTCGCCCTCCAGGCGCTGGGGTGAGAGGGGCGAGTCGGCGTACGTGCCCGGCGCACCGATCGCGCCGTGCCCCAGGTGGCCGTCCATCAGCAGCGCGTCATGGCCCCGACCGGAGCCGGGGACGACCGCGCGCAGCCCTCCGCCGCCGCGCAGCAGCGGCAGCGCCTGGTCGGCGGCGCGCAGCCGGGCGGCGACGACGGCGCGCCGCTCCGCCTGGTAGCTGTCGAGCAGCGCCTCGTGCGGCCCGTGGTGCCAGGCCGGCGCCAGCTTCCAGGCGAGATTGTCGGCGTCCCGCAGCCCCTCGTCGAGGCCGTGTGTGCCGAGCGTGCCGAGACAGTGCGCCGCGTCCCCGGCGAGAAAGACGCGGCCCACCCGCCAGCGACGGGCCAGACGGTGGTGGACCGTGTGGACTCCGGTGTCGAGGAGTTCGTACGACGGTGTCGGCCCGTCGGTCCACCCGGCGAGCGTCTCCCGGACGTGGGCCACCAGCATCTCGGGCGTGACAAGGTCCTTGCTCGGCGGCAGCAGCCAGTCCAGACGCCACACCCCGTCCGGAAGAGGCCGTCCGGTGACCTCCCCGCCCGAAGGTCCGGCCGTCCGCCAGGGCGGCATCCGATGGAGCAACGCCTGACCGTCCCACGGAAGTTCCGTCCGCAGCGCGGCCACGGCGTGTCGCTCCACCGCCGTACGGCCGGGGAAACGGATGTCCTGGAGCTTGCGGACCGTCGAGCGCGGGCCGTCGCAGCCGACCAGGTAACTGCCACGCCACCAGGTGCCCGTGGGGCCGCGGGTGTGGGCGGTGACGCCCGAGCGCTCCTGCTCGACGGCGTCCAGACGGCTGTCCACGGCGACCTTGACCAGCGGTTCGTCCGCGAGGGCCGCGCGCAGGGCGTTGGTCAGGACGTGCTGGGCGATGTGCAGGGGGGCGGGGCTCGTGCCGCTGCCCTCGCCCCCTGCCGCGGTGTCGTCGAACTTGACCTCGCGCATCACCTGCCTGCGCCGCATTGCCCGCCATCCGGCCCAACGGGCTCCGGCCCCGGCGAGCGGCACGCCCGTCAGACGTTCCATCAGGGCGGCGGTGTCCTCGCGCAGGACGACGGTGCGCGCGAGGCGGGGTTCGTCCTTGCCGGTCCCCTCGTCGAGGACGACGGACGGCACCTCCTGGCGGGCCAGAGCCAGGGCGAGCGTAAGCCCGACGGGCCCCGCTCCGACGATGATCACCGGGTCCACGGCGCGGCGCCCCCTGCCCGCAGCGGTGTCCCGAAAGACGCAAGTGAACAGAAAGTTGGAGCAGGGTGCACGATCACAGAACGTATGCAACCTATTGCCGGTGCTTGCGTCAAGTGACGGCGTCGGCGACAACCAGGCTGTTGATCCAATGCTCCTGAGGAGGCCGTACAGCCCTAGTTGGAGCCGCTGACTGTTTGGAGTGCTCAATCTTGCGTGATTGAGCACCCTGCCCTTGCATCGTCGTAGCTGCAGGTGGTGAGGATGACTCGGGCCTGTGACGGGATATCCGGTGCTGTGGACGAGACCGCCGCGTGGGCGCTACCGCGGCTGCAGAGTGAAGTCCTGTTCCTGGACGGCGTTCCGGGCTGTCGAGCCTCGCGCCAGCCACGCAACCTGAGCGGCGCGAACTCGGTTGGCGACGCCCAGCTTGGATCGTATTGCCCTTATGTGATCCTTGACCGTCTCGGGACTGATGAAGAGAAGCGATGCGATTTCACGGTTGGACATGCCGCGGCTGAGGAGCTGTAGAACCTCGTGTTCTCTGCTGCTCAAATTCTGAACTCTTTCTTTGGCGGCCTGTTGCGATGGTGACGGTGCGGCTGCCAAGTATTCTCCGATCATTGATTCGGAGATGTCGGGCGACAAAGCGTGGCAGCCGTTCGAGATCGCCGGAATTGCCCATGAAATATGTTGGGCAAATGTTTCTCTCAGTAGAATTCCGGCGGCGCCCATCGCGAGCATTTGCCGGATTTCGTAGTCCTGTATTTCTCCGGCGATGACCAGCGTTGGGATTGTCGGAGCTGACTTTCTTGCGCGACGCAAGCTGTTGACGGAGTCGAACAGGCGAGCGTGGCTGATGATGACGATCTGAGGTCTAGTTTTTGTGACGATGGCTGGAAATGGCTGGGATTCGAGAATTGTATTGAGATCCTTCAGGAGTGAAGGATCGTCGCATCTAACTTCGATTCGCACATCGCACCCCGTTAAATCTTGCAATTTGCGAGAATTGCTGGGTGACTGCTGGTCAGGCAGTCAATTCTCCATTCTCCCTTTCAGGGGGGCGTGGTGTCAAGATTTCGGCTCTCGAATTTGGGGCATTTGAGGGCTTCTTGAGGTGCGTCGGCGATGCCCGACCGGTACAGAGTCCCATATGTCACGAATGGCAGGTGTGATCATTTTTGGGTGATGGTTGGGGATTCCCTACATCTGGCCTGCGTAGTTGCGCGATTCGCCTGAGGGGGCAGGGCGGTGCACACCCCCCTAGGGGGGATATGGGGCAGGGGGCTGCTCTGCTGTAATGACTGCCCGGTTCGACATCGGAGATGATCCGCATGTGTTCGAACGCGGAAAAGAGACCAGGGATCGTGAACGGGGATGAATTTGCCAGTCTCAGAAAGTCGATCGCTGCGCTCCTTGGGGCGGCGCACTTCAATCGTAATGGCCGGCGCCGTGCTTGCTTCGTCGGCTTTGCTGACTGCCGCACCCCCTGCGGCTGCTGCCGGCTGCACCTCGCCGAAGCTGAAGGTTTGGTACGACTCAGATCAGTTTGGGACGTACTTGAAGGTGTGGTTTGAGAGCAACCCCGGCTGCACGGCCAGAGTGAAATTCTTGAAGGGGCAGATCTGGTGCGGGGATCCCGTCAAGAAGGTCTACAACGAGTACGTCGGCCCTGGGAGGGCGCCCCTCGAAACGGAAATGCATACTCTGCCACCCAAGAATAAGTGCAAGAAGCTTGTTGCCAAGGGGCAGATCGATTATTACGTCGGTGAAGACTTCAGCGACATGTGGACATGGAAGTGGGGCGATTACCCGGCATGACCAGACGACGTGCGGTTGCTGCTTCGTGTGATGCAGCCCCAACCATGACGAAGGAGCTTCAGATGCCCCGAGTGCAGAGTCAGCTGCGTACAAGGCTGGCTGTCATTGGTACTTCCCTGGTGGTCATGACAGGCGCCTTCGCTGTGGCGCCCGCTGCGGCCGACGATGCGGATGCCATTTACCTTGGTACGCGCAAGGGCACCGTCAGTATGGGCGGTCATCTGAAGTGGGAGTACTCGGACAAGCAGTACCGCAGCCTGATGATGAGAAATACGCGGAACCACTACTTCCGTGTAACTTACAAGGGTTGCCAGAGTTGGCGGGTGCGCATTGCCGTGGCCCATCCCCAGGGTGGATACAGCGAGGCTGAGGACACTGTGGAGGGGTGCAACAAGACTGCTGTGGTGACCAATATCGGCAAGCTGAATGCCAACGTCACCCTCGGCATCACTCTTTTGGTGAGTGGAGACACTCAAAGTGTCTCGGTCAAGCCCATCAATTGACCGACTGACGCGGAACTTCGGAGGGCCGTGGCGCTCACGCCACTGCCCTCCGTGTTGCTCATGTCTGTCAGAGGTGGGTCTTGCTACCCGGGAGGCCTCCGCCTTCGCCCCCGGTCCCGAAGGAGCCGCCCACCGCAGCAGGGTTGAGCTCCTCAGTGTCCTCTGCGCTGAGAACTGCGCCCGTGCCCTTCTTGCTGCGCCTGAGCCTGGCTTCAAGCCACCCCGCGAAGGTCGTGAGCGCGAAGTTGAGCACGATGAAAATCACGGCGACGACCGTGAAGCTGGCAATGGTGTTGCCGTAGTAGCCGATCATCGTGTTGGCCGACGCGAGCAGCTCCGGGAAGGTGAGGACCGCGCCACCCAGGGCGGTGTCCTTCACGATCACGACGAGCTGGCTGACGAGGGCCGGCAGCATCGCGGTGACCGACTGCGGCAGCAGGATGATCCGCATCACCTGGCCCTTGCGCATACCGATCGCCACGGCCGCCTCGGACTGGCCCTTGGGCAGGGCCAGGATGCCGGCCCGGACGATCTCCGCGAGGACCGCCGCGTTGTACAGAACCAGGCCGGTGACGACTGCGTACAGCGGGCGATCGTCCGAGCTGACGTTGGTGTAGTTGGCGTACAAGGCTTGCCCGAAGATCATCAGGACCAGCACGGGGATTGCCCGGAAGAACTCCACCACAACCCCGGCCGGGACACGGACCCAGGCATGGTCGGAGAGCCGGGCGATGCCCAGGAAAGCACCGAGTGGCAAGGCGATGACCATAGCCAGTGCGGCGGCCTTGAGTGTGTTCTGCAGGCCCGGCCAGATGTACGTGGACCAGGCTTCGGTGCCTGAGAAGAAGGGCTTCCACAGCGCCCACTCAAGCTGATTCTTGTCATCGAGGCTGGTGTACACCCACCACACCAGCGCCGCGAGGGCGACCATGAAGACGCCGGTGAAGAGCACGTTGCGCCGCTTGGCGCGTGGTCCCTGAGCGTCGTAGAGAACGGAACTCATCGCTTCACCGCCACCTTCTTGCCCACCCAGCCGAGGATCAGACCGGTCGGCAGCGTCAAGATCACGAAGCCCAGGGCGAAGATCGCTGCGATCGGGATGAGCTGAGCCTCCTTCTCGACCATCGTCTTCATCAGGGTCGCCGCCTCGGCGACGCCGATCGCGGCCGCCACTGTGGTGTTCTTGGTGAGGGCGATCAGGACGTTCGTCAGCGGGCCGACGGTCGAACGGAACGCTTGTGGCAGTACGACCAACCGGAGTACCTGAGAAAAGCTGAGCCCGATCGCCCGGGCCGCCTCCGCCTGTCCGACCGGCACCGTGTTGATGCCGGATCGCAGTGCCTCGCACACGAACGCCGACGTGTAGGCCACCAGGCCGAGAACCGCGAGTCGGAAGCTGTACGTAGTGACGATCTCCGAGCCGAGGCTGATTCCCAGGGTGTCGTGCAGGCCCAGCGACGTGAACAGGATGATCACGGTCAGTGGAATGTTCCGCACGATATTCACGTAGACGGTGCCGAAACCGCGCATCAGCGGTACGGGGCCGACCCGCATGGCGGCCAGCAGAGTGCCCCAGACCAGGGAACCGACGGCGGAGAGCAGAGTCAGCTGCACCGTCGTCCAGAAGGCCCCCAGTACGTCGTAACCTTCAAGAAAATCGAACACGATCTCCCGCGCTTCCGCGTGTAGGGATGTCACGGTGGGGCCGCGCGGGGGGCGGGGCCCCAGTGTCGCGGGTGGTACGCTGGTTAAGGGGGCGCACAGAGGGGCGGGGGCGGTGGTTTTATAAGCCCCGGCCGCG
>NZ_JBHYJA010000041.1:39875-58215 GCF_042740355.1 Streptomyces sp. NPDC059010
CCTCTCAAGCACCAACACAAACACACACACCCCACAACCGACCGAGATCCGTGGTGTGTTTTTTACGGGGCCCTCGGGCGCGGTGGCCGCCCCACCTGTCAGGCGTTGCTTCAGCTCTTGACGTCGCCGATCTTCGGCGCGGGCTCGTTCTTGTACTCGGCCGGGCCGAGGTTCTTCTCCACGGCCGTGTCCCACGACTTGTCGGCGACCATGTCCTCAAGCGCCTTGTTGATCTTGGCCTTGAGGTCGCTGCCCTTCTTGACGCCGATGCCGTAGTTCTCGTTGGTCATCTTGAAGCCGCCCAGCTTGAACTTGCCCTTGTACTGGGCCTGGGAGGCGTAACCGGCGAGGATCGAGTCATCCGTGGTGAGCGCGTCGATGGCACCGCTCTGCAGACCGGTCAGACATGCCGAGTAGGTCGGGTACTGCTGCAACTGGGCCTTGGGCGCCAGCTTCTCCTTGACGTTCTGTGCGGAGGTCGAGCCGGTGACGGAACACAGCTTCTTGCTGTTGAGGTCCGCCGGCGACTTGATGGAGTTGTCGTCGGCGCGGACCAGGACGTCCTGGTGGGCCAGCAGGTACGGGCCGGCGAAGTCGACCGACTTCTCGCGCTCCGGGGTGATCGAGTAGGTGGCGGCGATGAAGTCGACGTCGCCGCGCTGCAGCAGAGTCTCGCGGTCGGCGCTCTTCGCTTCCTTCCACTGGATCTGGTCCGCGCTGTAACCAAGCTTCTTGGCGACGTACGTGGCGACGTCGACGTCGAAGCCGGCATAGCCCTGCGGGGTCTTCTGGCCGAGGCCCGGCTGGTCGAACTTGATGCCGATGGTGATCTTCTTGCCGCCACTGGAGCCTGCGTCGCTGTCCTTGTCGTTGTCCCCACCGCAAGCAGTAGCAGTGATCGACAGAGCGACTACAGCGGCCGCCGCGGCGGAGACCTTGCGGAGCTTCATGGTGAACATCCTTTGCGTGATGAAGAGATGCGCCCCGTCGGAGGGGTGTCCCTCGGAGGGTGATGACGCAGGTCGTAGGGTGCGTGAAGCAGTCCGTCAGTGGTGCAGGATCTTGGACAGGAAGTCCTTCGCGCGGTCGCTGCGAGGGTTGCTGAAGAACTGGTCCGGCACAGCTTCTTCGACGATCTTGCCGTCCGCCATGAACACCACCCGGTTGGCGGCCGAACGGGCGAAGCCCATCTCATGGGTGACGACGATCATGGTCATACCGTCGCGCGCGAGCTGCTGCATGACCTCCAGGACCTCATTGATCATCTCCGGGTCGAGCGCCGACGTGGGCTCGTCGAAGAGCATGACCTTGGGGTCCATGGCGAGTGCCCGGGCGATGGCCACACGCTGCTGCTGACCGCCGGAGAGCTGTGCGGGGTACTTGTCCGCCTGAGTACCCACACCCACGCGGTCCAACAGGGCGCGTGCCTTCTCCTCGGCCTTCTTCTTGTCGGCCTTGCGGACCTTCATCTGGCCCAGCATCACGTTTTCGAGCACGGTCTTGTGCGCGAACAGGTTGAAGGACTGGAAGACCATTCCGACGTCGGCACGCAGCTTGGCCAGCGCCTTGCCCTCCGCGGGCAGCGGCTTTCCGTCGATCGCGATCGTGCCGGAGTCGATCGTCTCCAGGCGGTTGATGGTGCGGCACAGGGTGGACTTTCCGGACCCGGAGGGTCCGATGACCACGACGACCTCACCGCGGGCGATCGTCAGATCGATGTCCTGGAGTACGTGCAACGCGCCGAAGTGCTTGTTGACGTCTTTCAGGACGACCAGTTCGTCGGTCGCGGCCACGTCATCCTTGGCCACCGATACTTCGGTCATCGCTCTCAGGCTCCGTCCTCCTCGGTTTCGGAGGACAGTAGTAACCGTATCCGACCTGCGTCATTAGTTCTGAGGGGAATCTGAGCATCACGATCCGATAGCAATCGGACACGTGTTGTAGCACTTGTGGCCTGGGCGCGTACCGGCTGGATAACGGAAGCTGCCGGGCAACCGGAACCACTTGACGGCGTCCTCGTCCATCAGCGTGACTTCCATGGTGCACGCGCGCGTGCACGCACTGTGTACTTATCGGAATCGTACGGCCGGTGAACCGAGGGAGGCCGGGATGAGACTGCTCCTCGTCGAGGACGACAACCATGTCGCAGCCGCGCTGTCCGCGGTCCTGGCGCGGCACGGTTTCGACGTCACGCACGCGCGTAGCGGCGAGGAGGCCCTTCAGGCGCTCGTCCCCGAGGGGAACGGCTTCGGCGTCGTCCTCCTCGACCTCGGCCTGCCCGACCAGGACGGATACGAGGTCTGCGGCAAGATCCGCAAGCGCACCAGCACCCCGGTGATCATGGTCACCGCGCGCTCCGACGTCCGCTCCCGCATCCACGGCCTCAACCTCGGGGCCGACGACTATGTGGTGAAGCCGTACGACACCGGAGAACTGCTCGCCCGGATCCACGCCGTCAGCCGGCGCACCGTGCAGGAGGACGCCGGGACGGGCGGCGAGGGGGTGCTGCGGCTGGGCGCCGTACACATCGAGCTGCCCACTCGTCAGGTCAGTGTGGACGGTTCGGTTGTCCAACTGACTCGCAAGGAGTTCGATCTCCTGGCCCTGCTCGCCCAGCGCCCCGGGGTCGTCTTCCGCCGGGAGCAGATCATCAGCGAGGTGTGGCGCACGAGTTGGGAGGGGACCGGGCGCACTCTTGAGGTGCATGTGGCGTCCCTGCGCGCCAAGCTGCGCATGCCGGCGCTGATCGAGACCGTACGAGGCGTCGGCTACCGGCTCGTCGCCCCGGTCGCGTAGCGGGTAAGGGTGCGCACTCGTCTCCTCCCGCTGCTCATCGTCCTGATGGCGGCCGTGCTGCTCGCGCTCGGCGTACCACTCGCCATCAGCCTGGCCTCGGCCCAGCAGCAGAAGGTGGTCGTCGACCGGATCGACGACACGGCGTACTTCGCGGCGATCGCACGGCCCGCCGCCGACACGACCTCCGGATCCCGCGACGAGCTGCGCATCCTCAGCCGTGAGCTGGAGAACTACTACGAGGTCTACGGCATCCAGGCCGGCGTCTTCCTGCCCAACGACACGCCCCTGGCCAACGGGCCGACGACCTGGTTCCTGCCCGAGACCGGCGAGGTGCGCGAGGCCTTCGAGGAGTCGCTGCTCAGCCGGCGCAGCCATGACCCGCAGCAGGTGTGGCCCTGGCAGCGGGGCCATCTCGTCGTCGCCTCGCCGGTCATCCGGGACGGCGACGTCGTCGCGGTCGTCGTCACCGACTCGCCCACCGGGCAGATGCGTTCACGGATCCTGGACGGCTGGCTGATCATCGGCGCGGGTCTGACGGCCGCGATGCTGGTGGCCGTCGGGGCCGCGCTCCGGCTGACCGGCTGGGTGCTCAGGCCGGTTCGGGTGCTGGACACCACCACACACGCGATCGCGAGCGGGCGCCTGAAGACACGGGTCGCGGTTGCCAGCGGTCCGCCGGAACTCCGGCGGCTGGCCCGGTCGTTCAACGAGATGGCGGACAACGTCGAGGACGTGCTGGAGCAGCAGCGCGCCTTCGTCGCCGACGCCTCGCACCAGCTGCGCAACCCGCTCGCGGCGCTGCTGCTGCGCATCGAACTGCTCGCATTCGAACTACCGGAGGGCAATGCGGAGATCGCCTCGGTCCAGGGCGAGGGCAAGCGCCTGGCCCAGGTTCTGGACGACCTGCTCGACCTCGCGCTGGCCGAGCACACCGAAGCCGACCTGCGGCTCACCGACGTCGGCGCGCTGACCGCCGAGCGCGTCGCGGCCTGGGCGCCGACCGCCGAGGCCAAGGGAGTACGGCTGGTGGGGGACTGCCCGGCCACCACCGCCTGGGCCGATCCGGTGGCGCTGTCCAGCGCGCTGGACGCGGTGATCGACAACGCGGTCAAGTTCACGCCGGAGGACGAGCGCGTCGAGGTGACCGTGACCTTCAACGGCAGTGCGTCGACGATCGTGGTCACCGACCACGGCCCCGGCCTCACCGACGAGGAGCTCGCCCGCATCGGCGACCGCTTCTGGCGCAGCGGCCGGCACCAGAACATCAAGGGCTCGGGCCTGGGCCTGTCGATCTCGCGGGTACTGCTCGCGGCGGGCGGGGGCTCCATCTCGTACGCCCGCAATGAACCGACCGGGCTCCGGGTGACGGTGACGGTGCCCAGGACGGCGCCGACGCAGTAGCCGAAGGGGCCGGCCGTTGCCCACAGCACAGCCGTCGCCTACGGCTCCGCCGTTGCCCACAGCTCATCCGCAGTCCGGCAGAGGAGTAGCCCGGCCACAGCCGTGCCCGGCCCCCCGGCACAGCCACAGCCACAGCCACAGCCCGGTCCAGTCGTAGCCATGCACAGTCGTAGCCACGCGCAGTCGTAGCCGGGCAGGCACGGCAGACGGACCGACGCCGAGCGCTTGCTACCGGTTCGGCCCGGACGTCCTACGGCTTGACCGAGCGGTAGTAGCGCTGGGCGCCCTCGTGCAACGACAGCGGGTCGGTGTAGATCGCCGTGCGCAGGTCGACCAGTTGCGCGGAGTGGACGTGGGCGCCGATGCCGTCGCGGCTCTTGATCACCGTGCGGGTCAGCCATTCGGTGAGCCGGGGATCCATGTCCTTGCGGGTGATCAGCAGGTTGGAGACGGCGATGGTCGGCACCGTGTCGCCGTTCTGGATGGTGGGGTACGCCGACTCCGGCATGTTGGTCGCGCGGTAGAAGTGGGCCGCGTCGCCCTGGGCGTGCACCTTGGCGACGAGGTCGGCGTCGATCGGCACGAACCGGAACGAGGAGGTCTCGGCGATCTTCTCCAGCCCGTCCGTCGGCACCCCGCTCGACCAGAAGAACGCGTCGAGCTCGCGCCCGAGCCGCTCGGGCCCGGTGTCGATGCCGTCCGACCGGGGCGTGATGTCCTTCTCCGGGTCGATGCCGGCGGCCTCCAGCACCCGGGTGGCGATCAGCCGGACACCGGAGTCGGGCAGCCCTATCGCCACCCGCTTGCCCTTCAGGTCCGCGACGGAGTGGATGTCGGAGTTCGGCGGCACGACCAGCTGGACATAGTCGTCGTACAGCCGGGCGACCCCGCGCAGCCGGTTGATGACGGGCTTGTCGGCGACCTCGAACGTGTCCACGGCGTCGGCGGCCGCGATCGTGAAGTCGGCCTGCCCGGTCGCCACGCGCTCGACGTTCTCCTGTGAGCCGTCGCTGGTCAGCAGCTTCACCTTCAGCTGCGGCATGTCCTTGGCGAGCTCCTTGCGCAGCAGGGCGCCGTACTCCTGGTACACCCCCGCGCGCGTGCCCGTGCTGAACGTGATCGTCCCGCTCGGCGGCTCCTCGCCCAGGGGCAGCAGCCACCACAGCAGGAGCCCCAGGGCGACGAACCCGGCGGCCGCGCCCTGCAGGGTCCGGCGCCTGCTGATTCGGGTGAGGATCTCGGACATGGCCGCGATCCTGCCAGCCGGTACGCGGTGCTGACCAGGGCAGGGGTCACAGGAAGGGCAGGAAAGGGAGGGCTTGGGTGTGACCGCCGGAGCCGGACGCCTCCGCGACAGGGACTGTCGGACCCGGCCGCTACAGTCGGTCACATGAGTTCCTCCCCCGCCGACCTGGTCCGTGAGTTCCACCTCGCCTTCGGGCTCGACGCCCGCAGTACGCCCACCGAGGTCTCCCCGGAACTGGCCGGGCACCGTGGCGAGCTGCTCGCGGAGGAAGCCGCGGAGGTCGCCGAGGTCTGCGTCACCGGCCCGCTCGACAGACTCGCGCACGAGCTGGCGGACGTCGTCTACGTCGCGTACGGCACGGCCCTGGTCCACGGGATCGACCTCGACGCCGTACTCGCCGAGATCCACCGCTCCAACATGACCAAGCTGGGCCCCGACGGCCAGGTCGCCCGCCGGGCCGACGGCAAGGTACTCAAGGGGGAGCACTACGAGGCACCGGACGTGTCGGGTGTGCTGCGCCGCCAGGGGTGGGCGGTCGGCGAGGCGTAGCGCCCCGCCCCGGCCCCTGGCCCCGCCCCGGCCCCTGCCCTGCGCCCCCGGGCCGGTGAGCGGCGCTTGTGTTTCCGTCTCTCCTCCCGCCACCTCGGTCCGGGACGGGCGGTTCTCACGACCGCATACCCTTGTCCCATGAGCAGCAGCGACCGGAGCACGGCAGTGGACGTTCGACCCAAGACGTACGAAGTGCGCACCTACGGGTGCCAGATGAACGTCCACGATTCCGAGCGATTGTCGGGGCTGCTCGAAGACGCCGGTTACGTACGCGCGCCCGAGGACGCGAACGGCGACGCGGACGTCGTCGTCTTCAACACCTGCGCGGTCCGCGAGAACGCCGACAACAAGCTGTACGGCAACCTCGGCCACCTCGCGCCGATGAAGACGAAGCGCCCCGGGATGCAGATCGCGGTCGGCGGCTGTCTGGCGCAGAAGGACCGCGACACCATCGTGAAGCGGGCGCCCTGGGTCGACGTCGTCTTCGGCACGCACAACATCGGCAAGCTGCCCGTCCTGCTGGAACGCGCGCGCGTGCAGGAGGAGGCGCAGGTCGAGATCGCCGAGTCGCTGGAGGCGTTCCCCTCGACGCTGCCGACCCGGCGCGAGAGCGCCTACGCGGCCTGGGTGTCGATCTCCGTCGGCTGCAACAACACCTGCACCTTCTGCATCGTCCCGGCCCTGCGCGGCAAGGAGAAGGACCGTCGCACCGGCGACATCCTCGCCGAGATCGAGGCCCTGGTCGGCGAGGGCGTCTCCGAGATCACACTGCTCGGCCAGAACGTCAACGCGTACGGCTCCGACATCGGCGACCGCGAGGCGTTCAGCAAGCTGCTGCGGGCCTGCGGAAAGATCGAGGGCCTGGAGCGGGTCCGCTTCACCTCCCCGCACCCGCGCGACTTCACCGACGACGTGATCGCGGCCATGGCCGAGACGCCGAACGTGATGCCGCAGCTGCACATGCCGCTCCAGTCCGGCTCGGACACCGTCTTGAAGGCGATGCGCCGCTCCTACCGACAGGAGCGCTACCTCGGGATCATCGAGAAGGTCCGCGCCGCCATCCCGCACGCCGCGATCACCACCGACATCATCGTGGGCTTCCCCGGCGAGACCGAGGAGGACTTCGAGGAGACGATGCACGTGGTGCGCGAGGCACGGTTCACGCAGGCCTTCACCTTCCAGTACTCCAAGCGCCCCGGAACCCCGGCCGCGACCATGGAGAACCAGATCCCCAAGAAGGTCGTCCAGGCGCGCTACGAGCGTCTCGTCGCCCTTCAGGAGGAGATCTCCTGGGAGGAGAACAAGAAGCAGGTCGGCCGGATACTGGAGCTGATGGTCGCCGAGGGCGAGGGCCGCAAGGACGACGCCACGCACCGTCTCTCCGGCCGCGCCCCCGACAACCGACTGGTCCACTTCACCAAGCCGGACCAGGAAGTACGCCCCGGCGACGTGGTCACCGTCGAGATCACGTACGCCGCCCCGCACCACCTTCTCGCCGAGGGCCCCGTCCTCGACGTGCGCCGCACGCGCGCGGGCGATGCCTGGGAGAAGCGCAACACCACCGAGGCCGCCAAGCCGGCCGGCGTCCTGCTCGGCCTGCCGAAGATCGGCGTCCCCGAGCCACTGCCGGCGGCGACGGGCGGCTGCGCGGCACACTGACCCCACGCGCGCGTGCTGGGGCGGACCGAGCAGGAGGGCGGGGGCGGACATGGCTCAGTGGGTCGTGGTCGTGCAGTCCGGTTCGGGGGAGCAGTACCGCTACGAGGAGGCGGCCCGCTTCGAGGGCACCCTGGAGCAGGCCCGCGCCTTCCTCTACGAGGTCGCCTGCACCCACAAGCCCCGCAGCGGGCTGCGTCAGCGGAGCCGTGAGGTGTTCAGGGTCGGTGACGGGGACGCGTACTACGCGCGCATAGAGGGCCGGATGACCTCCCACCGCGTCTTGTTCCAGCTGGCCCGGCGGGTGTGGAGCACCGACGCCGAGCCGCCCCCCTCGCAGTAGGCTCCCGATCATGCTTGTCGCCGCCGCAGTCTGCCCCTGCCCGCCGCTCCTGGTGCCCGAGCTCGCGGCGGGCGCCGCCCCCGAGCTGGACACCGCGCGTGCCGCCTGCACGGACGCGCTCGGCGTACTCGCGGCAGCCCGGCCGGACCGGCTGGTGGTCGTGGGGCCCGCCGACGAGAGTGGGCACTGGACGTACGCGCAGGGGACGGCGGGTTCCTTCCGCGGGTTCGGCGTGGACGTCGACGTACGGCTGGGGCGCGCTGCCGCGGGCCAGGAGACGCTTCCGGAGCCATCGCGAGGACCCCTTCCGGCTTCGCTCGCCGTCGCCGCGTGGCTGCTGGAGCGGACCGGATGGGCGGACGCCCCGATCGAGGGCCTCGCGGTGGAACCTCTGACGGTCGAGCGGTGTATTGAAATCGGAAGAGACATCGCCGCCCGGTCCGAGCGGGTGGCGCTGCTGGTGATGGGCGACGCCAGCGCCTGCCGCACGCTCAAGGCCCCCGGCTACCTCGACGAGCGCGCGGAGCCGTTCGACGCGTCCGTCGCACGTGCGCTGGGCAAGGCGGACATGGCCGCGCTCAAGACGCTGGACATCCAGCTCGCGCACGACCTGAAGGCCTCCGGCCGGGCGCCGTGGCAGATCCTCGCGGGCGCCGCCGAGCAGGCGGACCTCTCGGGCACCCTGCTGTACGACGACGCGCCGTACGGGGTCGGGTACCTGGTCGCGACCTGGTCGTAGAGCACGCCCGACGCGGGACGGCAGCGCGCACCAGGCTGGGCAGGGCACATCGGGCAAACGGCGGACGGCCGGGAGCCCTCAAGCTCCGCGGCCGTCCGTCGATGTGCCGTTCAGGTCGTCGGCGGGGGTGAGCCCGGCGGCGGTGTGCTGCTGCCGGTCCCCGTGCCGTCGCCCTTGTGCGCGAGTCGGTCCATGGCGCCCTTGGCCTTGTCCGTGCCCGTATGGATCTTGTTGCTGTACTTGCCCTTGGTCTTCTCGTCGACGACCTTCGCGGCCTTGTCGAGGCCGTGCTGGACCTTTTCCTCGTGCCGCTGCGCGAAGTCCGAGACCTTGTGCCGGTGTGCGAAGTCGGAGACCTTGCCCTTGGCCGGGGCGAGTCTGGCTTTCAAACTATCCATCAGACGCATGCTTCACCTTCCCGCGCGGGGCAGCTACGTGCGGGCGCCCTCACCGGCCTCACTGTCGGCCGCCTCGTCGGCGGACTGCTGCTTGGGGATCTCGACGCCGTCCTCGGCACCGTCCTTGGCGGCGCTCTCGGTGGACTCCGCTGCCGCCGACTCGGCGGCGTCCTCGGCCTTGGCCTCCGCCGACCCCTTCGCCTCTGCCGCCTCATCCGCCGTGGCTTCGGCCGTTGGGGTGTCGGCCTGCGCCTCGGCGGTTGACGCCTCCTCCGTGACCTTCGACCTCCGGAGAAGTCGTGCAAAAACGCCCATATCCACTCCATACGTTACTCGTGCGGGCGAAATCCCGCGTCGTCCGGTGCGCCCGATTGCGCCGCCCGGTTGCCGCCCCCTCGAAACCAGCGGCGAAAACCTCGCAACTGGCAACGACCCCGCGCGCGTGCCGTCACGTAACTCGTTCGAGTCCACCCCGTGAGGTTTGCGAGACTGGGGCGGTGAGTAGTGCATCCCCCGCCCCCCGCGTCATCGCCGTCGTCGGACCCACCGCAGCCGGAAAGTCCGATCTGGGCGTCTTTCTCGCCCAGCGGCTCGGCGGCGAGGTCGTCAACGCCGACTCCATGCAGCTCTACCGAGGGATGGACATCGGCACCGCCAAGCTGACGCCCGAGGAGCGCGCCGGCGTCCCGCACCACCTGCTGGACATCTGGGACGTGACGGTCACCGCGTCGGTCGCCGAGTACCAGCGGCTCGCCCGGGAGCGGATCGACGCACTGCTCGCCGACGGGCGCTGGCCGATCCTCGTCGGCGGCTCGGGGCTGTACGTCCGCGCCGCCGTCGACAATCTGGAGTTCCCCGGCACCGACCCCGAGGTCAGGGCCCGGCTGGAGGAGGAGCTGGCGCTGCGCGGCTCCGGGGCGCTGCACGCCCGCTTGGCCGCCGCCGACCCCGAGGCCGGGCAGGCGATCCTGCCCAGCAACGGCCGCCGGATCGTCCGCGCCCTCGAAGTGATCGAGATCACCGGCCAGCCCTTCACCGCCAACCTCCCCGGCCACGACTCGATCTACGACACCGTCCAGATAGGCGTCGACGTGGCCCGCCCCGAACTGGACGAGCGCATCGCCCGGCGCGTCGACCGGATGTGGGACGCCGGGCTCGTGGACGAGGTGCGCGCGCTGGAGGCGCAGGGGTTGCGTGAGGGGCGTACGGCCTCGCGTGCGCTCGGCTACCAGCAGGTGCTCGCGGCGCTCGCCGGGGAGTGCACCCTCGAAGAAGCGCGGGCCGAGACCGTACGGGCCACCAAGCGCTTCGCGCGCCGCCAGGATTCGTGGTTCAGGCGGGATCCGCGGGTGCACTGGCTGAGTGGGGCTGCGGCAGATCTCACAGAACTTCCGCATCTCGCCCTGGCGTTGGTCGAACGACCGGTTACAGCCTGATCACGTGATGGCATCGGGACGCTCCGGCCGTCATCCCGGCCTCCGGCGCCATGCCATCATCGAGCTTCGATCGACCAAGTGGAGTCCGAGTTGGGAGGGCGCGTGGCGATGGAGGCCGGCCCTCGCGACACCGCACAAGGCACCGAGCACGTCACCACTGACCAGGGTGAACGTGAACAGGACGGCGACCGTCCGATCCCCGACGGGCTCGACGAGACCGAGACCGAGGGTGGTGTCACCGACGACGGTCCCGAGCCCGAGGAGATGTACGCCGGCGGCCCGGAGGTAGAGGTCGAGCTGCGCCCGCAGCGCCGGCTGCGCATCTGGCAGCTCGCGCCCATCGTGTCCCTGGCCGCGGTCGGCTCCCTGATGTTCGCGTTCCCGCTGGCCTTCGACTTCGGCGACAGCGGCGCCGTGATCGCCATGCTGGGGCTGCTGATCTGCTCCTGCGCGGCCGGCTGGGGCATGATGGCCGCCCGCCGCGTCGGTTACACGTGGCCCGGGTTGCCGCAGCGGGGCTCCGGCCGCAGGGCGGACTGGCGGGTCGCGCTGGCGTACGCCCTGCTCGTCGTCGCGGTGGTCGTGCTCGCCGTGTGGCGAGTGGCCCGGCTGCGCTGACCTTCACGCACGCACGCGCGTGCCTCGTCGGCGCACCCCACGCGCACGTGGGCGGTCGTAGGACCCCGCGTCGGCCTGCGGTGTCGTACCGACCCCTTACGATCGAGGAATGAGCACGCGGATCGCCTTCCTCAAGGGTCACGGCACCGAGAACGACTTCGTGATCGTCCCGGACCCCGAGAACGTCATCGACCTGCCGCAGGCCGCCGTCGCCGCCCTGTGCGACCGTCGCGCGGGCATCGGCGGTGACGGGCTGCTGCACGTGGTCCGGTCCGCGGCGCACCCCGAGGCCAGGCACATGGCGGCCGAGGCCGAGTGGTTCATGGACTACCGCAACGGCGACGGCTCGATCGCGGAGATGTGCGGAAACGGCGTGCGCGTCTTCGCGCGCTACCTCCAGCGCGCCGGACACGTGACCGAGGGCGACCTCGCGCTGGCCACGCGCGGGGGCGTGAAGACCGTGCACATCGCCAAGACCGCGTCCCAGAGCGGCTCCGCCGCGGGTGATGTCACGGTCGGCATGGGCAAGGCTCTGCTCCCCGAAGGGGACGTCACGGTCAGCGTCGGCGAGCGCAGCTGGCCCGCACGCAACGTGAACATGGGCAACCCGCACGCCGTCGCCTTCGTGGACGACCTCGCGCACGCCGGCAACCTGTACTCCCCGCCGCCGTTCAGCCCGGCCTCCGCGTATCCGGACGGGGTCAACGTCGAGTTCGTGGTCGACCGCGGTCCCCAGCACGTCGCCCTGCGCGTGCACGAGCGCGGTGCCGGTGAGACCCGGTCGTGCGGCACGGGCGCGTGTGCCGTCGCCGTGGCCGCCGCGCGACGGGACGGGGCCGACCCGGCGGTCACCGGAGCACCCGCGACGTACACCGTCGATGTGCCCGGCGGCACCCTGGTGATCACCGAGCGGCCCGACGGCGAGATCGAGATGACCGGTCCCGCGGTGATCGTGGCCGAGGGAGAGATCGACGCGGAGTGGCTGGAATCGCTCGGTCGCTGAGCGGTTCGCCGGCTTGGTATCAGAGCCCGGGGCTGCTCACGGCCTCAGAGTTGGGGCACCCGCGCCCCGGGCACGCTCCGGAATCACGAACTCCCGTTCGTGGGTTGGCGCGAAACAATAATCCTGCGAACCCTCGCTCGAATGGGTGATCCGTTTCACGCTCGGCGAGAGGCGGTCAGCCGCACGTGATGGGCTCGGTAGCATCAAGCACCGGCCCGGACGGGGGAGAAGCCGCCACCCCTGTGCCGTGTCCGCCATGGGGCACCCCGTCCGCCGGTCCACGCAGCCGGAGGTGCCCATGAGTGCGGAGGCAACGAACCCCGCGACGCCAGGCCCGGTAGCAGGCCCTGCGACGCCTGCCGTGCCGCGCAGGAAGGCCCGCGCCCGGCTCGATCTGCGCCGCCTCGGCCGGGCCGCCCTGCTCGGCCCCGCCTCGCGCGACCGGCTGCCCGACGCGATCGGCCATGTCGTCGACGCCCACCGCGCCCACCACCCGGACGCCGACCTCGAACCGCTGCGCCGCGCCTATGTGCTGGCCGAGTCCTCGCACCGCGGCCAGATGCGCAAGAGCGGCGAGCCGTACATCACACACCCGCTCGCCGTGACCCTGATCCTCGCCGAACTCGGCGCGGAGACCACGACCTTGACGGCCTCGCTGCTCCACGACACCGTCGAGGACACCGAGGTGACGCTCGATCAGGTCGGCGAGCAGTTCGACGCCGAGGTCCGCTTCCTCGTCGACGGCGTGACGAAGCTGGAGAAGGTCGACTACGGCGCCGCCGCCGAGCCCGAGACTTTTCGCAAGATGCTCGTCGCCACCGGCAACGACGTCCGGGTGATGTCGATCAAACTCGCCGACCGGCTGCACAACATGCGCACCCTCGGCGTGATGCGCCCCGAGAAACAGGCCCGCATCGCCAAGGTGACCCGCGACGTCCTCATCCCGCTCGCCGAACGACTCGGCGTCCAGGCGCTCAAGACCGAACTGGAGGACCTGGTCTTCGCGATCCTGCACCCCGAGGAGTACGAGCACACACGGGAGTTGATCGTCGACAACGCCTCCCGCGCGGACGACCCGCTCGCCGAGATGGCCGACGCGATGCGCACGGTCCTGCGCGAGGCCGACATCCAGGCCGAAGTCCTCATCCGGCCACGCCACTTCGTCTCCGTGCACCGAGTGGCCCGCAAGCGGGGGCGGTTGCGCGGCGCGGACTTCGGACGGCTGCTGGTGCTGGTGACCGAGGACGCGGACTGTTACGCCGTCCTGGGCGAACTGCACACCTGTATGACGCCCGTGGTCTCGGAGTTCAAGGACTTCATCGCCGTCCCCAAGTTCAACCTGTACCAGTCGCTGCACACCGCCGTGGCCCGCGAGGACGGTCAGGTCACCGAAGTCCTCATCCGCACCCACCAGATGCACAAGGTCGCCGAGGCAGGCGTCGTCGCGCTCGGCAATCCCTACGCCGCTCCCGCGGAGGAGCAGGCCGCCACGAGCGACGGCGAGCGGGTGGACCCCACCCGCCCCGGCTGGCTCTCCCGTCTCCTCGACTGGCAGGAGGGCGCCCCCGACCCGGACACCTTCTGGTCCACCCTGCGCGAGGACCTTGCCCAGGACCGCGAGATCACCGTCTTCCGGCCCGACGGCGGCACCCTGGGCCTGCCCGAGGGCGCGACCTGTGTGGACGCCGCGTACGCGCAGTACGGCGAGGACGCGCACGCGTGCATCGGCGCCCGCGTCAACGGCCGCCTGGCGACCCTCAGCACGGTTCTGCGGGACGGCGACACCGTCCAGCTCCTCATGGGCCAGGACCCGGCCTCGGAGCCCTCCAGGGAGTGGCTGGAGCACGCCCACACGGCCGCCGCCCGCATCGCCATCCAGCGATGGCTGGCCACCCATCCGCCGCAGGTCGACACCGTCGGGGGCGAGGAGCCCGGGGAGGAGCCCTTCCGGCCCGAGCCGGACGCTTCGGCGAGCAGGGCGGACGCCTCGGAGGAACCGGCCGCCCGCCCGGCCGCCGAGGGGCCGCTCACCGGGTCGGCCGGCCGCTCCGCGGCGGGCAACGTCCTCGTCGACCGGCCCGGCGCGTCCGTACGCCTCGCCGGCTGCTGCACCCCCGTACCGCCCGACGAGGTCACCGGGTTCACCGTGCGCGGGGGAGTGGTGACCGTCCACCGGGTCGGGTGCGCGGCGGTGGCGCGGATGAAGGGCGTGGGGCGCCCGGAGGTCGACGTGCGCTGGGGGGACACCACCGAGTGCCGGGTCACCCTGGTCGCCGAATCGTTCGTTCGCCCGCACCTGCTGGCGGACCTCACGGAAGCGATGGCCCAGGAGGGCGCGGAAATCGTCTCGGCGACGGTCGAGCCGCCGACCCAGCAGCGCGTACGCCACACCTACACGGTCCAACTCCCGGACGCGGCGCAGCTCCCGGGGTTGATGCGGGCCATGCGGAACGTCGCGGGCGTGTACGACGTGAGCCGGGCGCAGACCCAGACGCAGACGCACGGGGTGTGAGGGAGCGCGGTTCACGCCGGGCGTGTGCGTGGGCGGGAGCGCCCTACGGTGCAGCCCGCACCCCCCGGCACCCCTCTCGCACCACCCAGCGCCGACGGTGCGCCGCACGCCGTTCCCTGGACTGCATCCACCCGACACACCCCTTCGAGTGTGCTGGTCGCGCGTCGCCGCCGTCCCGCACGCGCGCGCTGATAGCCGTGGTGCATGCTGCTCATCCCCCGCATCGAGGCCTTGCGACCAGTCCCTGGCGCCCCTCGCCCTCGCCCCCGATCCGCCCGCCGCAGGGTGCCCGCGCTGCTCGCCCTGGCCGTCTCCACCTGTCTCCTCGCCGCGAGCGCCCCCGCCACACCCCTGGGTGTCGGCGACCGCCTCTACCCGCACCTGGGCAACCCCGGCTACGACGTGGCGGCGTACGACCTCTCCTTCACCTATCCGGGCACCAACACCAAGCACCTTCAGGCCGTGACCAGGATCGACGCCTGGACGACCGCGGATCTCGACCGCATTAACCTGGACTTCGCCCACGGCCAGGTCGAGTCCGTCGAGGTCGACGGGTCGCCCGCGAAGTTCAGCACCGCCGGTGAGGATCTCGTGATCACGCCCGAGACCCCGTTGTCCGAGGGCAACTGGACGCGGATCACCGTGCGGCACACCAGTGATCCCGAGTACGGGGAGAAGCGGGAGGGCGGCTGGGTACGGACCGCCGACGGGCTTGCCATGGCCAACCAGGCCGACGCCGCCCACGTGGTGTTCCCGTGCAACGACCACCCCTCCGACAAGGCGATGTTCACCTTCCGGGTCACCGCGCCCAACGGTTACACGGTCGTTGCCAACGGCCAGCGGGCCGACACGAACCGCGCGGGCAAGGCGACGACATGGACGTACCGCACCGCGCACCCCATGGCCACCGAGATCGCCCAGGTGTCCATCGGCCGCTCCAAGGTGCTGACCCGCACCGGGCCGCACGGACTGCCCGTCCGCGACGTCGTGCCCACCGGGCAGCGCGAGAAGCTCGAACCGTGGCTGAAGAAGACCCCCGAACAGATCTCCTGGATGGAGAGCAAGATCGGGGAGTACCCCTTCGAGACGTACGGCCTGCTCGTGGCCGACGCCTCCACCGGCTTCGAGCTGGAGACCCAGACGCTCTCCCTCTTCGAACGAGGGCTCTTCACCGAGCCCGCCTTCCCGAAGTGGTACGTCGAGTCGATCATGGTGCATGAGCTGGCGCACCAGTGGTTCGGCGACAGCGTCAGCCCGCGCACCTGGTCCGACCTGTGGCTCAGCGAGGGGCACGCCACCTGGTACGAGGCCCTGTACGCGGCGGAGAAGGCGGACCGGCCGCTGGAGGCCCGGATGAAGGCCGCCTACGCCGCCTCCGACCGCTGGCGCGCGGCCGGCGGACCGCCCGCGTCCCCCAAGGCGCCCGAGCCCGGCAAGAAGAACGGCATCTTCCGGCCGAACGTCTACGACGGAGCGGCCCTGGTCCTGTACGCCCTCCGGCAGGAGATCGGCGCCCCGGCCTTCGAGCGGCTGCAACGCGCGTGGGTGAGCCGCTACCAGGACCGGACCGCCTCGACCTCGGACTTCGTCGCGCTCGCGGAGGAGGTCTCCGGACGCCACCTGCACGGGTTCATGCAGTCCTGGCTCTACGGCGAGAAGACCCCGCCGATGCCGGGCCGGCCGGAGTGGAAGGCCACGGACCCCGGCAAGCAGCCGGCGACGACGGGGAAGCCCGCCAAGGCCGGGACGGCGGGCAAGCCCGTGAAGAGCGGGAAGACCGACAAGGCCGACAAGACCGGGAAGACCGCGGAATAAGGCGGTGACGAGACGCCCCGTGCCGTGCGACCATCTTCGGGTCGGCGCGGCACGGGGCACGGGAATCTCCCGGGGCACTCGTACGTTGTCAGCAGTGACGGACCAGATTCCGGGCGCTACGGACCCGTTCCGAGGCGCCTGCGTCGCTGCCGCCGTCGGCGCCAACGGATCACCCATCGACGTAAGGACCCAATGACCTCCTCTTCTTCCTTTTCCCAGGACACTCAGCGCTTCGCGTACAGCAATCCCGAAGGTCTTCGGGCCGATGCCCTGATGGAAGAGGACGTCGCCTGGAGCCACGAGATCGACGGAGAGCGGGACGGCGACCAGTTCGACCGCTCCGAGCGCGCGGCTCTGCGCCGCGTCGCCGGTCTCTCCACCGAGCTTGAGGACGTCACCGAGGTCGAGTACCGCCAGCTCCGTCTGGAGCGGGTCGTGCTCGTCGGTGTCTGGACCTCGGGGACCGCGCAGGACGCGGACAACTCGCTGGCGGAGCTCGCCGCCCTCGCGGAGACCGCGGGCGCGCTCGTGCTCGACGGCGTGGTCCAGCGTCGCGACAAGCCCGACGCGGCCACCTACATCGGCTCCGGCAAGGCCGACGAGCTGCGGGACATCGTCCTGGAGACCGGCGCCGACACCGTCATCTGCGACGGTGAGCTCAGTCCGGGGCAGCTCATCCACCTTGAGGACGTCGTCAAGGTCAAGGTCATCGACCGCACGGCCCTGATCCTCGACATCTTCGCCCAGCACGCCAAGTCCCGAGAGGGCAAGGCGCAGGTCGCGCTCGCGCAGATGCAGTACATGCTGCCGAGGCTCCGCGGCTGGGGTCAGTCGCTGTCCCGGCAGATGGGCGGCGGCAAGGGCGGCGGCCTCGCCACCCGTGGTCCCGGTGAGACCAAGATCGAGACGGACCGGCGACGGATCCGCGAGAAGATGGCGAAGATGCGCCGGGAGATCGCGGAGATGAAGACCGGCCGCGAGATCAAGCGCAATGAGCGCAAGCGCCACAAGGTGCCGTCGGTGGCCATCGCCGGCTACACCAACGCCGGCAAGTCCTCCCTGCTCAACCGCCTCACGGGCGCGGGCGTGCTGGTGGAGAACGCCCTGTTCGCGACCCTCGACCCGACCGTGCGCCGGGCCGAGACCCCGAGCGGACGGCTGTACACCCTGGCCGACACGGTCGGTTTCGTACGGCACCTGCCGCACCACCTGGTCGAGGCGTTCCGCTCCACCATGGAGGAGGTCGGCGAGTCCGACCTGATCCTGCACGTGGTGGACGGGGCGCACCCGAACCCGGAGGAGCAGCTGGCCGCCGTGCGCGAGGTGATCAGGGACGTCGGCGCCGTCGACGTACCGGAGATCGTCGTGATCAACAAGGCGGACGCGGCCGACCCGCTGACCCTTCAGCGGCTCATGCGGATCGAGAAGCGTTCCATCGCCGTCTCGGCCCGCACCGGTCAGGGCATCAAGGAGCTGCTCGCGCTCATCGACAACGAGCTGCCGAGGCCGTCCGTCGAGGTCGAGGCGCTCGTGCCGTACACCCACGGCAAGCTGGTCGCCCGCGCCCACACCGAGGGCGAGGTGATCTCCGAGGAGCACACCCCGGAGGGCACGCTGCTCAAGGCGCGGGTGCACGAGGAACTGGCGGCGGATCTCGCGCCGTACATTCCGGCGCCGACCGCCTGAGCCGTCGCCGGGCGGCCTGCCCGGACCGTCGTGAAATCGCGGTGGGGGCGCCCCCCGCCGGGGGGGGGGGGGGGCCGGCGGGGGGGGGGGGGGCGCGGGGGCCCCCCCCCCCCGCGCGAGCGGGTGTTTGTTGTTAACCCCC
>NZ_JBHYJA010000041.1:58225-94469 GCF_042740355.1 Streptomyces sp. NPDC059010
GTCCCGACTTATAGCGGGGCGCCCCCCGGATCCGCGGGCGGGGGGCGGCCGGCGGGGACGGTGTTCAACGGGGGGCGCCCCCCCCCCTGGCGGGGGGGGGGGGCCTTCCGCGTGTGTCAGCGCGCGACGGTCACCGACCGCCGTACGTCCTGCTCATGTTCTGGTACACCGCCTCGGCACCCGTCCCCAACTGCGGTCCCGCGAGCCAGGTGTTGTTCTCCGGGCCGATCGATGTGTTCGACACCAGCTTGGTCTCGCCGTTCTCCACGCGGAACCAGCCGCCGCCCGACGAACCGCCGGTCATGGTGCAGCCGATGCGGTACATCGTCGGCAGGGTCGGGCTCAGCGAAAGGCGGCCCGGCCGGTCGAGGCACTTGAACATCTGCAGGCCGTTGTACGGCGGTGCCGCCGGGTAGCCCCAGGCGCCCATCGTGGCGACGTCGGTCGCCGACGGCGCCGAGAAGTCCACGTCGAGAGCGGCGCCGACCGTCTCCTCAAGGGACTTGGCGCCCTGCTCCGGCTTCACATGCAGCACGGCGTAGTCGTACGCGGCACCCGCGCCGCCCGTCTCCGAACCGCCCTGGATCCACTCGTTCGAGGTCGAGACCCAGTCGGCCCACCAGTTGCCGTAGGGGGTGACCTCCGAGGCCGTGGCGTTGCCCAGCTGCGCCTCGGACTTGCCGAGGTCGTTGTAGGAGGGGGCGAAGACGATGTTGCGGTACCAGCCGCCGTCGGCACCGGCGTGCACACAGTGGCCGGCCGTCCAGACGAGGTTGGACTTGCCGGGGTGGTTGACGTCCTTGACGACCGTGCCGGAGCAGACGGCCGGGCCGTCGGGGGAGTCGAAGAAGACCTTGCCGACCGGCGCGGCGTTGTCGTGGTACGGCGTCTTCTCGGCCGTCGCCCGGACGGGCGCCGGCTCCGGGTCGCTGACGCCCTGGTCGGCGGCGGCGTCCTGCGTGGTGATCGTCTTGTTGGCCTCCTTGGCCGACTGCATCCGATCGGGCTTCCAGAGGCCCTCGATCACCGGGTTGACGAAGTCCTTGGCCTCACTGAGCCACTTGTCCTTGTCCCAGTCCTGCCAGCCGCCGTCGATCCACTTGTCGACATCGATGCCGTGCTCCTTGAGCTGGTCCGCGATGTCGGCCGGGATCTTGATCTTGCCGTCGCCGAGTTCGGCGGCCTGGGACGCGGCCGCGTCGGCCTTGTCACTCGCCTTGTCCTGCGCCGAGCCCTCACAGGCGGTCGCGGTCAGGGCGAGGGCGGCGACGAGGCCGGTGACGGCGAGGACGGAGCGGCGTCTGCGACGTGGCGCCGTGGGCGTAGATGTGGAACGCATGGTGCGGTACCCCCCGTTGGAACGTGTGCTTGGCACCCGAGGGTCGGTGCACCCTGCGGTGCGGCCCCTCGGACACGACACCCCACTATGCCCGTGGGGTTGAGGGCTAACGGCGGTGAGGCGGTGAAGGTTTCCCCACCGCCCTGCCGCCGACGCCTACGGAGCCGTCACCGACCACCTGGCGGCGTCACTGACCGGCATCGCGCGAACGTCACCGTCCGGCGAACTTGTCACTCACCGAGTCGAAGATGCCCTTGGCCTCCTTGCCCAGCCGCGGGCCCGCGAGCCAGCCCGCATCCACCGGTCCGATCGAGGTGTTGGACACCAACGCGGGCTTGCCGTCCGAGCCGGTCGCGACCCAGCCGCCACCGGACGAACCGCCGGTCATCGTGCAGCCGATGCGGTACATCGTCGGGTCCGAAGCGGCGATCGACAGCCGGCCCGGCTTGTCCTGGCACTGGTAGAGCTTCTGCCCGTCGAACGGCGCCGCGGCCGGGTAGCCGATCGCCTTGATGCTGTCCACATCGGGCACGGCCGGGGCGTTGAACTCCACCGGGAGGGCCGAACCCACGGTCTCCTCAAGGGACTTGCCGCTGCCGCCCGCCTCCGGCTTCACATGCAGTACGGCGAAGTCGTACGAGGCGCCGTTGCCGCCCGTCGGACCGCCCTGCGCGATCCACTGCTCCGAGGTCTGCGCCCAGTCGGCCCACCAGACACCGTACGGAGCGGCCTCCTCCTTGGAGACGCCCTTCAACTGCGCGGCGTCCTTGCCCGCGTCGTTGTACGAGGGCACGAACGCGATGTTGCGGTACCAGCCGCCGCTCTTGCCCGCGTGCACACAGTGGCCCGCGGTCCACACCATGTTGGACTTGCCGGGGTTGGCCGGGTCCTGCACGACCGTCGCCGAGCAGACCATCGTGCCTTCGGGGGAGTCGAAGAACACCTTGCCCGCCTCGGGGGCGTTGGCGTGGTACGTAGGCGACACGGCCTGCGCGTCCACCGGCTGCGGCGTCGGGTCGGTCACACCCTGGTCACCGGAGAGGTCGCTCTCGTCGACGCCGCGGTCCGGGTCCTCGGCCTTTCGCATACGGTCCGGGTCCCACAGACCCTCGATGATCGGGTTGATGTAGTCCTTGGCCTCGCGCAGCCAGTCGTCCTTGTCCCACTGCTTCCAGGCGCCGTCCTTCCACTTGTCCAGATCGATCCCGTGCTCCTTGAGCTTGTCCTTGATGTCCTGCGGGATCGTGATCTTTCCTTCACCCCCGGCCGCCGCGGACGCGGTGGCTTCGCCGCCCGCCTCGGCATCGCCCGACTCGCAGGCCGTGGCGGTGAGGGCCAATGCCGCGGCGAGCGCGACCACGGGCAGCGGGGAGGTTCTGCGGCGCGCGCTCCTCCCTCGGCGAGCGGTGAACGACGGCCGTATCGATCGCATGATCTGAACTCCCCCTGAGGTGGCAGTGCTGGGCGCCGCGGTCATGAACTCCCGCTGATCACTGGCTGGTTCCGCGTGATGACACGGCGCGTCGGGACGGCATCACACACTATGCGGTCGCTGTGGGGGAGTTCCGACGGAACGGCAACGGTTTCGCTACGGGCGCTCTGACCTGGCAATCGTCCGGGAAAACCAGCGAACTGCCAGGTCCCGGGCCGCGCAACCGCCGTGCGCTGCCCATGCGCCGTATGTGCATCCACTGCCTCATTTCCACCGGGTCGGCGTGCGTCCGACCCGCGTGGGGAGAGAGGAAGGTCACATGGATGGGCGCGGGGTGGGCGCGGGACGAGGCGGGGCATGCCACGACCAACCGGTCAAGATGAGAAGACCCTCCTGGTGACCACCCTCGGTCTGTTCGTCTCCGGCGTCGCCGCCACCCTCGCGCCCTTGCTCTCTCGATGTCTCGGGGCCCCGTCGGACAACCTGGTGCCTACTCGCTGACGACCGGCAACTGCCTGCCCCGGGCGGTGGCGGCCTTCAAGGCGTACTCCTCGGAATTCAAGACGTCGGGATCCACTCCGGCCCGCGGATCCCGACACCGGGCCGGCCCCGCGACGGCCGCCATCGGCCGAGATCCCTCGATCCCGCGCCCCTGCCGGGTGTCCGTCGTCGTAGCGACGGTTTCGGTACGGCAAGGATCTTGAGGCAACCCGTAACCCGGTGAACGGTCCGCGGTTGGTAGCGGCGGGGGGCCTGGGGTCCGTGAGCGGTCCCCAGTGCCCAGTTCCCCGGAGTTTCGAGTGGACGCTCGCGGGGCTTCGTATGTCGGGTCGGGCGAGGATGTGTGAGACCTGCTCGCCCCTGGACAGCGGGAGGACAGGGAGCCATGGCCGTGACCGAATCTTTGCGCGGGGGGACGACCGAGTCGGCGGGGGCGCGCGCCGTACACGAGGGGATCCTGCGGCGACAGTCGGCGCGCGAGTCGGCAGCCCGCACCTACGCGCGCGCCCTGCCGATCGTCCCGGTGCGAGCACGCGGACTGACCATCGAGGGCGCGGACGGCCGCCGCTACCTGGACTGCCTCTCGGGCGCCGGGACCTTGGCGCTCGGACACAATCACCCGGTCGTCCTGGACGCCATCCGCAAGGTCCTGGACTCGGGCGCGCCCCTGCACGTCCTCGACCTGGCGACCCCCGTCAAGGACGCCTTCATCACCGAGCTGTTCCAGACCCTGCCGCCGGGTCTCGCGGACCACGCGCGCGTGCAGTTCTGCGGACCGGCCGGCACCGATGCCGTGGAGGCCGCCTTCAAGCTCGTCCGGGCCGCGACCGGACGCACCGGAATCCTCGCCTTCAGCGGCGCCTACCACGGGATGACCGCCGGAGCGCTCGAAGCATCCGGGGGCGCCTACGACGTACGGGTCGCCCGCCTGCCCTACCCGCAGGACTACCGCTGCCCCTTCGGCGTCGGCGGCGAACACGGCGCCGAACTCGCCGCCCGCTGGACCGAATCCGTCCTCGACGACCCCAAGTCGGGTGTCCCGCGCCCTGCCGGGATGATCCTCGAACCCGTCCAGGGCGAGGGTGGAGTGATCCCCGCGCCCGACGGCTGGCTGCGACGCATGCGGCAGATCACGGCCGACCGGTCCATCCCCCTGATCGCCGATGAGGTCCAGACGGGGGTCGGGCGCACCGGCTCCTTCTGGGCGGTGGAACACAGCGGCGTCACTCCCGATGTGATGGTCCTCTCCAAGGCCATCGGCGGCAGCCTTCCGCTGGCCGTCATCGTCTACCGCGACGACCTCGACGCCTGGCAACCCGGCGCCCACGCAGGCACGTTCCGCGGCAACCAACTCGCCATGGCCGCCGGCACGGCAACCCTCGCCTACGTCCGCGAGAACGGTCTCGCCGAGCGCGCGGCCGACTTGGGCTCGCGGATGCTGAGCCAACTCCGGCAGCTGGCAGGGGAGTTCGCCTGCATCGGCGATGTCCGGGGGAGGGGTCTGATGATCGGGGTCGAGGTGGTGGAGCCGGAGGACCGCTCCGGGCGTGACGAGGGACGCCCGGCAGCCCTGGCGGGGATCGATGGCGCGGGCAGACGGCCGGGGCCGGCGCATCCGACTGCTGCTGAAGAGGGTGCGGGTGCTCCCGGTCAGGCCGACGGGGGAGCTGCGGCCGATGTCGGTCGCCTTGGAGGCGGAAACGGCGTACTGGTAGGGCTCGACCATGCCGGAAAAGCGGGTGGCCGCTCGGCAGGCCGTGCCCCCACCGGACGAGGCGCCGGAGCGGAGACAACACTGGGCCCCGGTCCCCGCCCTCGACCCGCCGCCCCCGAGCTTGCAGCCGCCGTCCAGCGGGAGTGCCTGCGACGTGGTCTGATCGTCGAACTCGGCGGCCGTCACTCCAGCGTCGTACGGCTGCTTCCACCCCTGACCATCAGCGACGAACAGGCAGCCGCCGTACTCGACCGGCTGGCCGATGCGGTGGACGCGGTGTCCCGCGGCCACGCAGGTCACGGCCGCGGAGATCAGTCGAACCCACGGCGCCGTCAGTACGACGACCGGGCCGATTGGGCCGGCTAGCACAGCAGCCGATGAGGGCGTGCCGACCCGCGCTCCGCCTGTTGCCCTCGCGCCGATGCCCATCGACCCATCCACACCTGGGCTACGACTCGCTCCCGAGCGACACATCGCTCCCCCTCCCAACCTCGCCCTCAACGGACACCCCCTCCCACCGCACTTTCAGAACGCGCCCCCTCAAGCGCACGCCCGCCCCTCACTCACCGCAGAACGTCGGCCGTCGCTGCACGAGCCCGAACCACCTCAAGAGGACCAGCTTTGATCACCACCCCCCTATCGACGCCCCCACCGGCCCCTCGCGGGCAGGGACGCGCTGCCGCACCGGTGGGGGCGTCCAGACAGGCACCTCCATCCACATGGGGGCCTTGCCTCACCCAGGGTTCTCCCGCAGAGGCAGTTCCCCCCGCACAAGCAGGTGCCCCAGCACTGGAGAGAGGAGCGCCGCAGGAGCAGGCGTCGGGGCAGGGAGTCGCCGCACAGGTGCCGTTCCGGGCGCCGGCCCCGGTAGGCACCCCGCGCACCAGGCGGCTGCGCGACGCCGTTTCCGACCTCCTGGAGCATCCCGACCCGCACACCGCGGCTCAGGCCGCCGCCGTGGAGAACCTGCTCCGCTGCTGGGTACGTGAGACCACCATCCCGGCACCGGACAACGGGATCCTCCGCATCCCCCTGCCAGCCACCGGTGCGGCCCTGCTGATCCCGGTCCGCTACTGGTCCCCGACGGGGTGGCACCGCTTCGGCCTCCCACGCCTCGCCGACGCACCCGACAACTCGCCACCAACCGACGCCGTCACCTTGGCGGCACTGCTCACCCGTGAGACCGACGGGGGAGCCGACAGCGCGTCCGCTGCCACCGACCTCGTCGCCCGTGTCGCCGACTCCGTCCGACGCACCGTCTCCTTCATCAGCGAATACCGGGACAGGCCCGCCGAAGGCTCCGACCTCTTCCTCGACGCCGAGCAGGCACTCACACTCGGACACCCACTCCACCCGACCCCGAAGAGCCGCGAGGGTCTCTCCGACGCCGAAGCACGGCTGTACTCACCCGAGTTGCGTGGCTCCTTCCCCTTGCACTGGCTGGCTGTCGCTCCTTCCCTCCTCGCCACCGACTCGGCCTGGACCGAGCGCGGCCGTATCGTGCCGGCCGCCCAGCTCACGGCCCGCCTGGCAGGGCATGGCCTGCCGTTGCCTGACGGGTACGCGGCCCTGCCCCTGCACCCCTGGCAGTTGCGCGAGACCCTGCATCGTCCCGAGACCGCGGCCCTGCTCGATGCCGGACTACTCCGGGACCTCGGCGCCAATGGAGCCCCATGGCATCCCACCTCCTCCGTTCGAACCGTCCACAGATCCGACGCCGCGGCCATGCTCAAGCTGTCGCTGGGCCTGCGCATCACCAACTCCCGGCGTGAGAACCTCCGCAAGGAGTTGCACCGCGGCATCGAGGTCCACCGACTCCTGCGCAGCGGCCTCTCGACGCAATGGCAGGCCGCGCACCCGGGATTCGACATCGTGCGCGACCCGGCCTGGCTCGCCGTCGACGGGCCGGACGGTGGTCCCGTGGCCGGCCTCGACGTGATGATCCGGCACAACCCCTTCAAGCCCTCCGACGACGTGTCCTGCGTGGCTGGACTCGTCTCGCCCCGCCCTCAGGCACAGGCCGGCGCATTTGCGGGTCGCCCCCGGCCGGACGAGCAATCCCTGCCGTCTCGTCTCGCCGACGTGATTGCGCGCCTCGCCGCCAGGACAGGCCGCCCTCGTGGTGCCGTTGCCGCCGAGTGGTTCCTGCGCTACCTCGAACAGGTCGTCCGGCCAGTGCTGTGGCTGGACGCCGAGGCCGGAATCGCCCTGGAGGCACACCAACAGAACACGCTGCTCCTGCTGGACGGCGACGGCTGGCCTTCAGGTGGTCGGTACCGCGACAACCAGGGCTACTACTTCCGTGAGTCCCGGCACGAGGACCTCGACGCCCGACTGCCCGGCATCGGTGAGCACAGCGACACCTTCGTCTCCGACGAAGTCGCCGACGAGCGCTTCGCGTACTACCTCGCGATCAACAACGTCTTCGGTCTCATCGGAGCGTTCGGTTCTCAGCGTCTCGCCGACGAACAACTGCTGCTCGCCGCCTTCCGTCGCTTCCTGAGCGATGCGGCCACCGGCCCTACCCGGCTGCGCACCTCACTGCCGGCCCACCTTCTCGACTCACCGGTCCTGCGCTCCAAGGCCAACCTGCTGACCCGGCTGCACGGACTCGATGAACTCGTCGGCCCGGTCGACGCCCAGTCCGTCTACGTCACCATTGCCAACCCCCTGCATCCCTGACCAACACCGCTCGCTCCCTGCATCCCTGACCAAGGCCTCTGCTGTTCACCAACCCCCTTCATCTCTCGGGTACATGACCCACCCCGCCTCCTGAGAGGAGTGTCGCCGTGCCTCCCACCGACGCCAGTGCCAACGCCGGTACAGCCCCCTTCACCGAGATCGGCATCGCCACGAGCCCGGGTACTCGTGTGAGTCCGATCGACACGACCGCCGGCGAGGGCGCGGACGATGCAGACTGCGAGGACACGCTGGACCTGCGTCTGCCCGACGAGTTCATCGCGCTCTTCACGGAGGACACCGATGCGGATGGAGGCCGGAGCCCGGCTGGTGCGGGTACGGCCTATCCCACGTCCTTCCTTCTGACCGCCGAAGATCTACTCGACCGCGTGGCCGACTGGGGGCCGATCAGCACACCAGCGGGAGTGCTCCACCTCGTCCCCGTGCGTGTCGAGCGAGACCTTCCGATCATCGACCGGTGGATGAAAGACCCAGCCGTCGCGGCGTTCTGGGGACTCGGCGGGCCTGAGAACGCGGCCGAGGAGCATCTGCGGTCGCAGCTCACCGGTGACGGGCGCAGCGTTCCGTGCCTGGGCATGCTGGAGGACACGCCGATGAGCTACTGGGAGATCTATCGTGCCGACCTCGACCCACTGGCCCGGCATTACCCGGCTCGGCCCCATGACACCGGAGTCCATCTCCTCATCGGTGCCGTCGGTGACCGTGGGAGAGGACTCGGTGGCACTCTGCTCCGAGCCGTCGCCGACCTCGTACTCGACAGGCGGCCTGCCTGTGCTCGCGTCGTCGCTGAACCCGACATTCGCAATACCCCTTCCGTCGCGGCCTTCCTAAGCGCCGGCTTCCGGTTCTCCGCCGAGATCGAGCTGCCCGCCAAGCGGGCCGCCCTCATGGTCAGAGACCGCAGCCTGCGCCACCTTCTGTGACGCCATGTCGCAGTGCCGTCACTTTTGGTACACCGCTCGCGCCGATCCGGTTCCCACTCCTGACCAGCTGACCCGGATTCCGCTCCAGGGTGGCCGACGCAGATTGCACTCAGGTCCGGGGTGCCATCGCATACATGCTGCGGCTGCACTCACCCAGCACTGCACTCACCCAGCACCGCACTCGCGCCGCCACCGCACTCAACAAGCCGATGGCCTCACGGAGCGTCCAACCCGGCACCAGTACCGACCGCCCTCGCCCAAACCCGATCGGCCCCGGCTCCCTCCGAACCGACCGGGACGGCACCCGAACCAACCCCGATCGCGCTCGAACCATCCGTGACCTCACGCGAACCATCCCTGACCTCAATCGAACCGACCCCACACGCACCCGAACCGATCCGATACCCACCCGAGGAACCCCCGGTCTTGATCCCGTCCCCCGTCCCCACCGCGACCACCCGTTTGTCAGTGCCGGGCCGTAGGGTGGTCGCGCTATGACAAAGCCCTCACTCCCCGAACTCCTGCATGCTGCCGTCACTGCCGTCGGCGGTACGGAGCGCCCCGGCCAGGTGACCATGGCCGAATCCGTCGCGGAGGCGATCGACGGCGACTCCCATCTGCTGGTCCAGGCCGGCACCGGCACCGGAAAGTCGCTGGGCTACCTCGTGCCCGCGCTCGCGCACGGGGAGCGAGTCGTCGTGGCGACGGCCACCCTGGCGCTGCAGCGCCAGCTCGTGGAGCGGGATCTGCCTCGCACCGTCGACGCACTGCACCCCCTGCTGCGCCGTCGCCCCGAGTTCGCGATGCTCAAGGGCAGGTCGAACTATCTGTGCCTGCACCGCTTGCACGAGGGCGTCCCGCAGGACGAGGAGGAGGGCCTCTTCGACCAGTTCGAGGCAGCCGCACCCACCAGCAAGCTGGGCCAGGACCTGCTGCGGCTGCGCGACTGGTCGGACGAGACGGAGACGGGCGACCGCGACGACCTGACGCCCGGCGTGTCCGACCGCGCCTGGGCCCAGGTGTCGGTGTCCTCGCGGGAGTGCCTCGGCGCCTCGAAGTGCGCTTACGGCGCCGAATGCTTCGCCGAGATGGCCCGTGAGCGGGCCAAGCTCGCGGAGGTCGTCGTCACCAATCACGCGCTGCTCGCGATCGACGCCATCGAGGGCGCCCCCGTCCTCCCGCAGCACGAGGTCCTGATCGTCGACGAGGCGCACGAACTTGTCTCCCGGGTCACCGGAGTCGCCACCGGCGAACTCACTCCCGGCCAGGTCAACCGCGCGGTACGCCGCGCCGCGAAGCTCGCCAACGAGAAGGCCGCCGACCAGCTCCAGACCGCCGCCGAGGGCTTCGAACGGCTGATGGAGCTGGCCCTGCCAGGCCGCCTGGAGGAGATCCCGGAGGACCTCGCCTACGCGCTCATGGCGCTGCGCGACGCGTGCCGCACCGTCATCTCGGCGATCGGTGCGACGCGCGACAAATCCGTGCAGGACGAGGACGCGGTCCGCAAGCAGGCGCTGGCCTCGGTCGAGTCGGTGCACGACGTGGCGGAGCGGATCACCAACGGCTCCGAGTGGGACGTCGTCTGGTACGAGCGGCACGACCGTTTCGGCGCCTCCCTGCGCGTGGCCCCCATGTCGGTGTCAGGACTACTGCGAGAGAAGCTCTTCGAGGACCGCTCCGTCATCCTGACCTCCGCGACCCTGAAGCTGGGCGGTGACTTCAACGGTGTAGGCGCGTCCATGGGGCTGGCTCCCGAGGGGACGGAGGGAGACGACCTTCCGCAGTGGAAGGGGTTGGATGTCGGTTCGCCCTTCGAGTACCGCAAGCAGGGCATCCTGTACGTCGCCAAGCACCTGTCCCGTCCCGCGCGGGACGGCGACCGCATCGACATGCTCGACGAGCTGACGGAACTGATCCAGGCGGCCGGGGGCCGCACGCTCGGCCTGTTCTCCTCCATGCGGGCCGCCCAGCTGGCCGCCGAGGAACTTCGCTCGCGCATCCCCGAGTTCCCCATCCTCCTCCAGGGCGAGGAGACGCTCGGCGAGCTGATCAAGAACTTCTCGGCCGACTCGAAGACCTGCCTGTTCGGCACCCTGTCCCTCTGGCAGGGCGTCGATGTGCCCGGTCCCAGTTGCCAGCTGGTCGTCATGGACAAAATCCCGTTCCCGCGCCCGGACGACCCGCTGATGAGCGCCCGCCAGAAGGCCGTGGAGGACGCCGGCGGCAACGGCTTCATGGCGGTCGCCGCCACCCACGCCGCGCTGCTCATGGCCCAGGGCGCCGGCCGCCTCGTACGGGCATCGGGGGACCGAGGCGTGGTCGCCGTGCTGGACCAGCGGCTGGCCACGGCCCGGTACGGGAGCTATCTGAAGGCGTCACTGCCCGACTTCTGGTACACGACGGACCGTAATCAGGTCCGAAAGTCGCTGGCCACGATCGACGCGGCGGCGAAGCAGGCAGAGGCAGAGGCGGAGGCGCAGGCGGATCAGCCGCAGTGATGAGGGCGGCCTGTCACGATGCCGCGACAGGCCAACTCCCCGTCCTCATCCTTCGAGACAGGCCAAGCCTCAATCTGGCATCCCTTGATCCGGTATTCGCCGACGTCGGCTGCCGCCATGCACCTGCCGCCATGCACCAGAGCGGCGCAGCCCCTGGCAACGGGGCTTACAACAGCACAGGGCCCCGGAACCGGCGCAGGGGTTCCGGGGCCCGGTCAGAGAGCGATGCACTTCGGCATCGCCCGCCGCAGCCGTCACACGCGGCGCAGCACCGCTACCACCTTGCCCAGGATGGTCGCGTCGTCGCCCGGGATCGGCTCGTACGCCGAGTTGTGCGGGAGGAGCCAGACATGGCCGTCCTCGCGCTTGAATCGCTTGACGGTGGCCTCGCCGTCGAGCATGGCGGCCACGATGTCGCCGTTCTCGGCGACCGGCTGGCGCCGGACCGTGACCCAGTCGCCGTCGCAGATCGCGGCCTCGATCATCGAGTCACCGACGACCTTCAGCACGAAGAGCTCGCCGTCGCCGACCAGCTGCCGGGGGAGAGGGAAGACGTCCTCGACCGACTCCTCCGCGAGGATCGGGCCACCGGCGGCGATGCGGCCGACCAGCGGGACGTACGACGCGGCGGGCTTGCCGGCGGTGTCCGTGGGCTGCACGGAGGCGGCCTGGTCGGAGCCGCGCACCTCGTACGCGCGTGGGCGGTGCGGGTCGCGGCGGAGGAAGCCCTTGCGCTCCAGTGCCATCAGCTGGTGTGCGACCGAGGACGTGCTCGACAGTCCGACCGCCTGGCCGATCTCCCGCATGGACGGCGGGTAGCCACGCCGCTGCACCGAATCCCTGATGACCTCGATCACTCGGCGCTGCCGGTCCGTGAGCCCCGAGCTGTCCGCCCGGATGCCAGGAGGTCGGCCCGGTAGGGAGCGCTTGTGTCCCTCGGGATTCATGGCTTCGTTCATCGCATGCACCGGCTCGAGTCGGCCCTGGGAGCGGTCCTGGGCAGTGATGGTGGCACTGTCTGCGGTGGTGGTCACGTCGGCCCCTCTCGATGGTCTCCCTGCTGCACAACGGTAGTTGCTTTCGAAAGGTTGCGCCAAACACACGTTCGAGTGAAAAATCGCGAATCGCCTGACGTGATCATGTGTCTGGGTGTATGGCTAACGCGCTTGCCGGCGGACAAAGGGGCCCATTGTTGTACTCTTCACCGTCGGCGTACGACCTCGTGGGTTGTCGCCCCAGTCTGCCATCCGGCATCGGATCAACCGTGGAGTGACCCCCATCTGTGCGGGAGTCGCACGTCCCCTCCGTGTGGCGCTCACGGTATCTCCGTATGTGTCGCGGGGATACGGCTGTGCACGCACGTGTGTGTCGTGGCCTTGTGGTCATACAGTGCGTGACCGTGCGTACGCGACACGCGCGCAGGGTGTGCGTGTATGAGCCAATCCCCACATGTAGTGGTTGGATTGCAGCAGCAGCCCAGAAGTTGTGGTCCCCCGGGTCTTTGGACGCTCGGAGATCGCCTATGCTTGGGGCTGCTTCGAGGGGCCCATGAGGCCCAGCGAGGCTATTGAGTCTGCTGTGAGGAGGGTTGGAGTTATGCATTGCCCCTTCTGCAGGCACCCCGACAGCCGTGTCGTCGACAGTCGTACGACCGACGACGGCACGTCGATCCGCAGGCGCCGTCAGTGTCCAGACTGCTCCCGTCGTTTCACGACCGTGGAGACGTGCTCGCTGATGGTGATCAAGCGGTCCGGAGTCACCGAGCCGTTCAGCCGTACCAAGGTCATCAACGGTGTGCGCAAGGCATGCCAGGGACGACCTGTCACCGAGGACGCTCTCGCCCAGCTCGGCCAGCGGGTCGAGGAGGCGGTGCGGGCCACCGGAAGTGCCGAGCTGACCACCCATGACGTGGGGCTGGCCATACTCGGCCCGTTGCAGGAGCTCGACCTCGTCGCCTATCTGCGATTCGCCTCCGTCTACCGGGCGTTCGACTCGCTTGAGGACTTCGAGGCCGCGATCGCGGAACTGAGGGTGGTGACGGGGAGCCCCGCCGCGGACGACGACGACCGCGAAGACGACGCAGGACCTGTCACGGGGGGCCGGGAAGACGATCGCGGGTCCGGAGGGGCTGGACAAGTCCCCGTTCCCGCCAGCGCCGCCGACTGAGGCGGGCCGGCTCCGGTCCTCGGACTCCGGATCCGGCCGTGAAGCGGCGACAGAAGACCTGCTGCGGGTGGCGATCAGAGGGTGCCCGCAGCACCAGACAGAACACCGTGCCACGGGGAACATCGGGGCACTTCAGGGCGTTTTAGCCCGTACAGGGAGGCGGCATGACAGAGACGGCGAGCGGTCCGGCACGGAGTTCCCGCGCCAAGGGCACCAAGGCGGCCAAGGGACTGCGTATCGAGCGCATCCACACCACCCCCGGCGTGCACCCGTACGACGAGGTGGCCTGGGAGCGCCGTGACGTCGTCATGACCAACTGGCGCGACGGCTCTGTGAACTTCGAGCAGCGTGGCGTCGAGTTCCCCGACTTCTGGTCGGTGAACGCGGTCAACATCGTCACCAGCAAGTACTTCCGCGGTGCCGTCGGCACCCCGCAGCGCGAGACCGGCCTCAAGCAGCTGATCGACCGCATCGTGAAGACGTACCGGAAGGCCGGCGAGGACTACAAGTACTTCGCCTCGCCTGCCGACGCCGAGATCTTCGAGCACGAGCTGGCGTACGCCCTCCTGCACCAGGTCTTCAGCTTCAACAGCCCCGTCTGGTTCAACGTCGGTACGCCGCAGCCCCAGCAGGTCTCCGCCTGCTTCATCCTGGCCGTCGACGACTCCATGGAGTCGATCCTCGACTGGTACAAGGAAGAGGGCATGATCTTCAAGGGCGGCTCCGGCGCCGGCCTGAACCTCTCCCGCATCCGCTCCTCCAAGGAGCTGCTGTCCTCCGGCGGCAACGCCTCCGGTCCTGTCTCCTTCATGCGCGGGGCCGACGCCTCGGCAGGAACGATCAAGTCGGGCGGCGCCACCCGTCGCGCAGCCAAGATGGTCATCCTCGACGTCGACCACCCCGACATCGAGGACTTCATCGAGACCAAGGTGAAGGAAGAGGAGAAGATCCGCGCCCTGCGTGACGCGGGCTTCGACATGGACCTGGGCGGCGACGACATCACGTCCGTCCAGTACCAGAACGCCAACAACTCGGTCCGTGTGAACGACACGTTCATGAAGGCCGTGGAGACGGGCGGCAAGTTCGGCCTGACGTCCCGCATGACCGGCGAGGTCATCGAGGAGGTCGACGCCAAGGCCCTGTTCCGCAAGATGGCCGAGGCCGCCTGGGCCTGTGCCGACCCCGGCATCCAGTACGACGACACCATCAACCACTGGCACACCTGCCCGGAGTCCGGCCGTATCAACGGCTCGAACCCCTGCAGCGAGTACATGCACCTGGACAACACGTCCTGCAACCTCGCCTCGCTGAACCTGATGAAGTTCCTGAAGGACGACGGCAAGGGCAACCAGTCCTTCGACGTCGAGCGCTTCGCGAAGGTCGTCGAGCTCGTCATCACCGCGATGGACATCTCCATCTGCTTCGCGGACTTCCCGACGCAGAAGATCGGTGAGAACACGCGCGCGTTCCGCCAGCTCGGCATCGGCTACGCCAACCTCGGCGCCCTGCTGATGGCGACCGGCCACGCGTACGACTCCGACGGCGGCCGCGCCCTCGCCGGTGCCATCACCTCCCTGATGACCGGTACGTCGTACAAGCGCTCCGCCGAACTCGCCGCGGTCGTCGGCCCTTACGACGGCTACGCGCGCAACGCCCAGCCGCACCTGCGCGTCATGAAGCAGCATGCCGACGCCAACACGACGGCCGTCCGCATGGACGACCTGGACACGCCGATCTGGGCCGCCGCCACGGAGGCCTGGCAGGACGTGCAGCGTCTCGGTGAGAAGAACGGTTTCCGTAACTCCCAGGCGTCCGTCATCGCCCCGACCGGCACCATCGGTCTCGCGATGTCCTGCGACACCACCGGTCTTGAGCCCGACCTCGCGCTGGTCAAGTTCAAGAAGCTGGTCGGCGGCGGCTCGATGCAGATCGTCAACGGCACCGTCCCGCAGGCCCTGCGCCGCCTGGGCTACCAGGAGGAGCAGATCGAGGCGATCGTCGCCCACATCGCCGACCACGGCAATGTCGTCGACGCCCCGGGCCTCAAGCACGAGCACTACGAGGTGTTCGACTGCGCCATGGGCGAGCGCTCCATCTCGGCGATGGGCCACGTCCGCATGATGGCCGCGATCCAGCCCTGGATCTCCGGCGCGCTCTCCAAGACGGTCAACATGCCGGAGTCGGCGACCGTCGAGGAGGTCGAGGAGATCTACTTCGAGGCCTGGAAGCTGGGCGTCAAGGCGCTCGCCATCTACCGCGACAACTGCAAGGTCGGCCAGCCGCTCTCCGCCAAGACCAAGGAGAAGGAGAAGACCGAGATCACGGAGAAGGCCGAGGCCACCATCCGTGAGACGGTCGAGAAGGTCGTCGAGTACCGCCCGGTCCGCAAGCGCCTCCCCAAGGGCCGTCCCGGCATCACGACGTCCTTCACCGTCGGCGGCGCCGAGGGCTACATGACCGCCAACTCCTACCCGGACGACGGTCTCGGCGAGGTCTTCCTGAAGATGTCCAAGCAGGGTTCGACCCTCGCCGGAATGATGGACGCCTTCTCCATCGCGGTCTCCGTCGGCCTCCAGTACGGCGTGCCGCTGGAGACGTACGTCTCGAAGTTCACGAACATGCGCTTCGAGCCGGCCGGTATGACGGACGACCCGGACGTGCGGATGGCCCAGTCGATCGTCGACTACATCTTCCGCCGCCTGGCGCTGGACTTCCTCCCCTTCGAGACGCGTTCCGCGCTCGGCATCCACTCCGCCGAGGAGCGTCAGCGTCACCTGGAGACGGGTTCGTACGAGCCCAACGAGGACGAGGTCGACGTCGAGGGCCTGGCCCAGTCGGCGCCGCGCGCCCAGGAACTGAAGGCCGTCGCCACCCCGAAGGCCGACGCCGGAGCGGCCAAGGCGGTCCCGCAGCAGGCCCACACCAGCGCCGAACTGGTGGAGATGCAGCTGGGCATCCAGGCCGACGCCCCGCTGTGCTTCTCCTGCGGTACGAAGATGCAGCGCGCCGGCTCGTGCTACATCTGCGAGGGCTGCGGCTCGACCAGCGGCTGCAGCTGACACCGGACAGGGGCCTGGCCCCGGCCGTCGGGTAGGTCTTGAGGCGACCTGACGGAAGCGCAGAAGGAGGGGCGCCGACCAAATGTCGGCGCCCCTCCTTGCCGTATGCCACCGCGCGCCTCAGGGCTGGCGAATGCTGCCCATGGTCGCCGTGAACGTCTCCGGATCGTCCTCGAAACCGTGGATGCCGGGGCGGAAGTCCCACGTGCCCGATTCCTGGCGTACGAACTCAGCGACCGTCGTCGCCGTCGAGCCCAGGACACCGCCGAAGTCGTCCTCGGCCAGGACGGTGTAGCCCTCGCGGATGCGCAGGGCCGGCTTGATGACGCTGACGAAGGTGCGCTGCGCCGGGCGCTGCTGGATCACGACTCCGACCATCACGCGCGCGTACCGGCTGTCGAGCCGGTCGAGCTCCGCGGTCATGACCTCGTCCCAGCCGAAGCCCTTGCCGTCCTTGCTGTCCCGGTTCAGATAGATCGTGCCGTCGGGAGAGCGGCTGTCGAAGTGCACCACGTAGGCGGGATCCCCGTACGGGTCACTGGACAGATAGGTCGCGGCGACGATGTCCAGATCGGTGGGCGGCTGCCCGGCCGGACTCGGATCCCACTTGACCGAGATCTCGACTTTCCGGATCCCCTTGTTGATGGCGCTCACCAGGCTTCCCCTTCCCCGTTCCGCGTATGCCGTCGGCCTGAACTGCCCAGCAGCAAAGGCCGGTTGTCCATCCTGCCACGCGAGCGGGATCGCGCGCCGGGGAGCACTCCTGTCGAGCGTGACCGGCGCCACGCTCCGTGGCCTTACCATGGCGCGGTGCTGGTCAAGTGGATTCGCTGCACCGTGGTGGACCGCCGCGGCTTCGAGCGGGCGCAGCGAAAATGGGCGGGGCTTCTGGGGGAGCCGGGGTTTCGGGGGCAGGGTGGGGGCTGGAGCCGGGGGCGGCAGGGGGTTGTGCACGTCTTCTCGTTCTGGGAGAGCCGTTCCTTCTACGACTCCTTCATGGCCCGTTCCCACGACAGGCTGGCGGCGGCCCAGTCGGGCACCTTCAAGGACATACAGGTCAAGCTCTTCGACCACCGCTTCGACGTGAAGACCGGCTTCGAGCCGCGCTTCACCGACGCGGACCTGGTCAGGGTGGCCCACTGCCGTGTCCATGAGGACCGCGCCGAGCACTTCATGCTCATGCAGGAGAAGGTCTGGAACCCCGCGATGGCCGGTTCGCCCGGCATGATCCGCGGGCTCTTCGGCGAGGCGCCGGGCCACGAGTTCCTCGTGCTGTCGATGTGGCGGTCGGCCGCGGAGCACGGAAAATACCGCACGGAGCGGGTGGAGCGACTGGCCCTGCGAGCCCAGACGGAGGCGGACATCGCGGCGCTCACGGGTGACATCGTGGATCTCGAACCAGCCTGGACCGTTTGAATTCCAAACCCTGTGATTCGTGCGCCCTGATGTGACCTGTGGTGCAGGAAATGTGTGACGTACGCCGTATGGGGCCCGTACGAGTGCTCGATCGGCCGTCACTCGATCTAGGGTTTTGGCATGGCACGACCACGGCGCATCGTCCTTGTCCGGCACGGAGAGTCAACGGGCAATGTTGATGACACCGTGTACGAGCGTGAGCCCGACCACGCACTGGCCCTGACCGAGCGAGGCTGGCGGCAGGCAGAGGAGACGGGAAAACGGCTGCGGGAGGTGTTCGGCCGTGAGCGAGTGAGCGTGTACGTCTCGCCCTACCGCCGTACGCACGAGACGCTCCGGGCCTTCCACCTCGATCCCGAGCTCATACGCGTGCGCGAGGAGCCCCGGCTGCGCGAGCAGGACTGGGGGAACTGGCAGGATCGCGACGACGTACGCCTCCAGAAGTCCTACCGTGACGCCTACGGGCACTTCTTCTACCGCTTCGCCCAAGGCGAGTCCGGTGCCGACGTCTACGACCGGGTCGGCAACTTCCTGGAGAGCCTGTACCGCAGTTTCGAGGCCCCCGACCATCCGCCGAACGTGCTGCTCGTGACCCATGGACTGGCCATGCGGCTGTTCTGCATGCGCTGGTTCCACTGGACGGTCGCAGAGTTCGAATCACTGTCGAACCCCGGGAACGCGGAGATGCGGATGCTCGTTCTCGGGGACGACGGCAAGTACACGCTTGACCGGCCTTTCGAACGCTGGCGAGATCCGGAACCGTACGGGATCACCGGATAGAGTGGCAGGGCGATGACCGCTGATTCCTCACCTGAAGGGCGCCTGGACCGCGCCCTCGCCAGCCTGCGCGGACTCGCGGTGGGGGACGCGCTGGGCTCGCAGTTCTTCGTGCCGGTGAACTACCCGCTGCTGAAGCGGCGCGAGCTGCCGTCCGGCCCCTGGCAGTGGACCGACGACACCGAGATGGCCTGCTCCGTGGTGGCTGTCCTGGCAGCCCACCACCGCATCGACCAGGACGCGCTGGCCCGCTCCTTCGCCGAGCGCCACGACTTCGACCGGGGCTACGGCCCCGCGGTCAATCGGCTGCTGCGCCTGGTCCGGGAGGGCGGCGACTGGCGAGAGCTGTCGGCCGCGCTCTTCAACGGACAGGGATCCTGGGGCAACGGCGCCGCGATGCGTATCGCGCCGCTCGGCGCCTGGTACGCGGACGATCCGGAGCAGGCGACCCACCAGGCCGAGATCTCGGCCTACCCCACGCATCAGCATCGCGAGGCCGTCGTCGGCGCCATGGCCGTCGCTGCGGCCGCCGCACTGGTCTCCGCGCCCGGTGGCCCGCCCAGCCCCGAATCGCTCCTCGACGACGTCATCGCCCTCGTTCCGAAGAGCGCGGTCGGAGCGGGCCTGCGACGCGCCCGGGACATGCTCGACTACGGCGACGCGGCCACGGTCGCCGCCGTCCTGGGCTGTGGCCGGCGTACGACGGCACACGACACCGTGCCGTTCGCGCTGTGGTCGGCGGCGCGGGCTCTCGGTGACTACGAGCAGGCCTTCTGGACGACCGCGCAGGTCGGCGGCGACGTGGACACCACGTGCGCCATCGTGGGCGGGGTGATCGGCGCCGGGAAGGCCGGGGCGATGCCGGCCGAGTGGGCGGAGCGGACCGAGGCACTCCCTGCGTGGGTGCCGACGTCGGTGTAACGCCGCTCTGGCCTGCCTGAATCTTCTCCCTGCCGGACCTCTAATAACTTTCTGTGCCTGCCGGGAACTCTGCGTGACTGCTGGTCCGTTGTCGTGGCAGTTGCTGTGCGACCGCTGGGGCCGCACACGCAGGTGACACACGAGGGGCAGGGGTGCGGCCATGGGGGGCAAGTCGGTGCTGGGCGTGCTGTTTGTCGTGGCCACCGCCGCATGGGTCGGGCTTCGGCACTCCCGTGGCAACGGGGGCGGTCCCACGCCGGTCGGCGGGGAGGTGGTGCGGATGGCCGGCTCGTTGTCCTCGTCGCCGGTCCCCCGGACGCGATCCGGCCACCCGCGGTCCTTTGCCTGCTCTGCCGTTGCCAGTCCTGCCGGGTCAGCCGGCCATCGGGCCCGCCGTCCCGGCGAGGGCCTCCAGGTCGCTCTTGCGGACCCGGATCACCAACCAGGCGGTGGCCAGGGCGAGTACGGCCATCGCGGCGGCCGCCACGAAGCCCGTCGAGATGCCCTGCGTGAGCACTTCGTGGCCCCAGGAGCCCGGCAGCTGATGGGTGTTGGCGAACTCCGCCTTCTGCTCGGGCGACGCCTCGGCCATGAACTTCGGCAGCTGCTTCTCCGCCTCGTCCTTGCTGGCGGAGCCGAACACCGTCGTCAAAATGGACAGGCCCAGCGAACCGCCCACCTGCTGAGTGGCGTTGAGCAGCCCGGACGCGGCACCGGCCTCGTGCTGGGCGACGCCGGAGACCGCAGTGATCGTCAGCGTCACGAAGTTCAGGCCCATACCGAAGCCGAACGCCAGCATCGGTCCGAGCACTCCGCCCACGTAGGAACTGTCGGCGCTGATGAGCGTCTGCCAGGCCAGCCCGGTGGCGGTGAGCGCCGAGCCCACGAGCATGAACGGCTTGGGGCCGAGCACCGGCAGGAAGCGCTGCGAAAGGCCCGCCCCGAGCGCAATCACGACCGTCACCGGCAGGAAGGCGAGACCGGCCTCGATCGGGCTGTACTGCAGCACGTTCTGCACGAAGAGAACGATGTAGAAGAACATGCCGAACATCGCCGCGGCCAGGCTGAGCATGATCACATACGTGCCCGAGCGGTTGCGGTCGGCGAACATCCTGAGCGGGGTGATGGGTTCCTTGGCCCGCGACTCGATGAACGCGAAGGCCAGCAACAGGACCACCGCGGCGCCGAAGGAGCCGATGGTCAGGCTGTCCCGCCAGCCCTCGTCGGCCGCCCGGATGAAGCCGTAGACGAGGGACGCCATGCCCGCCGTCGAGGTCAGTGCACCCGCTATGTCGAAGCGCCCGGAATGCCGTTCGGACTCGCTGATGTACAGCGGGGTGAGCAGGGCGATCACTATGCCGATCGGTACGTTGACGAAGAGCACCCATCGCCAGTCGAGCCACTCGGTGAGCATGCCGCCCGCGAGCAGGCCGATGGCGCCACCGCCGGCGGAGACTGCGGCGAAGACGCCGAACGCCCGGTTCCGTTCCGGGCCTTCGGGGAACGTGGTGGTGATGAGCGCCAGCGAAGTGGGCGAGGCGATCGCGCCGCCCACGCCCTGGAGCACACGTGCGGCCAGCAGTTGCCACGGCTCCTGGGCGAGCCCGCCGAGCAGAGAGGCCAGCGTGAACAGAAGGATGCCGGTCATGAAGACCCGGCGGCGGCCCAGGATGTCACCGGCGCGGCCACCGAGAAGCAGCAGACCGCCGAAGGTGAGGGTGTAGGCGCTCACGACCCAGGTGAGGTCGGTGGTGCTGAACTTGAGCGCCTCTTGAATGTGCGGGAGTGCGATGTTCACAATCGTCGCGTCGAGGACCACCATGAGTTGGCAGGCTGCGATGACGGTGAGTGCGATACCAGGATGCCCCTCCCGACGGGCCGCACCTGGTTTCTGGTCCTTGATCAACTGAGAGGTTGTCACTATGGGTCCCCCACAAGTGCCTTAGTGAACGCTCGCGTTCACTGTCGCGTCAACCGTAGTGAGTCCCCAGTAGTGAACGCAAGCGTTCACTGAAGTCGTCATCGCGCGGCGTTTCCCCCGTAGTTGCCGCGCACCGCCCCTTGTCCCCGGAATCCCGCTTCCCTTGTTCGTTGGAGACGCTCAGATGGTTACCTCGCGCTGGACGGCCGCCCCCGCTCAGACGGCCTCCCCTCGCCGGCGCGGCGTCGTGCTCGAACGCGCGATCCTCGATGCCGCGCTGGAACAGCTCAGTACGGTCGGCTGGAACGGCCTCACCATGGAGGGCGTCGCCGCGGGCGCCCAGACGGGCAAGGCCGCCGTCTATCGGCGATGGCCGTCCAAGGAGGACCTTGTGGCCGACGCGCTGCGGGCCGGGCTGCCGACCTTCGAGTCGGCTCCCGACCTGGGTGGCGTGCGCGAGGACCTGCTTGAGCTGTGCCGGCAGGCGCGGGATGCGATGTTCTCGCGCCCCGGTTTCGCGCTGCGCTCGGTGATTCACGAATGCGACACGCTCCAGGCCGAGCGCTTCCATGGCGTGATCTTCGACGGGGTCGTGGAGCCGACCATCCGGTTGCTTCGAGAGGTGATCACCCGTGGAATTGAGCGGGGGGAGGTGCGGGCCGATGCGGCGAACGGCTACGTCTTCGACGCCATTCCGGCGATCATGATGTACCGGTCGAAGATGTGCGGCAGTGAATGGAACGACCGGGACATCGAGGAGATGATCGACCAGTTGATGGTTCCCCTCCTCCGTCCGGCGGGGCTGTGAGTGATCGCTTCGGCGGCGTGGCGGTTCCTTCGGTGAACCAGGGTGTCGGAGCAGGTTCGCGGCGGCGTACGCTTAGGGCGCCATGCCGTACGAACCACCTACTCACACCGTCGAGCGCTCCCTTCGAGCCACGACCGGAGCGAAGATCATTGCCGGTGTCGACGAGGTGGGGCGCGGCGCGTGGGCCGGGCCCGTCACCGTCTGCGCGGCGATCACCGGACTGCGTCGGCCCCCCGAGGGCCTGACCGACTCCAAGCTGCTCACCGTCAAACGGCGCACCGTGCTCGCCGAGGAACTGCGGACGTGGGTCACGTCGTACGCCCTGGGGCACGCCTCCCCGGAGGAGATCGACGGCCTGGGGATGACGGCCTCGTTGCGGCTCGCCGCGGTGCGCGCCCTGGAGGCCCTGCCGGTCCGCCCCGACGCGGTGATCCTCGACGGGAAGCATGACTACCTCGGGGCTCCCTGGCGGGTCCGTACGGTGATCAAGGGTGACCAGTCCTGCGTGGCGGTCGCGGCGGCCTCGGTGATCGCCAAGGTGCAGCGCGACAAAATGATGGCCGAACTGGGTATCGACCATGCAGACTTCGGTTTTGCGGACAACGCCGGGTATCCGTCGCCCGTGCACAAGACCGCACTGGCGGAACGGGGACCCACCCCGCACCACCGGTTGTCGTGGGCGTATCTTGATGCGCTGCCCCAGTGGCGGCACCTCAAGAAGGTCCGCACCTGGGTGGAAGGAAGCGTTCCGGAGATCGAGGGCCAGCTCGGCTTCGACTTCTGACGATTCCGCTCGCACTTGTGTGCCACCCGCTCGCGCGAGCCGCACCAGCGTTTGATAAATATCAGCTCATGCCTCTCATTCCCGAGGAGCCTCAGATTCACGAGAGTGCCCAGGGTCCCCGCGCCACGCCGGCCAGTGGCCGTACCGCGCCGACCCCCCGCCCCGTACCCGGCCCCCGCCCCGCGGCTTCGTCGCGTCCCGGCCGACCCGGGCCCCCGCGGCCCGCGCCGCCGGTGCAACGTACGCCGCGCGACGTGGCCGTGACCAAGCCCGGGCCCTCGGCCCCGGCTGCCCCCGCCGCCTCCGCCCAGGCTGTGGCGACCCCGCAGATCCAGCTGATCCCGGCCTCGCCCGAGGGTGCGCTCGACGCTGCCGAGGAGGCCGTCGACCTGCTCCTGGAGTCGGGCCGCGCTCCTGGCGACGTGTTGGTGATCACCACGGGGGAACAGCACCCGTGGGCCGCTCACGAGCTGTCCTTCGGCGAAGCCTCCTACTGGGCGCAGCACGACGCGGGTGACGACGTCTTCTACGCCGCTGCCTCCGCAGTCGGTCGTGCCGCGTCGCGCCCCGTGGTCGTGGTCGCCGTCAACGGCGGTCCCGACACCGCTGCCGCCACCGCCCTGCCTCTGGCCCTCGGCCAGGCGAGCGCCCTGCTGATCGTCTGCGGTGACCCGCAGCGGATCAACTCGGTGCTGGGCGCGGGCGTCTGAGCCGCTTCCGGCTCGTCCGGGGGGGGGAACACCCCGCAGGACACCGGGGACACGACGCCAGTGTGGTGTCGTCCGCACGGCGAGGCCTTCGGCGTGCACGGATGTGTGGGGGTGCGTACGGAAGTCGCCGTGCGCAGGCCCTGCCGGTTCGGGACTCGACTCCACGTCGACCGATGAGTCGTACGGATGAGTCGTCGTGGGGCATCGGGACGCGCGTCGGCCTGGGGCGTGGTGATCAAGGGCGGTCGCGGGTCGTCGGAGCGCAGCTCGCATGCGCGACCGTGGTCGCGGCCTCGCGGCCTCGCGGCCTCGCGGCTGGGAACCTCTCTCGGTGTTCTCGGTGTTCTCAGCGAGCTGCCGCGCGCCGCAGGATCTCCGAGGCCGCGCCGCCGGTGCGCGGCAGGGGGAGCGGTGCCTCGGACGTGTCGAAGGGCTCCGGTGACGAGTCGGAGCTGGGGCGGCGGCCGCCGCGGCCCTCGCCGAGGACCTGCCAGCCGTCACGGGTCAGCGTGATGTACGCGCCGCAGCGCAGCCCGTGCAGGGTGCAGGCGTCACGCAGGCCCCACATCCAGGCGCCGTCCTCCTCCGTCCAACGGGCGTCGCCCTCACGGCAGTAGAGCAGCACCGCGGTGCGTACCGGCGTGCGTCGGCGCAGGTCGTGCGGGATGACGCGGCGCAACTGGGCGAGCAGGGCGTTGCGGAACATCCAGCCGTCGGCCGGTGTCGAGCGGCGGGTGAACGAGGCGCTCGCCCGCAGTCGCTCGTCCGGGTCGAGTACGGCCACGATCGCGGTGTCCGGCCCGGGGCGGTGCCGTGAGTGCAGACCGCTGACGACCTCCCGGGGGTTGCGCAGCAGCGGGATTCCCGCAGCAGCCCACTCCCCGGGTTCGAGCATGCGGGCCAGGGGGTTGGCGGATGCGGCGGACAGGTCGGCTGACGTCGACGTGGATGCCGCGGAGGACGGAGCGAATCCGAAGGTCACGGTCCTCCCTTCGGCTACGCGCCCACACTGCGGGCGGGGTCGGAATCGGGGGAGCGCACACCGCAGCAGAGCCCTACCGGATCACGGACGAGCCGCGCGGGGAGCGGACCTCAATTCTTCCTGCCGAACCGGAATGCGGCAACGAGCAATTGGGGCCACGGTCCGATATCCAATGGTGTGTGGGTTATATCCCTACCCAGCGCGTCACCGTGCGACGCATGGGTTGACTGGGCACAACCAGGTCGTGCGTCTCTGATGCCTGAGGGACCCGGGGTGCGTCGGTTGCAGGCCGGGATTCGTGCGGCATCGATGGCACGGTCGGGCGGGCGGCGGACGAGCTGTGATCTCGCCGGTTCGGTCGACCCGCTGCATGCACGAGACGGGGCGGCTCTGCTTCGGAAAGCGGGGTGAAGTGGCCGACTGTCAGTGCTGTCGGGTTGCATGGGGGCATGGACGTTCTGGAGTTGCGCGCTGAAGCCGATGCCATCCTCGCCGAGCTCGTCGGTGCCCCCGAGGGCTCGGCGCGCCTGCGGGAGGACCAGTGGCAGGCGGTGGCGGCTCTGGTGGAGGACCGTCGGCGTGCCCTGGTGGTGCAGCGCACCGGCTGGGGCAAGTCGGCGGTGTACTTCGTGGCCACCGCTCTGCTCCGGAGGCGTGGCTCGGGCCCTACGGTGATCGTCTCGCCGTTGCTGGCGCTGATGCGGAACCAGGTCGAGGCGGCGGCACGGGCGGGCATCAGGGCCCACACGATCAACTCGGCCAACCCGGAGGAGTGGGAGGTCATCTACGGGGAGGTCGAACGCGGCGAGACCGATGTACTCCTCGTGAGTCCGGAACGTCTCAACGCCGTGGATTTCCGTGAGCAGGTGCTGCCCAAGCTCGCGGCCACGACCGGCCTTCTGGTGGTCGACGAGGCGCACTGCATCTCCGACTGGGGCCACGACTTCCGCCCGGACTACCGGCGGCTGCGGGCGATGCTCGCCGAGCTGCCCGCCGGAGTGCCGGTCCTGGCCACCACCGCGACCGCCAACGCGCGCGTCACCGCGGATGTGGCCGAGCAGTTGGGCACCGGTGGCGGTGAGGCCCTGGTGCTGCGCGGTCCGCTGGAGCGAGAAAGCCTGCGCCTGGGCGTCGTCCAGCTGCCGGATGCCGCACATCGCCTGGCCTGGCTCGCCGAGCACCTGGACGACCTGACGGGCTCGGGGATCATCTACACGCTCACCGTGGCCGCGGCCGAGGAAGCCACCGCCTACCTGCGGCAACGCGGCTTCCGGGTGGCCTCCTACACAGGGCGCACCGAGAACGCCGACCGCCTGCAGGCCGAGGTCGACCTGCAGGAGAACCGCGTCAAGGCGCTGGTGGCGACCTCGGCGCTGGGCATGGGCTTCGACAAGCCGGACCTGGGATTCGTGGTCCACCTCGGCTCACCGTCCTCGCCGATCGCCTACTACCAGCAGGTGGGGCGTGCCGGGCGCGGTGTGGAGCACGCCGATGTGCTGCTGTTGCCGGGCAAGGAGGACGAAGCCATCTGGCGCTATTTCGCGGATGCCGCCTTCCCGCCCGAGCCGCAGGTGCGCGCGACCCTGTCGGCCCTCGCCGGCGCGGGGCGGCCGCTGTCCGTGCCGGCCCTGGAAGCCGTGGTCGACCTCCGGCGCACCCGGCTGGAAAGCATGCTCAAGGTGCTGGACGTGGACGGAGCCGTCAAACGAGTGAAGGGCGGCTGGATCTCCACCGGAGAGGAGTGGGTCTACGACGCCGAGCGGTACGCGTGGGTCGCCCGGCAGCGGGCGGCCGAGCAGCAGGCCATGCGTGACTACGTGAGTACGTCCCAGTGCCGGATGGAGTTCCTGCGCCGGCAACTGGACGACGACGGGGCTGCCCCGTGCGGCCGTTGCGACAACTGCGCGGGTGCCTGGGTCGAGGCCAGTGTCTCGGCGGAGGCGTTGACGGGCGCGGTGAAGGAACTCGATCGCCCAGGAGTGGAGATCGAGCCGCGCCGCATGTGGCCGACCGGGATGCCCGCGCTGGGCATCGAACTCAAGGGCCGTATCGCGGCCAGGGAACAGTGCTCCACCGGGCGGGCCCTCGGGCGGCTCTCGGACATCGGCTGGGGCAACCGGCTACGCCCGCTGCTGGCCGAGAACGCGCCCGACGGTCCGGTCCCCGACGACGTGCTGCGGGCAGCGGTGGCGGTCCTCGCCGACTGGGCGCGCTCTCCGGGCGGCTGGGCGCCGAATGTCCCGGACGCGTCCGCACGACCGGTGGGCGTCGTCGCCGTACCGTCCATGACCCGCCCGCAGCTGGTCGGTTCCCTCGCGGAGGGGATCGCGACCGTCGGACGCCTCCCCTTCCTGGGCACGCTGGCGTACGACAGGCCGAGCGGCGCCCACGCGGCACGGCGCAGCAACTCCGCCCAACGTCTCAGGGGACTGTTCGACGCCTTCACCGTTCCCGAGGAACTGGCCGAGGCCCTGGCTCGCTCCCGCGGCCCCGTCCTGCTCGTCGACGACTACACCGACTCCGGCTGGACACTTGCGGTCGCCGCGCGACTACTGCGCCGGGCGGGCGGTGAGCAGGTCCTTCCGCTGGTCCTTGCGGCTGCGGGCTGAGCCTTCCCGCACGGGGTGTTCGACGGACGTCCCCGGGTGACGCGCGCGGTGCACGATGACGGTCGGCGCTCGTCGACCACCAGTGCCGCTTGTTCTGGGCCGGTGCGGAAGGGGAATCGGCTGCTCACCCAGCGGGTTGTCGTGCCCCTGATCGGACTTATCCACAGGGCAAACCGGAGCCTCGCGATCCGCGAGATCGTCTCCACATGACGAACCACGGCGAAACGACTGGATCCTCCGAGAACGACGACCGCGCGGGCAGCGAACAGCACCTCTTCGCTGCGAAGGCCGACCCGAACGACGGGCACGAGATGCCCGGCGGGCCGAGCGGGCACGAGATGCACGGCGCGCCGGGCGCGTATGACGAGCCCCGAGAGCGCTCGCCACAGACGGACCAACTCGACTGCACCGCGTACGACGGGAGCTTGGCCGAGCACCAGGTCACTCTGCGCACCCCGGACGAGCTGGCCGACGCGCTGCCGTATCTCCTCGGGTACCGCCCGGAGGACAGCATCGTGCTCGTCGCCCTGCACGACAGGGATGGCCGTGGCCGGTTCGGTGGGCGTGCGCGGCTCGGCATTCCCGCGAGTGCGGACGACTGGGACTCCGCCGCCAGGCAATTGGCCCAGGGGCTGGTGAGGGGCAGCGAGCGCAGGGGAGCCCGTCCCGGGCAGATGGTCGCCTTCCTCTGCCAGGAACCGGTGAAGGCGGAGGGGGAGACTGGCCGACAGATCATGGAGCGGCTGCGACCGCTGGCCCAGAAGATGCGTCTCGCCTGCGGCAGCCTGGACGTGCCGGTGATCGAGGCGCTGTGCATCTCGGACGGCCGCTTCTGGTCGTACTGCTGCGACAGGGAGGAGTGCTGTCCGGCCGAGGGCCGGCCGATGGGGCTGCCGGGTACGTCCGTGCTGGCCGCCGCGGCCACATACGCCGGGGTTCAGGTGCGCGGCACGCTGCGTGAGTTGCGGGCCAGGCTGCTGCCCTGGGAAACGGCCGCCGCGCTGGATCAGGAGATCGCCCTGGACGCCGCCGGTACGGCGCTGGTCCCCAGGATTCTCGACGACGCGACGCGCGTGGGTGTGGCAGAGGAGACGCTCCAACTGGCCGAGCAGCTCATCAGCCGGTTCGCCGCGGCCCCGCCCGTGTCCGGGGCGCTCACCGAGGATCTCCGCGACGACGAACTGCTCGGACACGACGAAGCCGCGCGGCTCATTCTGGGCTTGCAGGACCGCGCGAGCCGCGACCGGGCGGCGGAGTGGATGGAGGGCGACGAGGCCGGTCCGGCCCTGCGGCTGTGGCGCGCGCTGGCCCGCCGCTGTGTCGGACCGTACTGCGAACATGCCGCCGCGCCTCTCACCCTCGCCGGCTGGGTCGCCTGGTCCACCGGTGACGACCTGGAGGCCCGGGAAGCCCTTGCCATGGCACTTGGCGCCGACTCCGACTATCTCTTCGCCCGCCTGTTGCACCAGGCCTGCAACGAGGGGCTCGATCCCGAGTCGATCCGTCGCTGCCTGCGCTCGGAGCGTGCGCGGCGTGAGCAGCGGGAGGGTGGGCTGACCGGCGGGCCGGAGAGGCTTGACGCGCCTGAGGATCTCGACAAGCCGGAGAGGGGCGACGCGTCAGAGGACCTCGACAAGCACGAGGACTTCGACAACCCGGAGCGTGATGAAGAGCCGGTTCGAGTTGAGTCGGTGAAACCCTCGCCGCGCCCGGTGGCGAGGTCTGCCGCAGGTGCTCGTCGCCGGTCTCGGCACCCCGCTGGTGCGGCCGGCAGCTTCCCCCGCTCCACGAGGAGCTCTGGGCGAGAGCGGGCTCCGCGCGCCTCGAAGAAGGGGGCCGTACGTCGGAGCGGGGCCTGTCCGGACGGCGTTCGCTCCAAGGACATCCGCGCCGAGGGGGACACGTGAGCAGGCGCGGGCCGACTCCTGGGCGAGATGGAGGAGGCAAACTGCCGTGGCCAACCGTAGGTCTGCACTCCGGAAGCCCCGAGGACCTCAGCCTGCCCGGTGAACTCGGTGAACTCGGTGAACTCGGTGAACTTGGTGAACTTGGTGAACTTGGCGAATGCGGTGACCCTCCGGCGGTGTCACCCCCGCCCAGGCGTGACCCGGAGGAGCCCCTCCCCGTTCACCTGAGTGGCGGAACGACTGGACCGGTCACACCGCCGCACCGCCCCTGTCACTCCGGATCTCCTGGCCGGCGTCGCATACGCCCGAGGCCCACTGAGCGCAGAGGAAGCCGCCCCATGCCACAGCAGACTCCAACCTCCCCGGCCTCCGACGACCGCACGCCGACCGGTGGGCAGGCGGCATCCGTCAGGTTGGAGGAAGGTTCACCTCTGACCGGCGGCGGCCCGGACTACGGCGCGTCCCAGCCTCCGGGCGATGCGGTGCGCAGTGCCCCGCCAACCAGCCACGGCTGGTCCCAGCCGACCTCGGCGGAACAGGGCCGCCCCATGGCCCGATCCATGGACCAGACCCCACCTCCTGTCCGGCGGCCGACGGCAGACCAGAACGGTCGCCGCTCTTCGTGGGAACCGTGGGAAGGACGGACCGAGCTCCCCGTTCAGCCGACAGGCCAGACACGGCAATCGAGGCGGGCCAACCCGAGCCCGAGCCGTAGCCAGCCCCAGACCCGATCTCAGACCAGGCCCCGGACCCAGAGCCCCCCGCCCTCATTACCCGCGAGCAGGGGCCCCACCTCGCCACCACCTTCCAACTGGCCCACCAGCCACCTTCCTCCCACCCACAACGCGATGATCTGCGTCGCCCTCCCGGGCCTCGCCATCTCGACGGACCAGGGGCAGTTGACCGGCAGAGGGCTGGAAGGGTTCTACCGGGCGGGCCGGCGCGTGCTCTCGCGCTGCCAGATCACGGTGGCCGGACGCGAACCGCTGGCGGTCCAGGCGCGGATGATCACGGCCGACTCCGTCCGCTTCGTGGGTACGCTGCGCGTCTCCCCGCAGGGGAGCCCCGACCCGGACGTCGTCGTCGAGCGAATCCGGCACGCGGACGGGACCGAGCGGATCACCCTGCGCAGTGCGGCCGTCCGACCGCTGCGGCTCCCGGTTGAGGTCGCTCTGGGGACGGACCTTGCCGACCTCGGGACGATCGCATGCGGCAACCCGGGACCGGAACTGCCCGCCAGCGTCCACGATTCCGGCCTGCGCTGGTCGTCGGCCAAGGGCAACTCGGCAGTGACGGCCGACCCGCCGCCCACCGACGCGTTGGCTTCCGCGGGCCTGCTGCGCTGGGAGTTCGCGCTGCCCCCGGGCGGCAGCGCGAGCATCGAACTACGGGTACGGCCGGACAGGGCAGGACCCGTGCGGGCCGTGGGCCGGGCGGCGACCAGCCCGCTGGCGCCTGCGCGGGCGGCCGGCGACGACCCCAGGGCGGAGGCCCTGCTGCGAACCAGCATCGAGGATCTCCAGGCCCTCCTGCTGCGCGACCCCGCCCACCCCTCCGACACACACCTGGCCGCCGGAGTGCCGTGGCGCTGCGGACTCGCCCCGGCCGACGCCCTGGCCGCGGCCCGGATGACCCTTCCCTTGGGCACCCGGCTCGCCGCGGGCACACTGCGCACCCTCGCCCGCACCCAACTCCAGGGGCAGGGACCGCAGTCCGGCATGATTCCCGGGCCGATGCGGGACGCGGGCACGTATCTGCCACCGGGCTGCACGGGTACGGAGGCCACGCTCCTCTTCCCCACGCTGCTCGCGGAGGCCCGGCGCTGGGGGCTGCCCGAGGCCGAGACCGATGAGCTCCTCCCGGCGGCCGAGCGGTGTCTGACCTGGCTGTTGACCACGGCCGGCCACGACACGTACCTGCGTGACCCACACCCCGGCGGCCCCGTTCGCTGCGAGACGCAGGCGCACGCCCATCGAGCGGCACTGCTCGGCGCCGACCTTCTCGACGCCTGTGGCAGACCGGGCGGCGCCGAGCTGCGGCAGTGGGCCGGGGTGCTGCGGACGGCGTTCCGCGCGGAGCTCTGGATCGACGACGTGGGCGGCGGCCGACCCGCCGCAGCCCGGGCAGCGGACGGACGCCTTGTGCCGCAACTGGGCGCCGCAGCCGTCCATCTTCTCGACACCGGCCTGCTGGGCGGGGGAGAACGGGCGCCCGGCCTGCTCGACAAGGTGCAGACCGAACAACTCGCCCGGCTGCTCGGTGCTCCGGCCATGGACTCGGGCTGGGGACTTCGCGGACTGGGTGCGAAGGAGGCGGGACACAACCCGTTCGGACACCGCGGTGGCGCCGTGCGTGTGCATACGACGGCGCTCGCCGTCGCGGGTCTGGCCGCGGCCGACTACGAGAAGGAGGCCAGTGCGCTGCTGCGGGGGGTGCTGGCCGCTGCGGAGGCGTTCGGCCACCGGCTGCCGGAGATGTACGCGGGGGAGCAGCGAACCGACGGCAGCGCTCCTCTCCCGCACCCGGCGGCCTGCCGTCCCGCAGCCACGTCGGCCGCGGCGGGGGTGCTCCTGCTGACCTCCCTCGCGGGCATCCGTCCGGACGCCCCCGGAGGCACGGTCACGTTGCGTCCCATGCGCAGCGCACCGCTGGGCGAGATCGTCCTGACGGGCCTGCGCGTCGCCGGCGCCCCCTTCTCGATACGTGTCAGCAGGCTGGGTCTCGCCATGGTCGAGGAGGCGGCCGACGGGCTCCAACTGCGAGCGTGACCTCGTACGACGTCATGCGGCACGCCGTGCGGGAGGGGACGGTGGAGCGTATACCGGCCGAATTGGATCAGCCGTCGACGGGGTCGGCGAAGGGAGTGTTTATCGTCAGGCAGACGACTATGATCGCCGCATGCCCTACGACCCGTCAGCCTTTCCGCCCTTTGCCGTCACCGTGGACCTGGTCGTGCTGACCGTGCGTCGCCATGCCTTGTGCGCGCTGGCGGTGCGCAGGGGCGAGCCGCCGTTCCAGGGGCGCTGGGCACTGCCCGGCGGATTCGTACGGGCCGACGAGGACCTGGCGCAGGCCGCGGCGCGAGAGTTGGCCGAGGAGACCGGGCTGCGCGCCCACGACCCCGCCGTTCCGGCCCAGGACAACGGCGCCCACCTGGAACAGCTCGCGACATACGGCGATCCCAAGCGGGACCCCCGGATGCGTGTGGTCAGTGTCGCCCACCTCGCGCTGGCCCCCGACCTGCCCCCTCCCCGCGCGGGCGGCGACGCCAGCAACGCCCGCTGGGCGCCGGTCGACGAGCTGTTGCAGCAGGGCGGGTACGGCAGGGACGGAGAGCCGGTCGCGCCGCTCGCCTTCGATCACGCGCAGATCCTGGCCGACGGAGTGGAGCGTGCCCGCTCCAAGATCGAGTACTCGTCCCTGGCCACAGCGTTCTGCCCCACCGAGTTCACGGTCGGCGAGCTGCGCCGTGTCTACGAGGCGGTGTGGGGCGTGGCGCTGGACCCCCGCAACTTCCACCGCAAGGTGACGGGCACGCCGGGCTTCCTGGTGCCCACCGGTGGCACCACCACACGTCAGGGCGGCCGCCCCGCCCAGCTCTTCCGGGCCGGCGGAGCCACGCTGCTCAACCCCCCGATGCTGCGCCCCGAAGTCTGACGCCGGAGCCCCGGGCGGGACGCCCGCCGGGCCGGTCGGCGCCTGTCCGAGCCGGGAAACGACCGGAACGCGAGGCAAGCAAGGGCGAACAGAGATCCGGTCCGGCCGATTGCCGCGCGGGCGACGGGCCTTGCGCTGCCCGGAAAACCGGACATAACGCGCTATCTTGCTGAGGGTGATCCAGGCCATCGGACTGACCAGCGATTCCCGCAAGGGGCTTCCTCCTGCCGTCGACGACGTCTCCTTCGAGGCGCGCGCGGGACATGTCACCGCGCTGCTCGGGGTATCGGGAGCGGGCAAGACGGCGGCGCTCAGACTCATGCTCGAACTCCAACGGGGCCGTGGCGTCACCCACTTCAGAGGGCGCCCCCTGCACCGCATCGCGCATCCGTCGCGCGAAGTGGGTGTGCTGCTGGGCGATGTCCCCGGGCACCCGGCCCGCACCGTCCGCGGCCATCTGCGCATGCTGTGCGCCGCCGCGGGCGTCCCGGCGCGGCGCGCCGACGAAGTCCTGGAGGTGGTCGGCCTCGTCAGCCTGCGCGACGAACGCCTCGGGACCCTCTCGCGCGGCATGGACCGCCGCCTCGGCCTGGCCTGCGCGATGCTGGCCGACCCGCACACCCTCGTGCTCGACGATCCCGCGGGCGGGCTCTCGACCCGCGAGAGCCGTTGGCTGTACGGCATGCTGCAGGCACATGCGGCCCAGGGCGGCACGGTTCTGCTGACCACGGCCGACCCCAAGGAGGCCGCGCGCACCGCAGACCGGGTCGTCACCCTGGAGCGGGGCAGGCTCGTCGCCGACCAGAAGGTCGCCGACTTCTCCCGTACCCGGCTGCGCCCCCGCGTCGCCGTCCGCACCCCCCACGCCTCCCGTCTCGCCGCCCTCCTCGCCAAAGAGGCGCGCAGCAAACAGCGCTCCGTCGAGGTGGTGCGCGAGGGCGGCAACCGCCTCTCCGTGTACGGCAGTACCTGCGCGGCCGTCGGTGAGACCGCGTACCGCCACGGCATCCTCGTCCATCAACTCGCCGACGAGATCGGGGACATGGGACCGGACGCCGCGACGGACTGCGCGGATCGCTCGGATCACTCGACGGAGCGGCGAGCGGAAGAGGCGGCGCCGCTGATGCCGGTCAGTGAGGCGATCCCGGCCCGTGTCCGTGGGCGTGAGGCCAAGAAGCCGCCAGTGCTGGTGCCTGCGCCGACGTCGGACAAGCGGTCGGCAGCGGTCGACGATCTCACGGAGCTCGAAGAGGCGCCGCCGACGCCGGGCGCCGGTCAGCCGACCACGCCACAGGCGCGCGTGAGCGAACCGCGAACGGCCGACTCACCCACCGAGGGCCATGGCCCTGCCTCGCAGGCCGCCGGTTCGCACTCGTCGGCCGCCTCGGTCGAGACCCTTCCCGAACTCCCGCCCCCCATCTCTGTCCGCTCCGCCCCCAGCCCCCTGCGCCCCCTCCGCTACGAGCTCCGTCGCGCCGCCGGAGTCGGCACGGGGTTCCTCACCGCCGCCGCGGTGCTCGTGGTGTCCGCCCTCACCGCCGTACTGCTCGCCCGTGTCGGGCACACTCCGCACCCGCGTCTGATGGTCGCGTGGCCGCGGGAGCTGCCGCTGCCGCCCGCGGCGCTCGGGGCCGGGCTGCTCGGCGCGATCGCGTTCGGCGACGAGTTCCGCCACCCCGCCCTGGCCGCGGATCGCGGCACCGTCCCCCGTCGACTGGGACTGCTCGCCGCGAAACTCCTCATCGCCTCCGCCACCGCGCTGGCCCTGGCCGTCCTCACCGTGGGCTGCAACATCGAAGTGCTCTATCTCGTCTACGGACGGGAGCTCGCGGAGGTTCCCGCCGACTGGCTTTCGCTGAGCGCGAGTTGGATCGGACTCGTCGTCGGATGCTCGTGGGCCGGCGTGCTGGCCGCGGGGCTCTTCCGGTCCACCACGGCCGGGCTCGCGGCGGTGGTCGCCGTACCCGTCCTCCTCGTACCCCTCGTGCAGAAGGCCGTGGAAGGGCCGTCGGTGCGTACCGCGGCCGGATTCCCGCTGCGGCTGCGCGAGCTGCTGCTGTCGCAGTGGCCGTTCGGAGGCGAGCGGTATATCGCCGCCACCGCGCGCGTGATCGCCCAACCCGTGGGCGGCGCACTGGCGTTGTCGCTGGTCGCGCTGCTCGCCGCCTATCTGCTCACGACGCTGCGCAGCAGGGTCCGATGATGACCGTCCGTGTTCTTCCCGGCCCCGTCATGCACGCAACTCCTCGGGGAAAGCCCATTTCTTTCCGATAAGGCGTCAATTGCGACGGGGTGAGCGATCACCCTTTCGTGTGCTTTTCACCAAAGACCTCAAGGGAGTTGGGGACGGCGCCGACAAAGGATCCGTGAGTACCCTTGCGCACACCATGATGACCGCCGCCCGCGCCGCCGACTCCGGTCTCGCCGGCCCGGGCGATCTCGACCGCTACCCCTACGCCGAGGCCCCCGTCGCCGACCGCGTCGCTTCCCCCGCCTGGGAGGGCGCGGATTCGGACCTGGGCCGTGTCGGCAGGCGCGCCGCGGGCAGCCGCGGACGCGGGCTGCACGGCCAACTCGTCCAGCAGCTCGGCCAGATGATCGTCTCCGGTGACCTGGGCGCCGACCGCCCGCTCGTGCCCGAGGAGATCGGCCAGCGTTTCGAGGTCTCCCGCACCGTCGTCCGTGAGTCGCTCCGGGTCCTGGAGGCCAAGGGCCTGGTCAGCGCCCGGCCGAACGTCGGCACGCGCGTGCGCCCCGTCAGTGACTGGAACCTCCTCGACCCGGACATCATCGAGTGGCGCGCCTTCGGGCCACAGCGCGACGACCAGCGCCGGGAGCTGAGCGAGCTGCGCTGGACGATCGAGCCGCTGGCCGCCCGCCTCGCCGCCGGGCACGGGCGCGACGACGTCCAGCAGCGGCTCGCCGACATGGTCGAGATCATGAGCCACGCGATGGGGCAGGGCGATGTCCTGACCTTCTCCCGCGCCGACGCCGAGTTCCACTCGTTGCTCATCCAGGTCGCGGGCAACCGCATGCTGGAGCACCTGTCGGGGATCGTCTCGGCCGCCCTCCAGGTCTCCGGCGGCCCTGTCACGGGCTGTGACCGGCCGAACGAGACGTCGCTGGCGCAGCACAGCAGGATCGTCGACGCCCTGGCCGCCGGTGACGGGGCGGCCGCCGAGGCGGCCATGCGTCAGCTGCTCACCGTCCACCCCGAGGTGGAGCGCGTGGTGCCCGCGCCCCGTGAGCACTGACCGCACACCCGGGTCGCGCGACTGAGGGCGCCTCCCCCCTCCTGGGGCGTCGCTCGGACAGCGCACCCTCTCCCGGGGGGGGGGGGGCCCGCGCCGCCCGGCCGGGGCGCGGGCCGGCGCCGAGCGCGGCGGAACACGCGGCGGCCGGCAGGGTGCGGCCGCGAGC
>NZ_JBHYJA010000042.1:0-14479 GCF_042740355.1 Streptomyces sp. NPDC059010
TCAGGGTCACGTCCGGACAGTAGCAACCGCGTTCGTTCACGTCCCCTGAGTTAGCTCTCAAGTCCGCGTAGAGCATTCCGTTAGGGGTTCTTAGGCTCGCCCGTGCGATCCGCGACAGCGTCCTGAGCCGGGCGGAGGCAGACCCTCTCGGGGCCCACCCACCTGGACGGGCAGGCCGTGTCGGACTGGGTCGCCCGGCAGGGGGAGACTCCGGCGGCCGCCCACACGGCCCGCGCCGGCCCAACAGCGCCTCGCTCGGTACCTGGGCGGCCCGTCCCTGCTGCGCCAACTGCGCCGGATCAGGCGGAGGTGCGACACCATCGCCCTGCTGCGGTGCATCGGCAATCCAGACCGGTGGGCGGTAAAAGGCGTCTCGTGAGCCGCTGCCGCTGCACTTGTAGACGTACCAGGCTCCGGCCCCGCTCGGTTCGTCCGCGGCTGGAGTAGCGTCCGGGCGGAACACGGCGGCCTCCACGCGCTGCACAACATTGCCCGGCCGGTCGCCGTAAGCTGCTTGTGCGACGCCGGGAGGCGGCTCGTAATCACTGCGGCGGTACGAGCAGTTGGCCCGATCGGGATTGTCTACCTCGCCTGCCTCACCGCCACCGCCTCCACCCGCACCCTCGTTGCCTCCGCGGGGGACATCTCCTCCTCCGCCCTCGCGGGGCGTGCCGTCCCGCCCTCCTTTGCCGGCATCGAGTTCGCACCCCGGATGAGGATTCTGAGAACAATCGACGTTTCCCCAAGGGCCGTCGGCCAGTGCGGGAACCGCGGCCCCGACCACGGCCGTCACCGCGAGCCCGGCAACGAGCACCGTGCGCCTCAGCACGAGCCCACCTCCCAGACCGCGAAGCGGGTGACCTTCCAACCCCCGCCATTCTGCTTCTTGACCTCGGCAGTGATGTCCCGGCGTCCGTCGGGCTTGTCGTCGGCGAGCTCTCCGGTGTCCTTCCGATACCTCAACCAGTGGGTGGAATCTCCGCAGTCGGAGATCATCACGGTGGTCGGATTCGTCGGCGGCTCGATCTTGGTCACCTTGGGGTGGTTCTTCGGCTTCCCCTTGCTGACCAGGCCGTTGAGGTGATCGGCGTACAGTGCCCGAGAGATGGCCGACAGAGCGTCCCCCGTCGCGTAACGACCGAGCTTGGACGAGTCCCAGTCGGAGGTCTCCGCGGCGTCCGCCATGTCCTGCCACATGCCGACGTAGGCAGAGGTCGCCTGTCGCCGGGCAACGGCTGCGGTCGATACCGAGCGAGTGGGCCCGGATCGCGTGGCAGCCGGTGTGTCACCACGTCCCGAGCCTTCGGAGCGCTCCCCTGCCTGCCCCGACGTGCCGGGCCCGCCGCAGCCGATCAGGAGCAACACAAATGCAGCACTCCCGGCCGTCCGGCAACCGGGCAGTCTTCGATCCGCGATGAGCCTCACAGCCACATCACCTCGTAAACGATGCCGACTCCTACCCCTCGCACCCTCGTACGGGGGCATATCCACCACTACTTCTGGCTCTCATCCCGCGTCGCAAGGTGCGGACGCGCACTGACTTCAGAGTGAAGGCGGGGAATTTGCAGTGCCTTTGCCAGGGTGGCGGCTCAATCCGCCTCAGTGCCTGTTCCTGAGGCCGACATGACAGAGCTGCGGTTGTGATTGGTCGGTGAACGGCTCGTTGGATCTGGCCGCCTGGCCGCCTGACCCGTGGGCGGGCGGACGGCGGCAAGCCGGCTCGCCGGGTGGTGCCTCAGTTGGCTTTGGCGTGGGCTGGTCGGTGGGAGCGCAGGATGAGGGCTGCCAGGGTGGAGGCCAGGAGTGTGAATGCGGCGGTGGTCAGGAATGCGGTGCGGGCGCCGGGGACGAACTGGCCGGGGACGGCTCCTGCGGCGTAGACCGAGACGACGACGGCGAGTCCGATGGCGCCGCCCAGCTGCTGGACCGTCTGGAGCAGGCCGGAGGCCGATCCGGCGTGCCACGGCTCGACCCCGCCCATCACCAGGGAGGCGGCCGGCATGAAGGTCAGTCCGGCAGAGATGCCGTTGATCAGCAGGGGGCCGAGGACCGCGGTGCCGTAGCCGCTGGTCCTGTCGATGTTGCTGAGCCAGACGTAGCTGGCGGTCAGGCCGAGGGTGCCAGTGATCAGCAGCGGCTTCTGTCCGAAGCGGGCCACCAGCTTGGGGCGATCCGTGCCATGCGAAGATACCCAGCGTCATCGGCAAGAACGCGGCACCGGCAGCGATGGGGCCGAAATGCAGCACCCGCTGGACGTACTGCACGACCAGGAGGAACGTGGCGATCTGGGAGCCGAAGACCAGGGTCGTCACGGCGAGAGCGCCCAGGCGGCGTCGGTCGCGCAGCAGGGCGGGCACCAGCATCGGGTGGGCGACGCGGCGTTCGGTCATGGCCAGGGCGGCCAGGAGCACGACGCCGACTGTGAGAGAGCCGATGGTCTGGGCAGAGACCCAGCCGTGCTGGCGTGAGCCGATGGGGCTCGGTGCCGCGATCGGTGCGCTGGTGACCGAGCGGGCGTGGGAACTCCCGGCCGTCGGCGCTTCGCTCACACGTGGTGGATAGGGGCGGAGTGCCGCCCGGCTGATTCAGGCTGGGGAGTCGATTTCGCGGATGCCGCCTCCGGGGCCGGTGGCCAGGTACTCCAGGAGCAGGGTGAGGGCGTTTGCCGCCAGTTCCTGTGCGTGGTCGTCGCCGAACTCACCCGTGCCAGGCTCGTCTTCGTCGGTGACGTCGGCCAGCTCGAAGGTGGTCTCCCAGGTACGGTGGACCGGCCAGCGGTCAGCACGGGCGGTGAACCGGATACGGATGGGCCAGCTGTCCCCGTCCGCGGCGACGTCCACGACCTGGATGGCGCCCGACCGCGGGCAGTCGATAGAGCGCCCGCGCAGCGCGTCAGCGGTCATCCGTGCGGCGCGGGCGGAGGAGAAGGACGCGGCAGTCATACCCGAAGGCTAGTGCGGGGGCGGGCGGTGTGTGGCCCGTCCCCGCGTCCCGTCAGCAGCGGGCGCCAGCGCCGGCCAGGTCTTCGTGGTAGGCCGTGATGATGCCCTTGATGCCCGTCGAGCCGTAGTTGAGGTACGACACGACGACGCGGTACTGGCCCCTGCAGGGCGCGAGATCCTTCAGCAGGAAGACTCGCGTGTTCCGGTCCTGGTCATAGCTGGTAGTGGGGCGAGCGAGGGTGTTGGCGATGTCCTCGTCGACAGTGGGGCTCCAGTGCTTCTTACGTATCTTGTTGAAGCCGAAGCCAGTCTCAGTGCCGCAGCGCAACGGGACCTTGTCGAATGGCACGTGCGGGACGTACCACTTGACGATGTGCCCCTTGGTCTTTCCGTCGCAGGCATTCGGTTTGAGGACCCGGGGCGTAACGGAATCCGCTTGCGCAGGAGGCAAAACCGAGGACAGCGGGAGGAGCGTGAGGGCGGCCACCGCGAACGCACGGAAGGCGGTCGGTGATCTGAAATTCAACGTTTCTCCAGTTTGGTCAGGGCTGGATGTCGTTGGACAGAAGCACCGTATTCACGCGCAGAAGTGAGACCAAATGATTTATGACGTGTCCATTGTCACGTGTGTCGCGAGAACCGGTCCGCCCGCGGCCGTCCCCTGACTGGCTATGTCCACGAGAAGGTGGTGCAGACGCCGGTCCACCAGCTCGCTGCAGACCGCGGCCGGGGCCCGCGGGGCGGCGAGCGGTGCGGACGGTTCCCTACCGCGCGATCTACCAGGAGGAGCAGTACGGCGGCGGCCGCGAGCACGGCGAGGCCGCCCGCAACCTGGGCGGTCAGCGGCAGGTCCTCGTCGGCAACGCTGGCGAGTCCGGCGAGGACCGCGCCATCGGGAAGTGATCAACGGTCTGGTTCAGGCAGCCGTAGGCGTTGCTCAAAGCGAGCAAACCGCGCAGCAAGACGCTCTCTCATCGTGATCCTCGCCATCTCAAGACCTCAAATACTGCCAGCGCAAATTGGCACGGCTCCTTAGCCTCGATCATTCATGAGGGTCCGTCATCTTGCTGACGGCTCTTTGCGGTGGGTGTCGGTGGGGATTTTCGGAGTCCGGGCAGGTTGATGGTCCGGCTGTCGCGTCGGGTGTGCGCCGGGTTCCACGGCTCCGGTGGGCTCGTGCTGCTCGCAGGAATGGGAAAGTACTGGTCAGCCGGGGTTCGGGAGGGCGTGGAGCCGGTCCAGGGCGTTGGCGATCACGTCGGTCCAGGGCCAGTGCTGGGTGACGCGGAGGTAGCGGCGGCGGCTGGTGGTGATGAGCTGGGCGGCGGCGGAGAACAGCCGAAGCCGTAGTCGGCGGGGTTCCCAGAGCCGGGCTTGGCCGGTCAGGGCGAGCAGGGGCATCCAGGCCAGCAGGTCGAGGGCGATCTGGACGATCTCCAGCCAGATCTGGTTCTGCGCGGTGTCGTGGAGGGGGAGGTTGCGCAGGCCGGTGGCGCGGGCGGCGCGGATGCGGTCCTCGGCCCGGGCCCGTTGGCGGTGGCGTAGTTCGAGGGTGTCGATCGCCTCGACGGCCGTGTTGGTGGCGAAGCAGGTAAGGCGCATGCCGTCAGGGTCGGTGAAGCGCAACTGGGCGCCGGGGTGGGGCCGTTCCTTGCGGACGATCAGCCGCAGTCCCTTGGGCCAGCCGGTCAGGCAGTCGCCGGCGAGTTCGGCGACCCAGGCGCCGTCGCGGATGTCGCCGTCGGGTTCGACGGCCGGTGTCCAAGCCGAGGCCGGGACCTTCAGGACGGCCTGGTGGACGGCGTCGGTGATGGTCATGCCGACCGAGTACGACAGCCACCGTCCGCGCTGGGCGAGCCAGGCGACGAACTCATGGGTGCCGCCGCCGGAGTCGGTACGGATCAGCGTCTGCCGGCCGCGTCGCAACCGTTTCGGCAGCTGGGCCAGAGCCAGCTTGGCGGCCTCGATGTGGTCTGCGGCGGTGTTGGAGCCCGCGTTGCCGGGCCGCAGCAAGCCCACGACCGGCTCGCCGGACCCGCCGCGACCGTGGTCGACGAACCCCATCAGCGGGTGGTGCCCGAACGTCTTCTTCCAGGTCGCGGCGGCGTCCTGCTTCTCGGAGTGCGCCAGGACGAGGACGCCGTCGATGTCCACGATCACCTGCCCGGCCGCGTCCGGCGCTGATTCACCGGCCAACCGCCATACGTGTTCGCGTACTTCAGCACGGGCGGTGCGCAGCGCGGCCAGGACCCGCTGCCCGCCCGCCGCCAGCCTGCTGATCAGCCGGGAGACGGTGGGGTCGGAGGCCACCGGACCGAACACGGCCGGCTCGGCCCGCAACATGCCCACATCGGCCAGACAGACCCCGCCCAGGGCCACCGCGAGCGCGACATCCAGCAGGATCTTGCCCGGATCGTGCACCGCCCGCGGCTTGCGCGACGGCACAAGGGCCGCCGATATCGCCGCATCCAGACCGGTCTTGCGGACCGTCTCGACCAGCAGCACCGCCCCGGCCTGCGAGACGGCCCCGACGCCGCCGCCCTCGACGCGGACACGCGGGTACAACCCGATACGCTTGCTCACCTGGAGAGTGCTTCTTTCCGTGCAGCCAAAGGGACCCTAGACAAGTCCCATCGTTGCAGGTCAGCGGCACTCCCGCTTATTTGATCAAGGCATGGACGAGCGCTCATGAAACCGCGAAATAGCCGAAGGGGTTCGTGCCAGGCGTGGGGCGGGTGCTGATGGGCTCGTCGTACGTCGGCATGTTGGTTCCGTAGGAGGTGCGTGGGTCCAGTGGTGCATCGCCGGATAACCGGCCTCCTGGGGCGAAGCCCGGCTGCCTGATGGGGTGATTCTCGCCTCGGGGCGGGCGCAGTACCGTGGGTATCTCACCGGGAGTGGCCTGCGTCGCGGTGTCCGAGCCGATGTTCTCGAAGTCCTGGTCGGTCCGAGTTTCGTTCCACTCATGGCCGTCAGCCGACGACCTGAGGTTGTCCCTGCCGGCCTCGATGCGGGCGTGCAGACCGTCCAGGGCAGGCTTCCAACTGGTGGCGATCTCCGTCAGGGCGGGCCCGATCGACCAGCCGCTCAGTGAACTGCCCGCCGTCCTGGCCTCCTTGACCGCCTCGTCGGCGGGGCCCTTCATGGTTCGGGCTATGTCGTCGCAGGCTCCGGCGGAGGCACGTAGTTCAGCCGGTTCGACTTTGGTGCTCTGGGACACGTCCGGTTCCTCTCAGGCGTTCAGAACTGCTGCTGCTGGACGCCGGGCGGGAGCATGCAGGGGGTGCGTACGGAGAAGGAGAGTCGCTGTGGCTTGGTCTTGCCTGAACCGACGGTCTCTGCTGTGACCCGATAGGAGTTCTCCTTGTGGCGGGCTCTGAACACCGCTGACGCATAGGCGTCCTTGAACTCCCGGTATCCGGTGACCTCATAGCCTTGCGGGGAGAGTTCCCGGCGGAGCGTCCGCACGACGCGTGTGTGTTCCGTGACGGAAGCCGGGGAGCGAACGTAGTAGAAGAGGCTGTACCGGCCGTCCTCCGCCACCTCGTCGTTCTCCCCTATACACGCCTCGAAGTTCGACTCGGCCGTCGAGGGAATGATCTCGACATCGGCGAGACGGGCCATGTACGCGGTGTAGTCCTCGGCCCATTTCACCGCAGCGTCCTTTTCCATGCGGGGCAGAGAGGCGTTCGGGTCGTCGCTCTGGGACATACAACCTCCAGTCAGGAGCAGGGCCGCGAAAACAGCGAGTGCAGTGCGCAGAAGAGAGTTAGATAACAGGGAAGTAGATTCCGTCGACGCCGTCCTTTGGAACCTCCGTGGGCTGCCTGCCGGCGATGATTGCGCCCTGGTTGTTGAGAGATTCGCTGCACTCGTTCCAGTAGCCGCCGTGGCCACTGGTGTCGACTCTAAAATTGTTGCCACCGAAACCTGTCATCTTCGGGTCTGCGCCCAGGCCGTAGCCGGCAAAGTGATTTCTGACGAAATCGTCCTCCGCCGCGCCGACCCATACGTGTTCAGGATCCATCTGCAGATCCCCCGCCTCGTCCACGGTCATCCCCGGACTGCCGACCACCACGACGTCGTCCGCGACCAGGCCGGAGCCTCCCGCGGCGGCGGCACCGACCACGGTGGAGCCGTAGCTGTGCCCCATGACGGTGGTGTGGCTCGGTGATCCGTCGTGCGAGGCTTGTATGCCGGCCACGAACCGACGCAGATCCGGGGCAGCGTCCTCGGCCCGCCCGGTATCGTCGACGCTGTTGAAGTCGGTCAGCTTGGCCTCGGGAGCGTCGTAACCGAGCCAGGTGACCATGGCCACGCTCTCGCCGTCGGACTGTGCGCTGGCGGTGGTCTGCAGCTTATCGATGCGTTCGAGCTGGCCGGGCACGTTTTCCATGGTTGTGTTCGTGCCCGGCACCAGGATCCCGGTGTGCGCGGCGGTATCCGGGTTACCCATGGCGATGACGGCCCGACCGTCGTCCTTGGAGTCGTAGCCGAGGAGGTACAGCTCCTTGCCCTTGGGGGCGCTGTCCCCGGCGTTTAGCCGGTCATTGAGCAAGAGGGCATTGTGCAGGCGCTGGTTGACCGTTTCGCCGCTTTCTCCCGGGTACCCCTCCTTGGAATTACCGAACTTGGCCATGTTGAGGTCCTGTGCGAGGACCGTGCGATTGGCATCGTTGCGTACGTCCGTCGGCAGACCGTCAGTCGCGCCGATCTCCTTCGGATAGAGTGTGGTGTAGGTCTGACGCTGCTCCGGGCTGAGGGTCTTCCACCACTCGGCGGCGGCCTTCGGGTCGTCCTCGGGGATCTGTGGAGGCGCCGAGCCAAGAGTCTTCAACGCCTTCTTGGTGTCCTGGGCAGATTCCGCTTCCGCGTCGTTCTTGAACGGATCGGTGAGGATGTCTCCGTTCAGCTCCGTTAGAGCCCTCACGCCTTGGTTGCTGGCTTTGCGCGCGTTGCTGAGGGCCGCGTCGATACGTGCGCGATGCTCCTGGAGCAGAGCGCCGCGCGCCTCGGCGGTCACCTGGCTGTTGCGTGGAAGGTCCTCGACTACTCGGTCGCTGATCCAACCGTCGACGTCGACCTCGAAGTCGTCTTCCTCCGCACCCGATACCGCATTGCGGAGTTCCCTCTGTGCCTCCTCCATCCAGAACCTCGTGTGTTCCAGTACGGAGAAGATGGTCATGGCCTCCGTCTCGACCACACCTATCCGCGATTCGACATCCTCCAAATAGAAGAGAGCCGATTCGGCGTCGTCGCCCTGCCAGGAGTGGTACAGCGGTCCAGTGACCTGTCGACGGTGACGATCGGTCAGCGAATCCATCGTCGTCGACAGCTTGCGCCAAGCCTTGGCTGTGGCTTCCATGTCCGAGAAGTCCTGCTTCATCAGCCGGGAGAAGTCAGAGGCCATGTCGACGCCCGCTCGGCCCGGACACTAAACTTTGAGAGCATGACAAGCCGCTAACCGTCGACATGATACAAACCCCCGTTGCCCCCTATGAGTTCGGCTGATTCAGTTGTCTGCTAGATCGCAGGCGTTTCCAGCGTTCCTCTTCGAGACGCCGCTTTCAGTGAGTTGTGTAGTGCAAATAACTGTGTCGATCCACTCCCCTTCTGCGCCTTTCGCGCATGCGTTCACCCTCGCTGCGGTCAGGCGGTAGTCCCGATCGGACAGGTACTGCTGGCAGGCGTAGGCTGTGGCGTTCGCAGGCGTTGCCACAGCCACCATGCCAGCGATCAGAGCAGCTGCCACTACAGAGGAAGCCGCTCCGCCGGCAAGAAGCCTCTTTGTTTTGATCACGTCGGCCCTTTCGTGTCTGCGTCGAATATGCCGGGCGGTCCTGGCTGTTCCCGGAAGTGCGAGTGCACTTCGGTCAGTTGGACACGTCAGAATTCCCGCGATCAGCTTGCCCCGGCGTGGAGCAGATGTCGTTGACCATGCGTGCAGAGCGCGTTGACTTTGCGTCTACACCTCTGGGCGCTGGGCGCGCTGCCGGTAGTCGCGGGGCGGGAGCCTGTAGGCGGCGCGGAAGGCGCGGCTGAAGCTAACGTAGTGGTCGAACCCCCAGCGCGCTGCGATGTCGTGGATCGGGGCCGTGCTCCAGCCCGGGTCGGAGAGGTCGTGGCGGACGCGTTCCAGTCGTTGGCGCCGGATGAATGCGGACACGGTGTCGCCCTGGTCCTGGAACAGGCGGTGGAGGTAGCTGATGGAGATGTGATGAGCAGCTGCGATCGAGGCCGGAGCAAGGTGTGGGTCGCGCAGATTTTGGCGGATGAAGGCCCGGATCCGCAGGGTCAGGGTGCGCCGACGGGACTCGGGCGGCAACGTCTGATCGTCGTCCAGGACACCAGCGAAGACGGCAGACAGCAGGTCGACCACGATCACGGCGATCCGGGGCCCATCGGAGGGCGTGTAAGAGCTGGCGTCCGAGGTCACTTGATGGAGGAATTGCGCAAGTAGTGCAGCGATACCGTGCTGTGCTGGTATACGGCAGGGGATGAGCCTGTCGGCTCTGTTCGAAGACAGTGGCAGGAGTGCTCTGGGTACCTCCAGGCCGATGCCCGAGTGGGCTCGGCCGTCTTCTCCTGCGGTGACAGTAAGAGGGCGCGAGGTGTTGATGACGCACAGGGTGGAGGGCTCAGAGACGATCTCGTGATCGTTCTGGCTGGCCCCGAGAATCCCTTGCAGGGGCAGGGAGACATGGATGCCCTCGGGGTCGGACTGCCGGATGAGTTTCGGTGTTCGTATAAACCGGACTGGTTGGAAGGTGGTCGGCCAAACCAGTACATCACCAAAGTCCAGCAGCCGTTGCTCAGCCTGGAAGTCGTACCGGTGGGCGCTGTCCAGTTCGAGCGGAGCATGGGTGCGGCTGATCAGGTCACACCAGAAGTCGAATCGGTCCGATGCAGGCAGGTCATGCGTACGGAAGACCTTCTCGATCACAGCATTACTCCAGCGAGATGAGCGGAACACGGCCTCTGAGGTTCCTAGTGTCTCGTGTGCCCCACCCCGGCCGTGGTCGACGAAACCCATCAGCGGGTGGTGGCCGAAGGTCTTCTTCCAGGTTGCGGCGGTACCCTGCTTTTCGGACTGCGCGATGATGAGGACCCCGTCCTGGTCCACGAGTACCCGCCCGCCCGCACCAGGGACGGCCTCACCGGCCATCCGCCAGACACATTCGCTGACTTGAGCACGGGTTTAACGGAGCCGCCGCCAAGTCCCGTTTCCCGCCCGCGGCGAGTGTGTCGATCAGCCGTGAGACCGTGGGGTCGGAGGCCACAGGCCCGAACATAGCCAGCTCGGCCCGCAGCATGCCGACATCGGCCAGGCAGTTCCCACCGAGTGTCACCGCGAGCGCCACACCCAGGAGGACCTTGCCCGGATCGTGCACCGACTGCGGCTTACGCTACGGCACCAGCGCCACCGATATCGCGGTATCCAGACCGTCTCCACCAGCAGCACAGACCCGCCTGCGCCACCGCCCGTCGGCCGCCGCCCTGGACACGGACACGTGGGTATGACCCGATACTTTTCTGCACCTGAGGAGTGCAGCTGTCCCAACGATAAACAGGACCCTAGACAGGTCTCATCGTCCCAGGTCAGCGGCACTCCTCGCTCATTTGATCAAGCCCCGGACAGGTCACCTCGTGAAAGCGCGAGGCTAGGGCGCCAACCGGCAGGCTGCTGGGCATCCTTGGCTCATGTCGCTCGCAGCAATCGCCCTCGTCGTGGCTTCCCTGAGCGCCCTCTTCACGGGCCTGAACATGACGTTCTCGGCTCTGACGTACCGCCGCGCTCGGCCTAGGGTCGAGGTGTGGGCGGAGTCTCTGATCCTTCCGTCGGACAGTGACGGGGAAGACGGGCATTGCACCCTCCAACTCCGTATCACCAACCGGAGCGCAACGGCGGTAGAGGTGGAATCTGTCGAGTTTTGACGGTCTTGGCCCGGCGTCCAGCATGGGCGGCAAGCGCCAAGGACTCCGCCCATCCGTCTGTGTTGGCGTGCAGGGGTGTCCAGCGGTCGGCATCGATCCCGAACTCGCCTTCAGGTCCGATCATGAATCCGTAGGCCATGGACACCCGACCGCTCCCGGCCGAGAACGACCAGCCTTCTGTCGCCGAGCCCTCGGGATGGTCGGCGTCCAGGATGCGCGGGCCGCCCTCGTAGAACGGGGCCGGCGGCAGGGCAAGGCCGCCCCAGCGGTCCTGGAATTCCACGGCCCGGTCGATCTCCGCTGCGGGGATTGCGTACCCGGCCCAGACGTCGCGCTGGCGCCGGATGTCCTGCGTGGGGACACGGATGTGGCCCGCTATGGGAGCACCACGAGATGGGGTGCCTCGCTTTCCTGCTGGCAGTGCTCGCCGGAACGGCAGAAACGGAGTACTTCGGCTACCTCTACGAAGTGCTGAAGCCGACTGAGCACCGCTTCGCGACGGCCGACCAGACCCTCGGAACGACCTGCCCGCCGTCGAACGGGCCGCCGGCCGCCGCCCCTGCCCTGCGGTCCAACACCGGAATGAGCGGCTCGGACCAGCCGTAGCGGTCCGACCACGGGTCGATGTGGACGGGCCGCGTGCGTCCTGGTCCCATCGCAGATGCCTTCACCCGGGAACTGCGCATGGTCGGCCCATTCAGCAAGCACCCTCGGTCTCCCCGGGCGCCGCCTGGTGCACGTCGCCGCTGCTCCAAAATCCAGGAGAGCACGCGCACACCCCTGCTGTTCCGGCGCCTCCTCGATCGCAGCTCATCCACCAGGCACGAGGAGCCCGGTCCGGCCGCGGACTGCCTCGCGGAGTGAGGGCCGGACACTCCGCAGCCAGGGACGCCTCTCCAAACGGCTCACAGCCAACTCGCAGGCCCTGGCTCCGGCACGGACGATGGACGCGACCGACCAGGCAAGGCGAAGAGGACGCGAGATGCCCCGCAGGCACACCGGCCAGACCACCATGTCCCGTCACCGCGCCATCGTGGCCACGCTCGGCTGGGCTCTGGGAGCCGGCATCCTCGTCGGCTGCGGCGACAGCGATCAGGACGCGGCTCCCTCGCCGCGGCCCACGTCCAGCAGCCCCGATGCGGCGTCCTTCTCGGGAGCGCCACCGTCCGCGCTGGCTTCCCAGGCAGCCTCAGCGATCGCCTCCGCTCACGCTTCCGCCTCGGCGGCGGCCTCCTCCGCGTCGGCCCGCGCCTCGGAGTTCGAAGCATCCGTGGAAGCGGAGGCCGCCCGCGCCGGCGCCGCCGCCGAGAAGGAGCTGAAGAACGTCAAGGGACGCGGCAACGCTGTATCCGAGGTCGGAATGAAGGGCCTGCCCAGCAACGAGACCAGCGGTCTGCTCGCCGTCCTCGTCACGATCACCAATAAAACCGACAGCACGGCCTCCTACGCTGTGCAAATCGATTTCGAGGACACCAACGGCAATGTCGTCGAGACGAGATTTGTGGGTGCGGAGGATCTTGAGCCGGGCAAGCAGGAACAACCCATCGCCTTCAGCCGACTGCCTCAGGACGCGGAAGTGACACCACGCCTCGCCAAGGCCCAGCGATACTGAGCATCTGCCCCCCAGCACAAAGCCGCGAGGCCGGAAGGGACGGTTGGGACGGTCATCTTCTTCCGTAGCTCGGTACGCACCCTCATCCTGGTTCCCAAGGGAAGGAGATCGCGTGCCGGACGACACAGGAGTGACGCGCCGCCAGAGTACGGAGGCCGCGGCGACCACCCCCGTGACCGTACCGCTGCTCACGACAGCCGGGGCCGGCGAGCAGCCACAGGCGCTGCGCGTCATGACGTACAACCTCAAGGTCGCCCACGCCATCGGCGGCAACCGCTGGGCCGTGCGTCGCCCGGTGATGCGGGAACTGCTGCGCCGGGAGCGTCCGCACGCCATCGGTACCCAGGAGGGCCGCTACCGGCAGCTGCAAGGCATCAAGAAGGACATGGGCCCGCACCACGACTGGATCGGCATCGGCCGCATGGGCGGCAGAAAGAACGAGTTCGCGGCGGTCTTCTACGACACCCGACGTCTGAAGCCGATCCAGTCCGACCACTACTGGCTCTCCGACACGCCGTCCGTGATCGCCTCCAACACCTGGGGCGCGGACCTGCCGCGTGTGGTGACATGGGTCCGCTTCAGCGATCTCGCACGCGAGGGCAGGGAGTTCTACGTCCTCAACACCCACCTGGACCACCGGAGCCAGTACGCGCGGGAGCGTTCCGTGGAGCTGATCGGCGAGACAATCGCGGGGTTCGACAGCTCGTTGCCGGTCGTGGTGACCGGCGACTTCAACGTCGCAGCACACCACAACCGGGTCTACGACGCGATGCTGGCCCTCGGGCTCGTGGACACCTGGGACTCGGCGCGTGCCCGCGGCCCGCTGTACGGGACCTTCAACGGATTCAGGCCGCCGGAGCCCGACGGGCAACGCATCGACTGGATCCTCACCACCCCCCGGGTGACCACACTCTCGGCAGCCATCAACACATTCACGATGAACGGCCAGATGCCGAGCGACCACCTACCGGTGCAAGCCTCGCTGGACCTGGACCCGGGCATGTGAGTGCATCGGCATCGCTAGTCGGCTGACTGGGCGTCAGCCAGCAGGAGGGTGTGGACTCCAGCGCGTAGGAGCGTCCCAGCGGTGTCCCAGCCGCTCGGCATGAACAGCAGGTGATCCGGCGTCCCAGCGTCCCGGCATCCCATCGGGCGGCAATTCCTTGCCCTGCACGGGAGTGTCCCGCCAGCCTCACTGTGGCTCGGCACCGTCCCCAGGACTCCACTGTCGCCAGAGCCGGTTCGGCTCCGGCGCAGTTGCCGCGCCATCCACCACGCACAGAGGAATGAATGGAGTGAAGATGAAACTGAGGTCAATGCTGATCACCACCGCGGCGGCCGTCAGCCTGATCAGTACCGCTCTGGCAGTACCGACGGCTGCCCACGCGGCGGCCGACGCATCCCCTGCCCAGCATTCCCGAGTGGCCGCCGGCGAAGTCGGCCCAGCCTCACTCCAGTGCAACCTCAACCTCATCATGTGCTTCTGGACTTTCCCCGACTACCGCTCGCTCGACAACGAAGTCCAGAAGTCACTGCTCGTGCCGTCGGGCCTGTGCCGGAGGATCACTACGGGGGTGTCCGACTTGAGTACGTCGTTCTGGAACCGCACCGGCGCCACCCAACGGGTCTGGAGCGAAGCCAATTGCACCGGCCAGAACTTCCTGGTCCACACCGGCGTGCGCATCCCTCGCTCGCCCTTCCCAGTTCGAAGCGTCGGCGGTGTCTGAGCTCGCAGCCGAAGGGCAGCGGTAACCGATACGCGCCGCATACCTCAATCTGGCAGGGCTGCCACACCGGCCGGCACCCGCGTAGGGGTTCCGAGGGCCGTGGTGGCAGCCCTGCCGTGTCGAGCTCCTGGCGTCCGGCCGGTGGTCGGGGGGGGGGGGGGGGGCGGGGCGGCGCCCCCCCCCACGGGAGTGGGCGCGAACTGCCAACGCATCACCCTGCGGCCCGGCAGGCCCACCCGCGCGCCCCCCCACCCGCACCCCCC
>NZ_JBHYJA010000042.1:14489-42989 GCF_042740355.1 Streptomyces sp. NPDC059010
GGGGGTGGGGGCCGCCCTGCGGTGTGGGGGGGGGGGGGGCGGGGGGGGGGGGGGGGGGGGGCGCCCGGGGGCCCCCCCCCCACCAGTTGATGGCTCGAAGCCTGCCAAGTCAGTCGTTACGCCGGGTCGATCCGCGAGACGCTGCCCCCCAGGTCGAGCACGTACAGCTCGCCATTTCCTGCCTGCGCGAACGAGACGACCTGACCGCCGTCGACCCCGAGGTCGCTCACGCCGGTCACGTCGCCGTTCTTCATCTGCAGGGCGCGGACGGTGCCGTCACAGTAGTCGCTGAACACGTACTGACCCACGAGGTCCGGGATCTCCTCGCCTCGGTAGACGTATCCTCCGGTCACCGAGCAGCCCAGTCCGTTGCGGTCGTACTCATGGATCGGCAGTACGTGGTTCGCGGGCTCCGTGCCGCCCCGGAACGGATGGTTGCCCTCCATCTGGGACCAGCCGTAGTTCTCGCCGCCCTTGCTGGTCGCCGGGGCCCAGTCGATCTCCTCCCAGGCGCTCTGGCCGACGTCCCCGATCAGCAGGTCGCCCGTGCCCGCGTCGAAGGAGAACCGCCACGGATTGCGCAGCCCGTACGCCCAGATCTCGTCCTTCGCGTTCGGGTCGTCCACGAACGGGTTGCCCGGCGGGATCGCGTACGGCTTGCCGCCTCTCGGGTCGATCCGCAGGAGCTTGCCCAACAGCGTGTCGAGATTCTGCCCGTTGCCGTGCGGGTCGCCGCCTGAGCCGCCGTCGCCGAGCGCGATGTAGAGGTACCCGTCGGGGCCGAACGCGATGTCGCCGCCGTTGTGGTTCGCGTAGGGCTGTGTCTGGGTGAGGACGGTGCGCCGTGTGTCCGGCTGGATCTCACCAGTCCGCACGGCGAACTCGTCCACGGTGCTGGTGCCTTGGAGGTTGGTGAACGAGATGTAGAAGTGCGCGAACTCCTTGTCGAACGCGACGCCTAACAGGCCGCGTTCGCCGTCGGTGGTGGTCTCGCCGGTGATGTCTAGGACGGGGTCGCCGAGCCCCTGATCGTCCAAGACCCTCACTGTGCCAGCGCGTTCGGCTATCCAGACTGTGCCACCGGGACCAGCGGTGCCGGCGGATGGATTCCGTGCCGTGGCCACCTTCGTGAGTACGACCTTCGCAGCTGCCTGAGAGGGGGCGGCGGGTTCGTCGGCAGACGCCGTGGTCCAGGCGAGGGAAGCGACGAGGCAGAGGGTGCCGATGATGGCCGAGCTTCTGGTACGAAGTTTCACCGTGAGCCTCCTAGAGGCGGCGAACGTGGGGAGAGCACCCGGCTGCCGGGGGCAGAGTGCGGGTGTCGTCCACGCCGGCACGCAACCGTGGGGGGTTGGGGGGGATGCTGCGCTACTGGCCACGGATGAGGCTACCGGGACGGGAGTTGTTGAAATAGACCACAGTTCAGCCGCCTGTTTGTCAGGCCATCGCACCGTCTCGCGCTGTTCAGCGTGTCTCGTCGGGGAGCCGTCCCCCGTCGAGGTCCGCCATGAACGAGTCCAGACGCCTTGCCGCGTCGGCGACATCGTGCTTGGCCGCGGCCGTGATGACCAGCAGTTTCCGGGTCAGTGCCATCCGTACGCCCTCCGGGACCTGCAGTGCGCGCACCCTTGCGTGCGCTTCCTTCAGTCGCACCGCGACCAACGCGCGGTGCTGGCGCTGGCTGTCTCGTTCGGCCTCGGGAGACGGGGAGCCGAGCAGGTCGACGATGCGTGTGATGGACTCCAGAACCGGTTGTCCCTCAGCCCCGATGCTGGCGGCGAACGAGGCCACCGCGAGCAAGGCCCGGCGTACGTCCTGGTATGCGGTGCCGGCTGTGAGGAGCGGCAGGTGTTCGTCGAGGGCGTGAGCGGTGTCTGGTGGCGCCAGCCCGCGTAGTTCCGAGATCAAGTGATGTAGTTCCTGAAGCGCCACGATCAGATCGGCGGGCACCGGCGTCGCGTCGACGGCTGCGGCTTGGCTGTGGACGATGCCGGTGTTCAGGTGACCGCCGTGTATGGCCACTTGGTCGCCGTAGACGTAATTGTGACCGCCCAGGCGTTCACCGGCACCCACTGAGTGGGGGAAGGCCTCGGTCGTCTCCTCCGCGTCGGCCGGCCACGGCTCCTGAGCCTTCTTCATAAGTCCGCGAGTGGTCGAACGGCGCCGGGATTCTGCCTGGCCCTGGCCCTGGCCCTGACTCTGGCGCCCGATCACGGACTCGTCGAGCGCGAGACGTGCTGCCTTTGCTTGAGGGTGGCGGGCTCCAAGGAGGGTGGCGGAACGTTGTGCCGCCACGGCAAGGACATCGGTGAGTCGTCCGGCCGTCTCCTCGTCCCCACGCTCACGCGCCTGTGTCTGCCGCGCCTCGGTCATGATCACCAGGGCTTCCAGCGCCCGGGGGTGATCCCTGCCCCAGCGGTCGATCTGGCGGCCGCACACGTCTTCCAGCTCCCTCACCAGGCCTTCGACATGACTCCAAGTCGGCGACGCCTGCCTGCACTCGAAGCGGAACAGCAGGTGAGCCGCACGCATCCGGATGTCCAGCCACACCGCCGAGCCGTCGGCATCCCTCGCGAGGTGCGCGGCATCCCGGGCGTACCGCTGGGCCGCCGACCATGCCCCCAACATGCTGCTCACCATGCCGCGTTGGACGAGTGTGTACGCCCTCTCCGCGAGGGTCGAAGGGGCGGCGGTGCTCAGGGCCAGAAGGGCCTCGGTGGAACGACCGCTCTCGGCGAGGACGCTGGCGATCCGATTGTGCACCGCACACCGGTGCGCTGCGGGGACCCTGCCACTCCCCATCCACCACTGGACGACCTGGACGGTTCCGGTGAACTCGATCTCGGCCGGATCCGCCAGCTCACGGAGCAGGGCGAGGAAGTAGGACATGTCGCTCGCGTCCTGCCAGGTGTGGAGCAGGCTGCTGTCACCCTCCATGGTCAGGACCACTTCCGACAGCGACGCGAGGGCCTCGTGCGAGCCTGCCACGGCCTGTTCGGCGACCTCGATCCGGTGCTGCCACAGCGAAGTACTCTCAGGGCTCATCCGGATCGCCTCCCAGAGCGCTGTTGCCGAACTGCCGTAGGGTGCGCCTGCGTTGCTCTTGTGCGTCCTGCGCCGTGATGAGACCCGATTCCTCCCACTGACGCAACGACGCCAGTACGTCCTCGGTCCTGCCCCGCACGCTCCGCCCGGCCGCTCGCGTCGGCGGAACGGCTCCGTCACTTCGGAGATGGTCGACGGCGAAGTGCGGGAACAGCTCCATGGCGTGCCGGACCGAGGCTGCGATGAGGACGTTACTCCCCCGGGCCGAGTCTTCCCGGCTGGTCAGCTGTTCCATGAGGATGCCCACCACGGGGCGCTCGTCGCTGTCCTTGACCGGGTCGGTGTCCACAGGACTGCCCGAGTACCCGGAGAAGTCGTCGACGTCCTGCTCGGCGGTCAGCTGGATTCCGGTGAATTCGCCCTGCTCGGCGCTGCGGTAGGTGATCGGGGCGTGGGTGACGGTGCCGCTGAGCTGCAGGTTCTCACCCGGCGGACAGTACGATCCGCGCCATCGCACCCTTGGTCGCGGCCAGTCGGTCGGCGGTGCGAGCGGCAACTGGTGGGCGCGGGCGCCCTCGACGGCTATGAGCGCGAGGTCGACCTCCTCGACCGCGTCGCACAACCGGCCCTTGAGGGTCCGCCCATCGGGCAGTTCGAGTTCCAGGGAGGCGTCTTGCGAGGACATCTGCTGCAGACAGTGCAGGGCCGTCAGGACGTAGACCCGCGTCATCAGGAAGCCGGCGCCCAGCGGCGTACCGCCCTCCTTGATCCGCACCCAGTAATGGCCGCCGGTCATTTTGGGCCGGCGACCCGTTCCACCGTGAGCGTCACCCCGAACGACGCCTCCGCCGACGCCTTCGAGAGGATCACGCCCGCTTCGGCGGCCAGGGTGATGCCGAAGGTCACCTCCATGGTCTTGACCGACCAGCCGTTGCGCTCCGGAACCTGCGCGAGTGAATCCCGCGCGATGGCCGACGCCTGGACGATGGCGGCTTGCAGTTCGTCGGAGCGGTCGGACAGGTTCACGGCCTGTCTGACCCGGCTGCTGATCTGCCGACCACCGTGCCCGTTCAGCTCCACGGTCTCCACCCGCACCACCGGAGTCCCGGTCTCAGCTTCATCTGCCACAGAGGGCTCCTTCAACGGTCTGGGACATCGGCTCCTGCGGGCTCGTCGATCCCGGTCGGCACGAATCGGCTGGACATGTGGTCAACTGCCCTACCTCCAGCGGGTGTTCCATCTGACGACGCCGTACCCATTGTCGCCCACCAGGGCGTTCCGGATGAAGCCGGAGGTGCTCGGCAGCGCGTCGACGGCGCGCCACGGCGTACGAGAGGGCCGTCGCCGGCGGCGCGAGTCTCAGGCGCCCCGCCGAGAACCTGCCGCTCCATCAGCTTAGGGAGGGTTCAGAGAACACCGCCGGAGTTGCGCTCGCAGAGGTGCAGTTCGATCCTGGAGTTGTGGCTCGCCCACCTGCGCTCTTTGCCACGTAGCGTGGCGGCACAGACTCACTCCCGTCACCCGCTGCCTCTCGATGACGGCGACGGGGTGTCGGGCAGTGGGAGGCAGAACGGCGGCTCCAGGCAAACCCGACCAGGACCCTCATGAAGCCGCTTCCCCCTCCGAGGAAGCCATCGGCATCCTCGCCGGCCGGACCGCCCTCGCCGCGTCACACCATCCAGCCAGCTGACACAGCTCAAGGAGACCGGGGAGTTTCATGACTGGCATACCTCAGCGTCTTCAGTTCCGACTTCGGTACTTCATCGAACACGACTCCGTGGATGATATCGCCGGAGGGGCAAATGACGATGTTTACATGTCCGCTGTCGGGCTTGACTCATCGTCGGTAAAAATCGGGCCTGACAGAAAACCTGTCGCGGACCTGATACGGGCAGCGCAAATCGGAGACGTTTCCGACAATGCCATACGAGGGGCGTGGCGTGACCAGCCCCATCCGCTGATCGAATTTGACCTGCAGCAAGCTGGAGACTTCCCGCGCACCTACACAGTAACGCTTTTCATCGTAGAGGAGGACAATGGCGATCTAGTAGACGACTTCAAGAAACTGGAGGAAATGGTCGGAGAAAAGATAAAGCAGGCCGCTCAGGCTGCGGCCGCCTCGGCTGCGACTGCGGCTGTCGGTGCGGCGGTGGGATCGGCCGTGCCTGGCGTCGGGACAGCTGTCGGGTTCGCCGTCGGAGCCCTTGCCGGATTGGCATACGAGGGAGTTATCGCAGCGATAATAGAGCTCCTGGAGGACACGATCTTCACGCCGGTCCCGGTCACCCTGACGGCACCTGATCGCATGTCCATCGGGACCCAGCCCGGCGTCGGGAGCCAACAATCGCTAAGGGTCCGGGAACATGGAGCCGACTATGAAATCTTCTATGACTGGAATGTCATAGAGATTGCATTCCCCACGCTGCGTCTGGGTTCTGAAGGGGAATCGGTGCGCAAGCTCCAGCGACTGTTGAACGGGCACGTGCCCGATCTCCCCTCCCTCGCCATCGACGGGAACTTCGGCCCCAAGACGGACGCCCGCGTACGCGAATACCAGCGTCGCGTCGAAATCACCGTCGACGGCATCGCCGGCCCCCAGACCTGGGGCATGCTGACAGGCGGCGAACTGTCACAAGAAGCCGCCTCCGGTGCACCAAAACTGCAGCAGGGCTCACACGGGCCAGCAGTACGAAAACTCCAGCGACTCCTCAACGCCCGCATCCCCGACCTCCAACAACTCGCCATCGACGGCCAGTTCGGCCCGGTCACACACGGCCGAGTACGTGAATTCCAACGCCGCATCGCCATCGTGATCGACGGCATCGTCGGACCACAGACCTGGGGACAGCTGACTCAGTAGCAGTAGGAGGCGAGATCTGACTTGGAGCGGTGCCGACACAGGGCGAGGTGAGCGGGACGTCCGCCGCCTGCGCGAGCGTTGAGCCTCACGCGTTCACAACCAGGAGGATGACATGTCCCCGGACCCAGATGACGTCAATGGCCCTGGTCCGCCGGACGGTATCGGTGCTCCCACGCTGCGTCTGGGTTCCGAGGGAGAATCGGTGCGCAAGCTCCAGCGACTGTTGAACGGGCACGTGCCCGATCTCCCCTCCCTCGCCATCGACGGGAACTTCGGCCCCAAGACGGACGCCCGCGTACGCGAATACCAGCGTCGCGTCGAAATCACCGTCGACGGCATCGCCGGCCCCCAGACCTGGGGCATGCTGACAGGCGGCGAACTGTCACAAGAAGCCGCCTCCGGTGCACCAAAACTGCAGCAGGGCTCACACGGGCCAGCAGTACGAAAACTCCAGCGACTCCTCAACGCCCGCATCCCCGACCTCCAACAACTCGCCATCGACGGCCAGTTCGGCCCGGTCACACACGGCCGAGTACGTGAATTCCAACGCCGCATCGCCATCGTGATCGACGGCATCGTCGGACCACAGACCTGGGGACACCTGACCGAAGAGGCTGCCATAGAACTTCTTGAATCCGCACGCTTCCGCGGGGATCCAGTACTGGAGCAAGTTCGCGCCGGGGTCACCAGTAAGTACCTCAAGCACGGCCAGAGCGGTCCTCACATCGCGGCCGTCCAGAATGCGCTTCTCGATCTGGGTCCGAAATACGCGATACCGAGTGGGGCCACTGGTTTCTTTGGCAACGAGACATCCAGCGCCGTGATCAAGTACAAGCAGGACGAGGGACTGAGCCCCGCGGACCCTGTCGTCGGAAAGGGAACCATCTCTCATCTGGACGCAGCGTGGGCTCTGCCATACGCGGACCGGGACGAGTGGCTCTCTTGGAAGCACCGCCCCCTGCCGGCCTTCAACTTCACCAGGAAGGACGAGAAGGACCGGCTGGACGCCGGCCTGGGCTTCACCTTCAACCCCCTGTGCGGGGCCATCCCCCAGGTCTTCAAGGACGCGATCGTCGCAGCCCTCACCGCGCTTCTGGACCCTCGGGGATCTCCAGATGGGCGGTACACCCCTTCGGCCACGTGGGGCGTCAGTCCGGTCGACTTCTACCACTTCCACATCGTTGTGGATCAGAATCCTGTTCCCCATCCGAGCTGGTTCGGGGTGGACGGCACACTCCAGGACAGGGCGAAGAAGCTCTGGGAGCGCGCCGAAGAACTCAAGGCAAAAGCCAATGCCGTGGCGCCGCAAGGGTCACAGGCATGGACGACTGCGTACCGAGCCATGCTCTTGGCTCCCACTTCGGGAAGCACCAAAGGCATGGTCGACTTGTTCATAGAGATGCTCAAGGAAGCGCGTTCCAACAGCCTGGCAACACAACAGAACATCAGGCTCCTCTGGCACACCTTCGAGTCGCCGCAGCGGCGTCCCGCGAGTGTCACGAGCCTGGTGCCTCGGCGCCACTGGAGGAACACTCTGCTCCCGACGCCCAGCGCCCTGTCACATCCGCCTTTCGTACCGACCCCGTCCAACAACTTCGCCCACTACTTCAACTTCGCGGAACCGGCCTTCCTCGTGTACAAGAGTCGCGTCATCACCGTATTCGGTCCGACCATCACCGAAACCGCCGCACTACTCGGACTCGACTTGGTCGACATCATCGCCGCGTTCGGCGCCCCACCCACGACCTAAGCGAGCGGGCATTCTGCGGATCTCCGTCTGACTTCAGCCGGCTGAACGAGTTGAACAGGCCTGGTTGGTGCCTACGGCCGCCGGTTCCTCACCCCCCAGCTCCAGGCACTCGCCGTTCACCGCTCGTGGACAACGCGTCCGTCGAACACCGTGAGATCGACCTCCACCTGTGTGATGTCGTGAGGGTCGAGATCGAGCAGCGGGCGGTCGAGGACGCAGAGGTCGGCGACCTTGCCCGGTTCGATCGTGCCTTTCTAGCCGTCGGCGAAGTCCTGCCATGCCGCGTTGGCCGTGTACGCGCGCAGGGCGTCGGAGATCGGCACACACTGGTCAGGGCCGCTCTGGCGGCCGCTGGCTTTGGACTCGCGCAGCATCATCGAGGCCACGCCCCCGGCGCCAGTCGGGCTCCGTGATCGGTGCGTCGGAGCTGGAGCAGACCGTGACACCGGCTTCGATCGCCGAGCGCACGGGCCACTGGTAGGCCGAGCGTTGGGGGCCCACGACGTCGTCCATGAGGTGGGCGATGGTCCATTTGATTCCAGGGTTCATGTTGACGCCGTAGCCGTGTGCGGCGAGCTTGGCCAGGCTGTCCCGGCTGATGAAGTCGCCGTGGATAACGTCGTGGCGGGCATCGGGGCGGGGCGTGGCCTCGTCGGCGGCGAGGAAGGCGTCCACGACGGTGTCGATGGCCCGGTCGCCGGTGACGTGCACGCCGAGCTGGAACCCGGCCTCGTGGGCGAGGCGGATCATCTCGCGTAGTTCCCGCACCTGTAGCGCCGGGGTCTCGCCGTGCACGCACAGCGCGCCGTGACCGCCTTCCGGATAGGGCTCGCTCATCCAGGCCGTACGGTTCGGGGGCACTCCGTCGGCGAAGATCTTGACGCCGATGGGGAGGGGGCGTGCGCAGATGCTGTCGTGGCGTTGGCCAGGTGTCACCAGGATCGCGAGAGGCCGCCCGCGACCATCGCAGGCGCGCTTCTCCCGCGCCCCTGCCCCGGAGGAGATGTTCACCGGGCAGCGGCAAAACCGGCCCACCAGTCGGCAGCCATGGTCACCCCATCTCTTCCTGGACGCCTTCAGGATCGTCTGACGCCCTAAGGCCGAAGACGAAGCCTGAGGGAATCTTGGCCCTACTTCTCGTGATCTGCCCGTTCGTCAAGCGCACCCTGATGGTGATCTTCCGTGGAAACTTCCCATCGCCCCCGCCCGCCGTCGGCCCGCGCCGTCACGCGCTCCTCGGACCCACTCTGGCTGGCGGGAGACGGCTCCACTAGGGTCCGTGTGGCCTGCCGGCGCTGGGCGATGGTCGGAGAGGGGAGGGTCCCCGACCAACATCCACACCCCGGACAGGCCGCCCGCCCTGCGGTCGTGCGGGCCTCGACCCGGACGACCGTGTCGGTCACCTCGACCGATTCCACCAACACGCCCTCGACCGAGGAGAACAGCAGCTCGTCAAGCTTCGGCAGCACTTCGTTCACGGCGAAGGACTGTCGACCGCACCACCATCCAGCCGGGCGATTTTCGGGCGAACTCGCCCGCCACCACACGAAGATCAACAGTCACCCTGCGTACGCGCCCACACGAAGTGGACCAGAGCCCATCTTCGGGAGTCGTTTGTCGATGGCTTTGGGAGTCGTTGCCTGGCGCCCGGGGTGATCGATGTCAGCGACATTTGATGTCGCATGCTGGTTCGGTCCTGTGCGTCTGCGGCATGGTCATCAGGTGATGCGGATCTGGGAGACTGGGCTTCTGTGACACACTCTGATCTTGCTCGCCGCATCCATGCTGTTTCCCACCTGACCGGGACGTTCACCTTGCGCTCGGGACGCACCGCGACGGAGTACTTCGACAAGTACCGCTTCGAGGGCGACCCTGTTCTCCTCGATGAGGTGGCCCGTGCGATGGCTCGACTGGTGCCGGCCGACATCGAGGTATTGGCCGGACTGGAGATGGGCGGCATCCCTGTCGTCACGGCACTGGGCCGACACACTGGTCTGCCCTGTGCGTTCGTCCGCAAGCAGGCCAAACCGTATGGCACCTGTCGTCTGGCCGAAGGTGCGGAGCTGGCCGGGCGTCGAGTGCTGGTGGTCGAAGATGTCGTCACCAGTGGCGGGCAGGTCGTGCTGTCGACCGCTGACCTGCGTGCTCTCGGCGCGGACATCAGCACGGCTCTGTGTGTGATCGACCGTGAGCAGGGCGGTGGCGAGGCTCTCGCGGCGGAGGGGATCGAGCTCGTTTCCCTGCTGACCGCCACGGACGTGCGCGACGCTTCGTAAGCGTCGCTGGCGGCGTCCCCACGCTGAGTGGGGATGCTGCCGCAGATTGGTCAGCTTGCCTGCTCCGCCTTGGCTTTGGTGTGGGCGAGGCGGTAGGACTCCGTCCCGGTCTGGATGATGCTCCGTTGAAGGTGAGCCGGTCGACGATGGCCGCGCAAGCCGCGGGTCCGTGAAGGTCTTCGTCCAGGCACCGAACGACTCGTTGGAGGCGATCGCGACGCTGTTCTTCTCCTCGCGCTCGGTCAGAACCTGGAACAACAGCTCGGCCCCTCGCCGGTCCAGCTCCATGTAGCCGAGTTCGTCAATGCATAAAAGATCGACGCGGCCGTAGCGGGCGATGGTCTTCGACAGCTGTTTCTCGTCGGCAGCCTCGACCAGTTCGTTCACGAGCTTGGTGGCAAGGGTCTAGCGCACCCGGAAGCCCGTCATCGCTGCCTCGGTGCCCAGCGAGATCAGCAGGTGGGACTTGCCGGTGCCGGAGTCGCCGATGGCGCGCCGTTTCACCTGCAGCCGACGCTTCGCGTACAGGCCGGACTGCTCACCGGCCCGGCTCTGTGTCGTCCTCAGACGCGGCGCCCAAGGATCGCCGAACCAGAGCTGATCACCGCCGTCAAGGGCGATGCCGTCGAGGCCGTACTCGGTCTCGGCGAGCAGCAGCACGCACCGCCGGCAGTGGTCGTCCCGCAGCGGGAGCACGCCACGGCAGCGGTCCCACGGGCCCACGGGCCGGTCGATGCCCCAGCCGAGGCAGCCGGCACGCCGCTGGTCCCTCGCGTTCGTCCAGGCCAGGCACTCGCGGCAGTTGCCGAACCCGCGTGACATCCACGACGGCACCAGCCGCGGCCGCGGCGAAGCCAACAGCCCGGCCGTTGGAAGGCCTCCAGCAGGGTGGGACCCATCTGCGGAAGATCAGCCAGCGCCTCCGGCCGGACCAGGCGCTCGTCCGGCGGCCGCGATGCAATGCGAGCCGCGCGCAGTCGCCCGTGTGGAACAGCCATGTCTGTCCGACGCCTCGTTCGGTGGCCATCTTCTCCAGGACCGCCAGGACGATCGGCAGATCGCGAATGTCCCGGCCCCCGATCCTGCGGCCGTGATCCCGGGTGAAAGACCGCGGCCACGGAGCGAACAGGCCGAGCTGGCCCGCCACTTCTTCGACACAGACAGCCGGATCATCCCCGCGCGGCTGAGTCGTTCCTCGCGCCCATACCGGGAGCTTGAACACGGTACGCAGGCCCGCGTACCGCAGCGGAAAGCTGGACAGTCGTATGCCGCTGATTCCAATCGCGAGCTGCAGTGGCCGCCCCGGCGGCAGTTCACGCCGTTCCGCCTCGGCGCGCATCCAGACATCGTCCTCGCCCAACCGGACCGCGATGCGGCACCCCCGACAGGTGCCGTCGACGCTGACGCTCCCTGGCCAGCCGCACCTGCGGCAGACCGCCTCGCGCAGTACGCCCCGGCGCACGTGGTAGCGGCCCTCGCGGCACTCCCGGCACAGGCCGGACCTCATGACCTCACCCCACGTGGTGCACAACGAGCACGACGCGGGGCGCTCCGCCCTGCCCACTCAATCAGCGAGGAGCGACTCGTCCCAGTCGATGTGATGCCGTGTGAGCCAGGGCGCCGCGTTGCGCGGACCGCGTTTCAGCAATCTCGGCAGCATGAAGTCCCGGAAAACGCGCTGCAGCGGGGCCGGGATCGCTCGTCGCCTCATACGGGCGCTCGTTGTGACAAGCCGTTCGACGCGGTCGCGACGTAGCTGTTCGTACCGCGAGAACGCCGGCCAGCCATGCGGCAGATCGCGTAGGCACTTGGCGAGAACGACTGCGTCCTCGATGGCCATTGCGGCTCCATGACCGGCGTTCGGTGACGCAACGTGGGCGGCGTCACCTATGACGATCATGGGGCCTGCGTACCAAACAGGGGTGGATTCGACGTCGTAGACGTGGATGCCGACGACATCGTCGCCGGTGGATTGGATCAGCTCCACTCCCGGCCCCTGCTCACCGAGGAGATGCTCGACGGCACGCTGCCTCCACTGCGCAGGTGTCGTCGCAGTAGCTCTTTCATTCGCGGGTTCTGCACCAGGGATGTTGGTGAACCACCAGGTGTCGCCATCCGGGGTGGTGAGGTAAGCGAAGAAGGCGCGTTTTCCGTAGATCATGCGGAAGGTCTCCGGCGGAGCGACGACCGGAGGCTTGCGGGCATATCCGCAGACGACGTCTTCGCCCGTGTACTTGGCGATCGGGGCACTGGAATCGATGAGTCGGCGGACGGCGGAGCGAACACCGTCGGCCCCGATGAGCAGGTCGCCGTCAGCGGTGCTTCCGTCCGCGAAGGCGGCTACGACGCGTCCTTGTGGCGTGGTCGTGGCAGTCGCGAGCCGCTTGCCGTGTTCGATACGGATTCCGCGACTCACTGCCTGGCCGTACAACGCCCGGCACAGATCCGCACGCCTGAGTGTGCGGGGGCCGGGAAGAGCGCCGAAGTCGTCCCGGGCGAGGCGAGCTTCTCCAAGCTGCTTGCCGGTTCCGTCGGTGAACTCGACTCGCTCAGCCGGGAAAGAAAGGTCGAGTACGGGTCGGTGGGCGTCAATCGCGCGGAGGGCGTCGATGCCGTTGGCGAAGAGAGACAGGAAGGCCCCACGATGGTCGACACCTGCGGGATACGCCTCGTATACCACCGAGGTCAGGCCGGCCTTCTGAAGGGCTATCGCAGTGGTTAGCCCGGCGATGCCCCCACCGGCGATCAGTGCGTGCGTCATGATCCTCCGTTCGGTTGTGCCGTGCGGAGTGCGTCGGACAGAGCGATGAGTTCGCGGACATCGGCGTCCAGGGAGGGTTCGTCCGGCACTGCGATCGGTATGGCGGCCGCGAGTACGGGCTCGCTCTCGGCGCTGGCCCGAAGAGCCTGGCGGAGGCGAGCCGAGAACTCTGCTGGACTACGGCAGGCACGAGCGTCGGCGTCCCCTTGGAGCGAGGCCAGGTAGGGACTGATACGAACCAGTCCGTCACGACACTCGATCACGCGGCGGTAGTAACGACGGTGGACGCTCCGGGGATTCAGCGCCTCATGCCAGGACCTGCCGGGCAGCCTGAACAGCGCGTTTTCAGGGAATCGTTCGTGCAACGCCGCCCACAGGGGACCGAGGCGGCGGTACTGCCGTAGATGACGCCACCAAAGGCGCAGGGCGAGCAGGTGCATGACCGCGGAGGGGTAGGTGACCCCGACCAAGAAGGCGATGAGGCCCGGCAGGAGGAAGAACACGGCGGCGAACCAGCCCAGTGCAGTCTCCGCAGCCCCTTCGGTCGGCAGGGACTGTGGTGCACTGCCGCCGCCTCCCCAGCGCAGGGCGACCGCCACCACGAACAGGGCGCTGGCCACCGCGATCCCGATCATGCCGAACGCTGCGAGGCGGAGCCCTCGCCTGAAGCGCGGTCGCGCGCCACACGCGTACCGCCGGTTCCATACCCATGCCCGGGTGAACCCGAAAACCGCGTAGGAGTCGGCGGCCACGAAGAAGACGGCAACGCTGGTGACCCGGTGGTCGCGGGTACCCACGCCCGCCGGCGTCAGCAGCGCCGCTACGACCAGCACCGCCAGGGTCAGGGCCAGCGGGATGCCGTACTGCCATGCCCGCCGCTTCGCCCGGCGGTGGTCCAGGGCCGAGTAGAGGTAGAAGCAGACCAGGCCGTGGATGCCGGTCACGATCAGGGCGTGCTCGATGAGGCGGGACGTCATCGGCGACATGCCCAGCAGATCGGTGCCGTGGTCGGCGGCGCGTCCGAAGGGAAAGGAGATGGTCCAGCCGGTGATCAGCCCGCACAGCGACCACAGGGTTCGGTCCCGGGGAGCCCGCGCCAGCCTGACCACGGTCCAGGCAAGGACGAGGCACACCGTGATGCCGTAGATCCCGAGGAGTTCGCTCATAGCCAGCCCAGCCGATCGCTGAGTGCGGCGGCAATCCGCTGCGCCGCTTCATGATCCGTGGCCTTCGGGACGACGTGGTCGAGGACCGACGCCCACTCCAGGATCACGGTGGCGACCGTCTCGGCCTCGCGCTCCCGCTCGTCGTCGTATGCCGTGCGGCCGAACGCGCACCCAATCGGGCCTGCCGGCCACACCGGAAACCAGGTGTCCAATGCGGCCGATACGTCGCCGCGCCCCAGGGCGGAGAGCAAACCGAGAGGCACACCGCTCACGTGACCGCGGAAGCCGTGACCGAATTCGTGGAGGATGATGTGCCGCTTGTGGGGCCGACTGGTGTTCTCTTGAAAGACGATGAAGTCCTCGCTCTGCGCGCTGATCCACAGCCCGAACGGTCCCGGTACGGGTATTGCGTACGGCACCAGGTGAATCGGTCTGCCACGCTGCTGAGCGAACCGCCTACACAGCTCCTCGACGTCGAGCGGCGGTTGGATGTCCAAATCTTTGAGCAATTGCCGACAGCGTCGGCGTAAGTCACGCTCGCTCATCGGTAACGAGGTCCTTCCCGTGTGCATCGGGCGATGGAGCCTCTCCGGCGTCAAGCCGAATGGCTCGGGCGCCAGGCGTCAGGAGTCATCCGCGTCCGCGGGATTGCGAGTCTGGTCCTTGGACAGGACGTACTCGACGATCTGGGAGACGGCGGCGAGGCCTTCGGGGCCCAGCTCAAGGGCCCGCAGCGCGAGGCTTTTGACCTCGGGATGGCGACCGACCTTGGCCAGGGCGATGTCCACCTCGGCCTGTTCGGGTGGTGTGTCCTCCAGGAAGTACGTCACAGGGACAGCGAAGAACCGGGCCAACGCGGTGCGCAGGTCCATAGACGGGTTGCGCTTAGTGCCGTTCCGCAGGGCGGACAGATAGGCCCCACTGACTCGGATCCCAGCGCTGTCCTGCTTGATCGCCGCAGCGACTTCCTCGTTCGTGTACCTACGCCCCCTTGGGCCCTCCGGGCGGATCTCGTCGAACAGCCGCTCAAGGCCGTCGGCCAGCGGCGACCGCTTTTCGGCATCGGACACAGCCTCACCCCGAATGCTGGACCTCGCGATGCTCTTTCAACTCCCTTTACTTGAGCATCGATTGACAGGAAGGTACGGCTCCACTCTAAACTCACTCTCCATCAGATTCAACCAGCAGTTGAGTCATTGAGCAGGTTGATCATCCCATAGTTGTTCAGCATTGAACCGACGGGACGCGAGAGGCCCGCGCGGAACCGGGGAAGACGACCCTCCGCGCTACGGACACGGCGGCGCCGCACTCATGGCACCCCGCCTCAGCCCCGCGCCCCCGCCACGAGGGGACGATGAACATGGCTCCACCACCACGCACGGTCGTCGAACCGGCCGCCGGCGCCGTACACACCACGCGCTGCTCACTGTGCGGCGAATCCTTGGTCGACAAGGTGACCGGCACGCTCTACCGGCACACCTGGGACCGAAGGGCGGCCTGTACCGTCGAAGACGCCCGCCGCGACCGACGGTCACTCGCCCTGATCCTTGCCGACGTGGATCGCTTCAAGGCCGTCAACGACAACTACGGTCACCCCGCAGGAGACACCCTCCTTCACGCCATCGCCGCTGTGCTGTCCGGCGAGAGTGGCGACACCGGCATCGTCGGACGCTACGGGGGATGCGCCGGGGACGAGTTCCTGATCCTGCTGCCCGGCCTGGACCTCAATCGCGCACTGGTCACCGCTCGGCGTATGCGCGACCAAGTACGCAGGCTCAGCATCGAGGTCCCCACGCAGCGAGGAGTCTCCGTCACTCTCACCGGACCGACGGTCTCTCTGGGAATCGCCGCGGCGTCCGACCTCCCACCGGGCGCCCTGTCCAATCTGCTGCTGGATTGCGACACCGCGCTACGCCAAGCCAAGCGGAGCGGGGGCGACCAAGTCCGCGTCGCTCCCTCCCTCGGGGACGCTCCTCCGCTCGGCACCACGCCGGAGACCCCCGTCCGGGACAGCCCAGGCGTACGCATCCTGCTCGCACCGCAGCACCGTCTGCCGCACATCACCCAAGAGGAGTTGGCGCTCTCACCGCTAGGCGTGGAGCACGTCTACACCATCCTCTCCGCCCTGCTCAACAGGTGCACCGCACCGCTGGACATGCCATGAAGACACACACAAGATCACTCAGCACGCATTACTCTCTCTGGGTGCCCGTCGTCATACCTTGCGCCGTTGCCGCGGGCCGCTGGTGGGACGCGATACGAGTGGACGCCGGGTCCGGACTCAAGATCGTCCGCCACTTCCGCGACGCCAGCCCGTCCCAGCTCGGCCCCGTCATCGCAGACCTGGACATGCCGGTCCCCAGCATCTACTTCCTTGTCCCTCCTCGGTCAGCCGCAAGCTGGGACGCCACCCACTCACAGCCCCTGGGTGCCAACTCGTACGTCGTCGTCCCCAACTCCCGTCGCACCTCTCCACCAGGACCGCACTGGCTCGTCAGACCCCATGGCGCAGCCCGGCACACCAGGCCGGAGTACCTGCGTCGCTACCTGCAGCTCGTCGAAGCAGCGGAGGACACCGACCTACATATCAGTCAGGAGTGAGCCCAAGCAACACCCGTGGAGGGTCACGTGCCTCGCCACACAACGCCATTTATGCGCCTGTTCGGCAGATGGATACGGAGCGGACGACGCAATGACCGACATCGCCGGGACGACTCCCACCGAGCGATCTCCCAACGGTCCAGGTACGCCTTACGGCTTTTGCGACGCGAATGGGTACCCGACATCCTGGAAGCCCTCGCCGCGGGCCCACAACAGTTCAACGTGCTGCTTGAGATGATCCGCGTAAACACCGAGCGCACACAAAATCCTGCGGACCACCGCTACATCCAGGACTCAGTCCTGAACCGAACGCTTACAAAGCTCCGAGAGGAAGAGCTCGTCCAACGCAGCAGAGAATCTGCCTTCCCCTATCACACGACCTATCGCATCACAGCGTCTGGCCGCGGACTGCTCGACGCTCTACTGCCTCTGGCTCGTTGGGCGGAGCAACGCGAATACGAGAATTTCCAACGGCTACCACGTGCCGCTCCACGACGCGCGGAGTGATCGAGCGCTCCTTTGCAGCTGAATCTTCCGAAACCTTCCTCCCGCGCCCGATCTTGACTGCCGAGACCATGGTGCGTCTGCAGAGCAGGGAGGGCCTCAGGTGAGGTACATGCCGAAGATGGATTTAGCCTCCATCTTTCTTGACGGTCTGCCGACGGAGTCGGCGGACCGTTTGGCTTTCGGTGGCTGAGGGCGGGCACTGGGCGCCGGGATGGGGCCGTTCCTGGGTGATCACCATGCCAACGGAGTAGGACAGCCAGCGCCCGCGCTTGGCGAGCCAGGAAACGAACTCGTGGGTGCCGCCCGCGGAGTCGCAGCGGATGAGGATCTGCCGTCCGCGCCGGTATAAAGGGCATGGTGGGCCGTGGCGAGCTGTTCGTCCTCCTCGGTATCGCGATCGGCGCCATCGCCGAGCAGGTGGTCCAGCAGATCGCAACCTCTGAGACCCACGGCCCGGTGGATCTCTCGCATGGGCACGTGGCGGCCGGCCCGCCTGCCGGAACGCCTCCTACCAGGTGGCGAGGTGCAGGCAATGGGTGGCCATCACCGTTCCGTCGACGTCGAAGATCGCGGCGCGTTTCGTGGTCATCCCGGGTGCCCCCGGCCTCTCACAGTTCACGCAGTGCGGGCAGCAGCTTGTGCTCGGCCCATTCCAGGTACGGTTCCTGGTGCTCGCCGCCGATCTGGACGAGGGCGACCTCGGTGAACCCCGCGTCGACGTAAGGCCGTACGGCCTCCACGACCGCCTCCACGTCGTCGCCGCACGGAATGGACTCGGCCACGTCCTCGGGCCGTACGAACTGCGTGGCACCCTCGAACGCCGCGGGCCCGGGCAGTTCGGAGTTGACCGGCCAGCCGCCGCCGAACCAGCGGAACTGGTCGTGGGCACGGGCGATCGCCGAGTCGCGGTCAGTGTCGTAACAGATCGGAAGCTGACCGATCTTGGGCTTGCCCGCACCGCCATGGCGGTCGAACGCGGAAGTCAGTTCCGGCTTGGGTTCCGTGGCGATCAGCAAGTCGGCCAGACGGCCGGCGAGTTCGCACGAGTGGTCACCCGAGACCGCGAGACCGATGGGCAGAGGCGCGTCGGGCAGATCCCACAACTTGGCGTTCGCCACCTCGAAGTGAACACCGTGGTGGTTGACGTTCTCCCCCGCCAAGAGCGAGCGGATGATCTCGACGGCCTCCCCCAGCCTCTCCAGCCGGACGGTCGCGGCGGGCCACCCGCCGCCCACCACATGCTCGTTGAGGTTCTCCCCGGAACCGAGACCGAGGCGGAACCGCCCCTGGGAGAGAAGTTGCAGGGTGGCGGCCTTCTGGGCGACGACCGCCGGGTGGTAGCGCGTCGTCGGGCACGTCACGTACGTCATCAGAGGGATGCGTTCGGTGACTTGCGCAGCGGCACCGAGCACACTCCACGCGTAGGGCGCGTGCCCCTGGGACTCCAGCCAGGGAAAGTAGTGGTCGGACGTGACGGAGAAGTCGAAGCCGGCGCGCTCGGCCCCGACCACATGCCCGACGAGCTCCCGCGGGCCAGCTTGCTCGGTCATCATCGTGTACCCGATCTGCACCATGACGCTCATCTCCTCGTGGGTTGTCTACGCGGAGACCATGACCATTCGGGGCGGCGCTTCCAGCACATCGTCCGAACCAGAGCCTGACCGTCACAGTCCCGCCTGGGGGCTACGGCGACGTCTCACGGCCGAGTGCCCACATATCGGCGATCTACCGACTGCGACCTCTGTCGCGGCGGTGCGGCTGTCGGCTCCGGCGCGCTGTCGCCATAGCCGCAGGTCAGCGCCCAGATGTCCGGCCACGGACGAGAGCCATGAGCACCGGTCCTTCGACCAGCAGTGGCGCCACATGCCCAGCCACTATCTGGATTTCACAAGCCGCAATAGGGCGGACGCAGACGGAAGATGAACCGCCGTGACCACGGAAACCAAGGAGTCGTCCGCCCTCCGACGACCTGAGACGGGCTGGGCAACCGCACGCCGTCTGCACAGGCAGCGCATACGCACCTGCGTACGCGCGACGATCGACGGCGACGACGGGCAAAGCGCTGGGGAGGCGAGTGGAACCTCGTGCGAGGCGAGGACTGAACCCTGCCCGTGCCGAACCCTGAGCGCTGGGGCCTCGCTCTCCCCGGATGCGGCAGTGCGGCAGGCGACCGTCTCCGTGCCGTGGTCGGCAGAGTCAGCCTTGGACGAGTTGATCGGCAAGGCGATGCGCCTGGGCCAGCAGCGTTCCGTAGACCACCAGTGCGTCGGGGTCGTCGGGCACGGCCTCCGGCAACTGTCGGCGGAGCTCGTCGAGCGTGCGGTGGAGTTCGCCGACCGCCTCACGTAGCTGCTCCACGGCGCGGTCGTCGCGGCCGCTCGGGGCGAACTGAGTCTGACCGTACAGCCAGACGGCACACGCCGTACGGCGGAGGAATTCCGCGTAGGCACGGGTGAGTCGCGCGGCCGGCGGAGCCGCCCTCCCCCCGTCGTTGATCTCCCGAAGGGTCCGGGTCATACCTGCCGCATGGACGGCGACGTGGTCCAGTACTGCCAGCACGTCGGCGTACGCCTGGCCGTGCGGGGCAGGAGCCCGGTCGCGGCGCCCGCGCGCATTGCCGCGCATGCTCTCGCGGCTCCAGCCGATCGCCGACCGAGCCCGGTCGACCAGGCGGCCCAGACTCAGTGCGCGCTCGTGCCATTCCCCGGCCGCCCGGCTGTCCCACTCGCCGGCGGCCAGGCCGTCGGCCACCGTGGTCAGGATCTCCTGCGCCTCACGGACCGCGTCCGCCACCGCTGTGCGGGCGTCGCGCAGGTACACGGGAGGCCGGATCAGCGCGTTGACCATTACCCCGACCACCGCGCCGAAGACCGCCTCCGCGATGCGGGCGGCCGACGAGGCGACGGTCACCTGGCCACCGGTCAGCACAAACAGCGCACCGGTGGCAGCGTAGATGCCCTGGCTCCCCAGGCGCCGCCACTGTTCGAGCAACAGCACAGCCGGCAGGACCAACGCCATCGTGACCATTGTGCTGTCCAGCAACAGCCCCATCACGGTCGCTACGGCCGTCCCCACAGCGAACGCCGCGAGCTGCTGCAGACCGTGCGCGACCGACCGGTACACCGTCGACTCCACCAGCACGACCGCGACCCACGGTGCCACGAACGCCATCGGAGCATCGAGCCACCAGCCCACGACCGCCCACGCCACCCAGGCCGCCAGCGCCCCTTTGCCCGCCTGCACCGCCAGATCCCGCTCAGGCCCGGGACCGGTCCACACCCGACGTACCGCCGCTACGGCAGCACCGACCCGCGACCGGACGGCCCATGTCGCCCTACACATCCGCTCCATGGCACAGCAAGTGCCACACCAGGAGCAGGACGCACCCACTGAGAGCGACTTCACTCTGTTAGACAGCCTCCAGATCCCGTGGGTGCATCGGGGGATGTTCGCCATCGTTACGTCTGCTGCCAAGGGGGACCCGTGGGCGAAACGGCTGGTCTGCGTCGTCGTCCCCGCTCCCCGGCTACGCTGCTTGGTGCCTCCCGCTGCCTCGCGGTGCCTACGCGCCGCAGACCGCCACCCGGCTCCTGGAACGGGCGATGCGCCGTGAGGGGATCACGGCCGAGGCGGACGTACTGGATTTGGGCAGCGGTGCGGCACGCTCGTGCTCGTAGTGGCGGCGGCTCGCCTCGGAGGCCCAGTCACCGCGGTCGACATCACTGGCGGGCGATCACCAAGACCTGGCTGAATGCGGTGCCGAACGGCGAGACTCTGCGCGTGAGCCGCGGCGACTCGGCGGCGGCCGTGCTCGGGCGTCGCTTCGACCTGGTGGTCTCCAACCCGCCCTACGTATCCGCATCGGCCCCCAACTCCGTGCCGACAGGGCCCACGCCAGGGCATAGGACGCCGGAAGGGACGGGCGGCTGCTGATCGACCGTATCTGCGACGCAGTTCGTCAAGCGGTGGATTCGCATGCGGTGATCGACCAGGCGGTCGGCGTACTTTGTCAGCGCCCGAGGGCGTTCTCCAACTGCTTCTTCGTCATCGAGGAACGGCCGTGGATGTTGCGCTTCTTCGCTTCGTTGTACAACTGGTCCTTGGTCGGCCCTTCCGCGCCGCTGTGTGAACGCTGCCCGCCCCGTTGGGACGCCGACTTCTGGTCGCGGGTCGAGGATTTGCTCGCGGTCTTCGACTCGCCCGACCTGGCCCGCTCCTTGTTCACCGTCCGTGCGGCAATCTCCTTGGCCCGCTTCGACGACTCGCCACGGTCCTCGGCGCCCTTCTTGATGTGTTCGTACTGGCGCTCCCGCTTGGAGCTCGATCCGGCCGGCATGATGCCTCCTCTTTCTCATACAAACTGTGGTGCGGCGCCTTCCTCGGGCCTCACCACGAAGTGATGGGTGGTCGGGCCCGGATCACGGGTGCTCGGCCTGCTGGTCCGGTGGCACCCCTCCGCCTTCTCCGCCGCCCTTGTCACCCTTGTCGGTACCGTGGGCACGACCGCCCTTCTCCTGGGCCTGCCGAGCCTTGAGTTCGGCGCTGTCCTGCGGTGTCGCGCCGCCCTTGTCACTGCGTCGCTGTTCTGGTTGCTGTGGGTTGGACATCTGCGGGCACCACACTTTCGTCGGAGGCCGTTCGGATCGCCGAGTTCCCGGGAGGCGCCACGCGAAGCATGCCGCCGTCGCTCCGTTCCACGCCGGGGCCCGCCTGTACGGGAGCACGGGTGCTGTCCGTCGCTACGCACAGCGCCCCCATACGACGCCTCCTCGCAGCCGGCGCCGACACATGAGGCATACGGCTGGTCATCCACGCCCGCGCCGACACGGCACTCGCAACTGCCACCGCGCTGACCACGGCGGCGTGAGAACAGCCGCCGTCCTGGACGCCTCCGCATCGGAGCAGTCAGGCTCGGGGCACGTTCACCAGGCCGCTCCGCCGCTCCGGAAACGCGTCGGAGTCGCCTGCGCGACGAGGCCCCGCACGGCGATCGGCTCCTCAGCCGGTTCGTTCCGAGCGGCCGTCAGATCCCTCCGCGGTTTGCGCGCCATCGGTCGCTGATCGATATGGGGCTGATCGGCAGGATCGTGGCACCGGCCACGTAGCCCAAAGGCTCAAGGTTGGCCCAGCGGACGGAGCGGCTCCTGTTGGAGACACCGCCGCCGCATCAGCATGGCTCGACAGCCCTGCTTTCCGAGTGGAGGTTTCCTTGCCGCAGTGGAGATGCGCAGCCCTCCTGACCCTCGCGTGCGCTGTCCTGACCGGCTGCAGCACTCTCGGCGAGCGTGAGACGGCGGCGTCGGCAGCCGCCGAGAGCTTTGCGAACAGCCTCCGTCACTTCGACGGGACGCGCGCCTGCGCGGCGCTGGCCCCGGAAACGCGCCAGGAACTCGAACAATCCGCCAAGGCCTCGTGCGCCAGGGCCATTCTCGACGAGCAGCTGCCAGATGCGGGAGCACTGCAGGATATTGAGGTGTACGGGCAGCAGGCCCGGGCGGTCCTCACCACCGACACCCTGTTCCTGTCGTCCTTCCCCGCCGGTTGGATGATCACCGCGGCCGGCTGTGTGCCGCGCCCCCACCAGCCCTACCAGTGCCAGGTCAAGGGCGGGTGACCGGACCATGCGCACCCTGTTCACACTGCTGCTGCTGACGGTCGGAGTCGGCCTGGCGTATTTCACCGCCGTGGGGCTGATGCAGCGATGAGCTCCCTGACACAGTTCGTGAAGCACAACAGCCTCACCCTGGCTTTCGGTACCGGGTTCTTGCTCACCCTGGCCGGGCAAGCCGTCTCCGGCCACGCAGACTTCAACAATCAGCTCGTAGCCGAGGGGCTGCACCCGCTCAGCTTCTGGCACTATCTCGGGACCTCCGACTTCGCCGTTGATGTCACCGAGAACTGGCAGTCGGAGTATCTGCAGTTCTTCCTCTACATCTTCGGCACGGTATGGCTGCTCCAACGCGGCTCGCCGGAATCCAAGGAACTCCACAAGGCTGGCGTGGAGAGTGACCGCGAGCAAAGGGTCGGCGATCATGCCGGAACTTCCTCACCCCGGTGGGCCGCCGACAAGGGATGGCGCCAGAAACTGTACTCGCGCTCCCTGGGCACCGTTATGGCCGCAATCTTCGCGTGGTCCTGGCTGGCCCAGTCCATCAACGGCTCAGCCGCCTACAACGAGGAACACCTGCGCAATCTGCAGGCCCCCATCCCGTGGACGCAGTACCTCGCCACCGCCGACTTCTGGAACCGCACCCTGCAGAACTGGCAGTCCGAACTGCTGGCCGTCGCATCGATGGCCATTCTCTCGGTGTACCTGCGCCAACGCGGCTCCCCCGAATCCAAGCCCGTAGGCGCCGCCCACACCTCGACCGGCGTCGAAGGATAAATCCGCTTACAAGCCATCTCATCTGGCTGGTTAGGCTTTCGGTCGTGGTGGGGATCGTTGAGCGGCTGGTACCGGACGATTTGTGGGAACTGGAGGGAAGTCCGCACCACCGCGTGGCTCCCTCGCTCGTCTCACGCCGTGTGGGCACCGGCCAGGCGGGTAGTCGGTGTGCGTGACCAAATCCGTCATCGCTGTCCTTGATATTGACGGGACGCTCATCGACTCCAATTACCAGCACGCGCTTGCCTGGTATCGAGCACTGCGCTCGGTGGGCGAGATCTTCCCGGTGTGGCAGCTGCACCGGTTGATCGGGATGGGCGGGGACCAACTGGTCACCGCTGTGGGCGGCGAGGACCTGGAGCGCCGCCTGGGCGACAAGGCGCGTGAGCGACAGGGGCGGGAGGCCGATGCGCTGCTGGAGGAGATGGCGCCGTTGCCCGGTGCTCGTGATCTGCTCACGGCCGTGAAGGAACGCGGTCACCGGCTGGTGCTCGCCAGCTCCGGCCAGCAGCGTCACGTGGACGTTTTCCTGGACAAGCTGGACGCTCGCGGCATCGCCGACGACTGGACCAGCAGCGCGGATGTCGAGTCCTCCAAGCCGGCGCCGGATCTGCTGCAGGTGGCACTGAAGAAGCTGGGTGCTGGGCCCGACGCGTCGAGTGTGATGGTCGGCGACTCGGTCTGGGACGTCGAGGCCGCGAAGAGAGCCGGCATGCCGGCGATCGCCGTCCGCTCCGGCGGCTTCGGGGACGATGAACTGCAGGAAGCCGGCGCCATCGCCATCTACGACACCCCCGGGCGACCTCGCGAAGGCCCTGGACGACACACCACTCGCCTAGGGCCCTGCCGCCGACGGACCCGCTGGCAGGGTGCCGCGGCCGGTCTCTGCCGGCGCCCCTGCCGCCGCCCAGCCCGGGAAGGGTCGCGGACGGTGACCGGACTGGGGGGCCGGAGAGACCTCTGTTCTTGGTGGCTGCGAGTTCACCTGCGCCCGCCAGAGAGCAGCCAACAGCGCCGCGCTTGGGATTTCTGACCCGCCGACAACGGCTTGCTGATGAGCGACCGGCACCCAGACTCTGGTGAAGACTGACGGAAACCGCAGTGCACCGGCCGGGCGCGGCAGCCCAGGATGGGGATGGGCGACGGGGAGCACCACGGGTGGTCCCCGTCGCCTGGCACCGGAGGGCGCCCGCGCCGGGACCTGCGGGATGCCGCGGCATGTGCGGTGCGGGATGTCCGTGGCGGTGGTGGTCGCGCTGCCGGTGCGGTGTCGCGGTGTCCTCGTGTGGTGGCTGACCAGTCGGTTCGTACAGCGATTGACGCGGCTCGGGGACGCCGAGCCGCTTGCGGTAACGACGTGCAGTGCGTGTTTTCGGCGGGTGGCTGTCGCTGCCGGTCGTCGACTTCACGGCGATGACCGGCTTCGGCGCACCCCTATCCCGGGCGGCGCCGGGATGGTGGGTCCTGGGGTGTCGGTAACGGCTGAATCGTGGACCGGGGGCACCAGATGAAAAGTGGACCTCACGCTGTCAGTTGATGTTGGTCATTCCCCGGTGTTGGCCGTGGGAACCCGTCCGAGGTCGCGGCCCCGCATCCGGTAGCTGTCGCCCTTGAGTGAGATCACTTCGGCGTGGTGGACGAGGCGGTCGATCATCGCGGCGGCGACGGTGTCGTCGCCGAAGACCTCTCCCCAGCGGCCGAAGGGCTTGTTGCTGGTCACGATCACGGAGGCGCGTTCGTAGCGGCCCGAGATGAACTGGAAGAAGAGGTTCGCGGCCTCGGGTTCGAAGGGGATGTAGCCGACCTCGTCCACGATGATCAGCGGGATCCGTCCGAGTCGGGTCAACTCGTCGCTGAGTCTGCCCACTTGATGGGCTTCGGCGAGGCGGGTGACCCACTGGGCGGCGGTGGCGAAGGCGACCCGGTGGCCGGCCTGGCAGGCCCGGATGCCGAGCCCGGTGGCGAGGTGGGTCTTGCCGGTGCCGGGCGGCCCCAGGAAGATGACGTTCTCCTTGCCGACGACGAAGTCCAGCGTCCCCAGGTGGGCGATGACCTCGCGTTTCACGGACCGCTGGTGGTCGAAGTCGAAGTCTTCCAGCGACTTGCGGGAGGGGAAACGGGCCGCGCGGATGCGTCCCTCGGCGCCGTGGCTGTCGCGGGCGGCGACCTCCACGTGCGGGTGACCGTGGTATGCCCCGGCCACCCTTGTTCCTCCGCGTCACAGGTGACCGTTGCGCACAGGCACCCTGGGACATGCGCACAGGACATCTGTGATGTCAGGAACGGCAGCGATCTTGGCCGCCTGTGATCGAACGCGACGGCGCCCCGACGACCTTGCATGGTCACGTCGGCCGGAGTCCACGACGCCCACGCCGCCGACGTCTGGCTCACCCGGAAGCATCCTGATCTGAGCCCGACTCCACATACGGGCGAGAAATGATCATGATTCACGACGCGTGATCGCGGATTCCACCCCGCGCCGACTTTGTCCCGGAGGGGAGTTCGTCGCGAATTGCGGGTATGGCTGCGCCCCGGCCGGATACTCGGGCGAAATGGTACGGACGTTGAAAGGCCATGGAAGGCACGGCGGGCACGCTGCGGCCGGCCAGGAGGCCGAAACTGTGCGGGCACCCGAGGCAGGGCCGGATGAGCAGGTGGAGCGGCAGGCGCCGGACACTCCGACGGATCTGCCCAAGCGCTCCTGGGGAGCGGTGCTGAAAGGCGCCCTGAGGGAGTTCAAGAAGGACGAGCTGGCCGACCGGGCGGCGGCGCTGACGTACTACGGGATCCTGGCGCTGTTCCCGGCCCTGCTGGCGCTGATCTCCCTGGTCGGCATCGTTGGACAGTCGGCGACGCAGCAGGTTCTGGACAACATCCAGAAGCTCGCCCCGGGCGCGGCGCAGGACATCCTGCGCAACGCGGTGCAGCAGCTGCAGGGCGGCGCGGGCCTCGGCTCACTCATGGCGATCGTCGGTCTGCTGCTGGCGGTGTGGTCGGCGTCCGGTTATGTCGCCGCGTTCATCCGCAGCGCGAACGCCGTCTACGACATTCCCGAGGGCCGTCCGGTGTGGAAGGTGCTGCCGGTGCGGGTCGGCGTGACCGTGGTTTTGATGGTCATGGCCGTGGTCAGTGCGCTGATCGTCGTGTTCACCGGCGGCCTGGCCCGCCAGGCCGGCACCGCGCTCGGTGTCGGGGACACCTTCTTGACGGTGTGGTCGATCGCGAAGTGGCCGGTGCTGATCCTCCTGGTCACGGTCATGATCGCCATCCTGTACTGGGCGACTCCGAACGCGAAGGTCCGCGGCTTCCGCTGGATCACACCGGGCAGTTTCCTGGCACTGCTCATCTGGATGATCGCCTCCGCCGGGTTCGCGCTCTACGTCGCGAACTTCGCCTCGTACAACAAGACTTACGGCACCCTCGCCGGCGTGATCGTCTTCCTGGTGTGGCTATGGATCACCAACCTGGCGATCCTCCTGGGCCTGGAATTCGATGCGGAACTGGCCCGCCAGCGCGCCATCGCGGGCGGCCATCCGGCCGAAGAGGAGCCGTATGTCCAGCCGCGCGACACCCGCAAGTGGGACGAGGAGGATCGCCGCCGCTTCGAATCCTGAAACGGACCGCCCCGTGCCTCTTCGCAGGGACTGTGAGGTCCTGCAGCCCTCGGCGACGACGAAGCCGATCCGAGATCGGCTGCTCACCCGGACGCGCTCTGGTGCGCCGTGCACCGCATTGCTGCGGCGACCGATCCTCTGACGGCGGTGAGACGTAGCTGACCGGGTACTCGACCACCCGGTCCGAGGGCGGAAGCAGGACTCGCCGCTCGGTCCTGCACTACCACGGGCGAGCACGAGGCCGGCGAGAAAGAGCTGAAGCAGGAGAGGTGAGCACACATGACAGCAGACGGCTCCCACCGCATCGGGGCCGGAACGCAGGAACCGGTGGGCGACTTGGTGCAGCGTGCCTCGCAGCAGTTGTCGGAGTTGGTGCGCGACGAGATGCGCCTGGCGCAGGCGGAGATGACGCAGAAGGGCAAGCGGTTCGGCAGGGGCGGAGGCTTGTTCGGCGGAGCCGGACTGGTGGGCGTACTCACCTTGCAGGCCCTGGTAGCCACCGTGATCGCAGCACTGTCGCTCTCCCTGGATGTGTGGCTCGCGGCGCTGATCGTCACCGGCGTACTGGCCGCCGTCACCGCACTGATGGCGGTGCTCGGAAAGCAGCAGATCAGCAAGGCGGCCCCACCGAAACCTGAGCAGACCATGGACAGCCTCAAGGCCGATATGGCCGAGATCAAGGAGAAAGCGCAGCGATGACTTCAGACAAGCCGCACTCGGGCGGCGAGGCAGCACCTTCCCCGAAGGAACTACGCGAGCAGGTCGAGGCGACCCGGAAGGAACTGGGCGAGACCGTCGAGGCCCTAGCGGCGAAGACTGACGTCAAGACCCGCGCTCAGGAGAAGACCGCGGCCGTCAAACAGCAGGTCGCCGCGAAAACCGCACAGATCACGGCCCAGATCAGGGACAAGGCGGCGCACACCGCCCACGCCGTGCAGGAAGGGACCCCGGAGCCGGTACGTGCCAAGGCCGCCGCAGCCACCGAACAGGTCCGCCACCAGGCCAAGCACGTCGCAGAGCTCGCCCGGGACAAGGCCCCGGAACCGGTACGAGAGAAGGGCGGCCAGAGTTTGCAGGCCGCGCGCGCCCACCGGGCCCCACTGCTTGGCGCCGCCGGCGCGCTCATCGCGCTTCTGCTCATCCGACGCGCCAGGAGGCGGCGATGAAAGCCGCGAAGATCGCCTACAAGCCGATCGGCATGGCCGCGGGCGCCCTCAGCGGCGTCTTGGCCGGCGCAATGTTCAAGCAGCTCTGGAAACAGCTCGGACACGAAGAAGACGCCCCGGACGCCACCGACGAGCACCGTACGTGGGGCGAGATTCTGTCCGCGGCGGTCCTGCAAGGGGCCATCTTCGCCGGCGTCAAAGCCGCCGTCGACCGCGGCGGCGCTACTGCCACCCGCCGCCTGACCGGCACCTGGCCCGGCTGACCACCCATCGACGCGGGGGCGCGCCCCGCCCCGGCGGGGGGGGGGGGGCGGCCCGCCGGGGGGGGCGGGGGGCGGACGACGCGCGCCGCCCCCCCCCCCCGGCCCC
>NZ_JBHYJA010000042.1:42999-93941 GCF_042740355.1 Streptomyces sp. NPDC059010
ACGCGGGCTGGTGGGGGGTGTGTCATTTTAACCACCCCCCCGCCCCCCCCCCCGGCGCCCCCCCCCCCCGCGCCCCCCCCCCCCCCCGCCCACCGCCAGCCTTCAGGGAGAAGGAGAGCACATCCGTGACCGGGCACCCCGGCCTCGCCCTCACAGCAGCCGCCGTCACCACCCTCACCCTGCTGGCACGCGTGTGGGCCACGCCCCGCAAGCGGCGCCGACCCAGCACCCGCGGCCTCCGCCTCCGGCGGCATCGCTCCATCTCGGCCCCAGTCCGCCCGCGGCAGACGAGCGATCCCAGCGCCCTGCGCGTGCTACGCGAAGCCGAACAGCAACTGAGCCGGCAGTGGAACCGCCTCCACGCCTTCTACCCCCACCTCGCTGACGAGGGCGACCCGCAGCGCTGAGGGATGTCTGTTTCTCAACCCGACTGCGTTGATCAGCTGCCAACTGCGCAGCCGGCGACGCCCCCGTGCGGCACGAGGACGGCCGCGTCGCGGCTACCCGAACCATCAAGCTCATGCCTGGGCTGCCGTACCGACACCGCCGCCGGTGCTCGGGGGACACGTAGTTGCCGCGGGTCCGCAGGACCGGACAGGGACGCCGAGTGGCGGCCGGGCACCGGACCCGCCAGGCCCGCCAGGCCCGCCAGGCCCGCCAGGCCCGCCAACCAAAACTGCCCTGAACCTGGTCGCCGTGAGCCCTTCCCCCTGGCGTGAGTGTCAAAGAGGTCACTGCGCGGCGTGCGTGGAAAGCTGGGTACAAGACTTGTCCAGGCGGATGAGTAACGGAGGACGCAGTGGACTGGGGTCGGTTCGCGCAGCAGATGGCCTCGATGGCACGGGACCTTCTGGCGCAGGACTCGGTGGCAGCCACCCTGGAGCGGATCACTGCTTCGGCCACCGAACTGGTGGAAGGCTGCGACGCGGCCGGCATCCTCGTGCTGCACGACAGCACAGTGGAGTCGCTCGCTCCCACCCACCAGCTGGTCATCGACAGCGACCAGCTGCAACAGCGCCTCGGCGAAGGACCCTGCTTCGATGCCGCCCGTACCGCGCAAGGTGAACGAGTCTTCCGCATCGCCGACCTCACCGGTCTGCACCAGCGCTGGCCCTCCTACGCCCCTCAGGCCCGCACCCTCGGCGTGGGCAGCATGATGGGCTTCCTGCTCTTCACCGACGACGAGGACCTCGGCGCCCTCAACCTCTACTCGTACAAGCCCGGCGCCTTCACTCCGGACAGTGAGACAGCGGGCTGGCTGCTGGCCTCCCACGCGGCGGTCGCCTTCTCCAGCGCCCGCACCCACGCCCAGATGGAGCAGGCCGTCGCTACGCGCCATGTCATCGGGGAAGCCATGGGCATCCTCATGGGCAGCCGCCACGTCACCGAAGAGCAAGCCTTCGACGTACTACGCCGTTACTCCCAGGAGAACAACGTCAAGCTCCGCGAGGTCGCCCGCCTCGTCTCCGAACGAGGCAGCCTCCCGTGACCCCGGTCGGGCGGCTCCCCCAGCACGTTGGCTGAACCAGAGAAGCCTGAGCCGGGCCAGTCCCCAGGGGAACGCTGCTGCACACGGCCTACTCACCAAGTCCCCCTCCGGACTATCCCCACACCTGCCTCGGCCCGAGGGGTCCCCGCGCGTCGGGAGGGTTCAGTGCCTCGGGGTCGCGATCCGCAGCGGCGCCGCCGACCGGCACCGCATTCTCACCGCGCTCCGCGGTCTCCGACCACCAGGCGCCACCGTCTTCGATGTAGCGCGGCTGCACGCCTGCCCGGATCGCCCACGGACAGATCGCAGCGGTCTTGATCCCGGTCAGCTTCATGACGGTGTGCCCGACCACCGCGCCCGCCAGGATCTGCGCGGCCCGGGGCGGAGATCCCCGGCAGTTGCGCACGCTCAACCGCCGACAGCGCCGCGAGAGTGCTGATGCAGCTCCGCAGGTCGCGGCGCGCGAGGTGCCAGGTGCCAGGTGCCAGGAGACAAACGGACCCTCCCGGCCCGGGGCAGCCCCGCACAGCCACCCCAGTTACTGGAAGGTGCGCGAGGTCGCCACCGCCGTACGAGGCCCCTCACAGCGGACCCCATCAGCAACATCACGCAACTGGTGGCGCACCTTACGGCGTAGCGCCTTCACACTCAGCGCGCTCGGCCGCCTTCGCGTGGAAGAACAGTCGGGTCAGCCGGTTCGCTCCGAGCGGCAGCGAGGCCGTGAAGTCGGGCAGCCGACCGCGGCCTTCAACGCACCCGGCACAGTGCAGATCGGCACACCCGTCCCGCAGCGGACGGCATCCAGTCGGGAGCCGCGGCCACGCGGGCGGGCGCGACGTACAGGAACGCTATAGGGCAGACGCAGAGGGAAGTTGATTCATAGTGGCTGTGGAAGCCAAGGAGACACTTACCGTCTGCCGGCTCACAGAACACGGGTGAAGAGGCAACCCGTATTGCGCGCGAGCAGCCCTGCGCCCTTTTCGGGCAAACGTCGGGGTGAGTGCAGTTCACAGTGGCGCGGGGCTCAGTCATATGTGGGTACTCGGGCCAGAGTGGCGGTGAACCGCGCTGCCCATGGCATGGAGGGATTCTCCCCATGGCCCAGCATGTCCGCGACGTCATGACGACCGACCTGGTAACCGTCGAACCGCAGACATCGGTGACAGCCGTCGCCGAGATGATGCGTGACGAGGACATCGGGGCCGTGCTCGTCACCGAGGGCGACCGGCTGCGTGGGCTGGTCACGGACCGCGACCTGGTGGTTCGATCGGTGGCGGCAGGGCACGACCCGGGCAGCACGACCGTCATCGACGCCTGCAGCGACGAGTTGATCACGGTGGGGCCCGGCGACAACCTGGACCATGCGGTCGACGTGATGCGTGAGCACTCCGTACGCCGTGTCCCGGTCGTCGATCAGAAGCAGCACGCGGTCGGTCTCATCTCCCTCGGCGACTTGGCTATCGAGCGTGATCCCCACTCGGCACTGGGGGACATCAGTGCCGCCAGTCCCAACACCTGACCGTTCCGCCAGGTCAGTAGCCGGAAGGAGCCAGCCATGACCTCTCCTGACCCCGAGCCCACCCGGACTCCTGGACTCGAATCAGGCGGTCAGGTCTCCCCGGGGGAGACCCCGCCGGCCGAAGGTGGCACCTTCGGCACCCACCCGGACCCGCCTGAATTGAGCAAGGGATGGGGCGCGATGCCCCTGACCGTGATCATGGTCCTGGTCGTGCTGGTGGTGGTCGGGCTGATCGCCATGGCCGCGGCCCTGTGAACGTGGGACGCCGCAAGGGAGCCGGAGACCGCGGGCCGACTAGTCCGAGTGCCACGTCAGTGGAGGGGAACTCGGCCGCTATGAACGCCGAGCGAGTGTCGCAGAACTCCTACTGGGTCGAAACCGCCCCGGCCGGCGCCCCCGCTCCCCCACCGGCCGCCGACCTGAGCGTCGATGTCGCCGTGGTCGGCGGCGGCATCGCGGGACTCAGCGCCACGTGGGAACTCGCACGCCGGGGGCGTGAGGTCGCCGTACTTGAGGCCAGGCGCCTCGCGGCCGGGGTCACCGGGCACACGACCGCCAAACTCACCGCCCTGCACACCCTGATCTACGACCACCTGCGCCGCACCCGTGGCGCCGAGGGCGCCCGGCTGTACGCCCGCTCGCAGAGCGCCGCAATCCGGCATGCCGAAGGCATCGTGGACGAGCTGGGCATCGACTGCGACTGGGAGGAGGCGGCGGCCTTCACCTACGCCGAAAGCCCGCGGCGCGTCGCAGAACTGCGCGCGGAGGCGGAAGCGGCAGCTGAGGCGGGCCTGCCCGCCGAGTTCGTCACCGAGACGGACCTGCCGTACGCCGTCGCCGGAGCGGTCCGGGTGAGCGGGCAGGCCCAGTTCCATCCCCGGAAGTATCTGCTGGCACTCACGGACGACCTACTGCGGCGCGGAGCCTCGGTGTACGAGGACACTCGGGTCGTCGGCCTCACCGAGGGCACGCCCTGCACTCTGACCACCGACGCCGGTGTGTCGGTGCGCGCCCGCGACATCGTGATCGCCACGCACTACCCCGTCTTCGACCGGGCCCTGCTCTTCTCCCGGCTGTCCCCGCGCCGGGAGCTGGTCGTGGCCGGGGGCATCGACGAGGAGCGGGCGCCCCGCGACATGTACATCACCCCGGAGCAGGCCACGCGCTCCGTGCGCACGGCACCCCTCAGAGACGGTGAACGTCTGCTGATCGTCACCGGGGAACACTTCACGCCCGGCAGCGCCGACGTCGAGGAACGGTTCGCCCGCCTGTCCACCTGGGCCGAGGCCCGCTTCCCCGGTGTCACGCTCACCCATCGATGGGCCACCCAGGACAACGACTCCACCGACTCCGTGCCCCTCGTCGGACCGCTGCGTCCCGGCAGCCGGCACACCTACGTGGCGACCGGTTTCGGCGGCTGGGGTCTCAGCGGCGGCATCATGGCGGGCCGCCTGCTGAGTGACCTCATGGCCGGACGCGCGGTCGAGTGGAGCGGCCTCTACGATCCCCGGCGGGTCGCCTCCGTCGTGCGCGAGGGAGGGTCGTTCCTCAAGCACCAGGCTCAGGTGGCCCGGCACTTCGTCGGCGACCGGATACCGCCACTGATCGGGCCCTCCCCGGAAGACATCGCCCGGGGCGACGGCGCCGTGGTGCGGATGGGCACGGGCCAGTGTGCCGTGCACCGCGACGAGCAGGGTCAACTGCACGCGGTCTCGGCCAGCTGCACCCACCTCGGCTGCATCGTCGCCTTCAACCGTGCGGAAAAGGCGTGGGAATGCCCGTGCCACGGCTCCCGCTTCACCCCGGACGGCGAGGTCCTCCAGGGCCCCGCGGTACGGCCGCTCAGGAAGCGCGACCTCTGACGGGTACTCATTGTGGATCTTGCGACCGATGCACGTCAGGACGCCGGCACGCAGGCCTGACCTCGGCATCCCCACGGCGATGAGCATCGGCGCCTGGTCGCAGACCACGCGACGACCACGCAAGCCCGTAGAGGCCCGGTGTGCCCGCGCACCCTCGTGAACCACGGGCCCGGGTGCCGCGTCATCCTGGTGCGCGGCCCGTACCGGGTGCGGGCGCTGTGCGAGGGAGAGCAGGGGACGGATGACGGGTGAAACGATCGGTACCGGGCTGGCCGTATTGGTGGGCCTGGTGAGTCTGGGTGCCGGTGCGCGGGAGGCGCGGCTGCAGATGCGGCTGGGCCGCTCCGGGGTGCACGCCGAGGGGGTGGTGGTGGACCAGGAGCATGAGCGCGGGGACGATTGTTCGACGCCCGTCATCGAGTTCACCGACCGGCAGGGCCGGCCCGTCGCGCGGGGGCTGGGGATGGGGATGGATCTCGGAACCCATGTGCCGGTCGTCTACCTGCCCGAAAGGCCGCAAAGCGCAAGGGTATTCACCCGGAAGCACCGCCTGTCTCCGATCGTCGGCCTGCTCGCCGGAGCCATGATCTTCCTCGGCGTCGCGGTTGGGGTCCTCCTCACGCGCTGAGCCTGTTCTCCCTCCTGGTTCTCACCAACGGATCCACCGCCAGACCCGTCACGGGACCCATCGGACACGCCCTAGCAGCCGAATTGCGTTCTCCAATCGGTCTCGACCTGGGAGCACGTACACCCGAGGAGACAGCCGTGTCCATCACTGCGGAGATCATCGCCCACGCTCTGACAGCCGCAGCCGGTTTGCCGCCGGCCCTGCTACGCCGGGCAGCCGAAAATCTCTTGCGGAGTCGTCTGAGCACTCGATACCCAGCATCGAGACGACAAGGAGCACAGGATGACGACCCGTCTGGGTTCCCTACGTTGTTCTGCGGGAGGCGGTGAGCCCTTCGTATGGTTCACCCACCCAGGGGCGCGGGGTGTGGCTGACTAGCGCGTGTCTCTTTGATGGGTTGGTCAGTTGATCGGATGTGTCCGTCCGATTAGTGATCACCGATGCGATGTGGGACCGGATCGAGCCGCTGATGCCGGCGGATCCGGTCCGCGGACGGCGATGGGCCGACCACCGCCGCACTCTTGAGGCCATCGCGTGGAAGTACCGCACCAGCTCGCCCTGGCGGGACCTTCCCGACGAGCTCGGCTCCTTCCAGACCGCTCACAAGCGGCTGATCAGATGGGCCATCGACGGCACCTGGGAGATGATCCTGGCTGCCGTCCTGGCGGCGGCGGACGCCGACGACGACATCGACTGGACGGTGTCGGTGGACTCCACGGTCGTCCGGGCCCACCAGCACGCTGCCGGCGCACTCAAAAAGGGGCGGCCCACTCCGGCGAGCCCGCCGATCACGCGCTCGGACGCTCCCGGGGCGGGCTGAGCACCAAGATCCACCTGGCCGCAGACGGCCGCGCACGACCCCTCGCCTTCACCGTCACCGCAGGCCAGGCAGGTGACGCACCCGCCTTCGAGACAGTGATGGCCCGCATCCGCGTGCCCCGCAGAGGTCCGGGCAGGCCCCGGACCCGGCCGCTGGCCGTTCTGGCCGACCGCGCGTATTCCTCACGCGCCATCCGCAGCCACCTGCGGCGCCGGGGCATCCGTGCGGTCATCCCGCAGCCGTCCGACCAAATCGGCCACCGCCTGCGCCGAGGCCAACTCGGTGGCCGCCCGCCCGGCTTCGACAGCGAGGCCTACAAGCAGCGCAACACCGTCGAACGGTGCATCAACCGCCTCAAGCAATGGCGCGGCCTGGCCACACGAACCGACAAGCTCGCGATCGCCTACCAGGCCGCACTCCACCTCGCGGGCATCCTCATCTGGACCCGACGCTGACCAAAGAGACAGAACCTAGCCGTCGAACCCGTCCCGCAGGATCTGCCGTGCCACCCTGCCGCGTACGTCGGCGAGTTCGGCCGCGATCCGCAGCTCCCGCTCGCCGTCCGTCACGACGGCCGCGGGCACGGCCTCGCCGGTGAGCAGGCACGCGCGCCTCAGGTGCGTTGGCGGGTGGGTCGCGTCGACGCTGTGGCCCCGCAGGGCGCCGGCCCGCCGCTGACGCTCGTACTCGTACTCCGGGATTGACGCCATGTGCGCGGCGAGTCGCTCCCACAGCCCGTCCGTGCGGTCCTCGTCGCGTCCGGCACGGCGCGGGCCGCCGAGGCCGGCCTGGGCAGCCTCACGGCGCAGGGTCGTGGCGGCGGAGTCACCGACCAGAAGCCGGTCCATGAGGCCCACGGTGGCCTCGGTGGACGCGGCGCGGGCGGCCACGCGGTCGGCGAGGTACTCGGCACGCTGGGTGGCGCGCAGCGTCAGCTGGTCGAGCAGGAGCAGGACGCTCTGGACGAGCAGGCGAGGCACGAAGTACGCGAGATTGACGACCATCTGAATGAGGGTCGGGTCGGCGATCGGGGCGAAGTAGTAGCGCCAGGTCGTGAGGGAGCGGAAGGCGGTCCCGACGACCAGGCCGTGGCGGGTGTCCCCGTTGCCGTAGTGGCCGAGTTCGTGGCCCAGCAGGGCGATCCGCTGCTGGGGCGTGAGGATCTCCCACAGGGGCAGCCCGAGGGTCAGCAGGCGGCGGCCGCGCACGCCGTACGTCGTCACGCCGGCGTTGAGCTCGGCCCCCACCACGATCGCGTCCACGTTGCGGGTGCCGGCGACGCGGGCGACCTCGTCGAGCAGCGCGAACAGCTCGGGCGCGGCGGCGCGGCGCAGCACCGGCGCGTCGTCGGGCAGCCGGTTCGTGCGGGGCCTGAGGGCCCAGGCCAAGAGCAGGAGGAACAGGCCGGGCACCATCCTGACGCCGCCCCATCCGCGTACGACGAACCAGACTCCGGCCGCGGCAAGCACCAGGGTCACGCCGTGGACGGCGAGCGCAATCGCTTGGGCTAGGACAGCGGGGGCGTCCCGCCGCGCCTGCAACGTGCCGCCGGCGGTCACCTCGGCCAGCAGCTTCTCGCCGTGGCGCCGGGCGAGGGCGCGCTGCGTCCTCTCCAGCCGCCCGTGGTGCTCCTGCGGCCGCGCCGGGTCGACGTTCCAGTCGCACGCGGCGCACCACGTGGTGAACCGTCTGTCCGAGCGGATCTCGGCCCCGCACTGCGGACACGGCTGCGTCGTTTCCTCCGTGGCGACACTCATCGGCGCGCTCCCCTCCCCATGGCCCCTCCCCAGAGACCACCTGTACATGACACCCCAAAGCTGATCATGCGGACGCGCCCGCGTAAAGCCGTGAACTTCCGGTCGGCCCCGGCAAGGATCCGGCCTGCCGCGTACGACAGGCAGGCCCCATGACAATGGGTGCAACGGGTGCAACGGGTGCAACGGGTGCAACGGGTGCGGCGGGTGTGACGGAGGACTTCGACGCCTTCGAACGCGGTGCCTGTGCCGAGCGGGCCGAGGTGTACGCGGGGAGTTGCGGGCGGCTGTGTGCCTATGCGGTCAGGGCGCTGCTGGACGCGGCGGGTGTGGGGGAGGGCGCGCATGTCCTCGATGCCAGGACCGGGACGGGAACCGCGACCCTGGCGACGCAGCGGCGTGGAGCGCGGGTCCAGGCGGATGCGCCGCTGTCCCAGGCTTCGGCGAGGGGCGCCATGTGGCGCGGTCATCATCGACTGGTTCACGTTCAACGGCGTCATCATGCAGATTGGCGCGGGGTTGTGTCGTCTGGCCCACAGCAAAGGTCAGGCCGAGCAGGTTGATGCGAGTTGAAGCAGCGTTCAGAACACGTTGATCGCAGCGGGTGCCCGTTCCATGCGTGTCAACGCTCGCAGCAGCGCTGCCTGGCCGTGCCGTCGGGCGGACAGCTCGGTCAGGAGAGCGACCACGGGGGCGAAGGCAGCATGGGGGAGTTCTGCCGCATGGCCGCCCACACTGACCGCCAAGTCGTCCATGTGCACGGCCAGTTCCACCATCCGCGTCACGAGAAAGTCGTCGAGAGTCAGCGCCCATCCTGTTTGCGGCATGAACACGACGTGGTCCCCGCGCAGTTGCGCGAGACCGACTCGTTGCTCGTCGAGCACGGCATAGGCCCGCTCTCGCAAGGGCTGCACCCCCTCGGAGGAGATGCCCTCACCCTTCGCCCGGATGCCGGAGTTAACGTCCCCGTCAAGCGGAGCGTCGATCCACATGGCACGTGAATAGTGGTCCAGCAAGGAGATCGGATCACTCTCGGACTCAGGTTCCTGAAGCGCGGGAGTCACGCTGAAGATCTGATACATGAGGTGGCCGGCCAGGCCACCGACAGTCCACTCCGCCAGCGCGCTGGGCTTCCCCCACAAGGCGGCCACTTCCGGCGCATCCAGCAAGGCCGCGGCCTGCGCCGCAGTCTCCAAGTAGGCGTTCTTCAGACTCACGAGCCCTCCATGATCCGGTGATCCCACGTTACGCAGTGCCGCCGGGGTCCCGCAGCCCTCATGCCACGCGGCGGTCGGCCCAACCATCCACGTTCGGGACAGCGGGCGGAGCGACAGCAAAACTCGGTTCTGGCACAGATCTTGGGGACCGGTCGCAGAGGGTGACAGTGTCGTTCGAGTGGAAAGGTGGTCACAAGCCCAGCTGTCCGACTCAACACTCACCTCGTAGCCTCCGCGTATGACTGCTGATCCGTTCCAGTGCCGCTGCGTCCTCTGCCATGACTACGGCGACCGAGACGAAGCGGACCGCATGGATCTGACGATCATCGAGAATGTGCAGCGGCATGGATGGCACGTTGTGATGGTTCCCGAGGACGAGATCGGTCCTGGATTCGCCTACACGATCGGCCTGTCACACACTCACGGCGCACCTGAGCTCGCCATGTTCGGACTCGATATCCATGACATGCACCGCATGCTCAACAGGCTCGGAGCGAAGTCCGCCGCGGGCGCTGTACTGGCTGGCGGCCAGTGCCATGCCGACATTGTCGACGGTCGACAAGTCGCGCTCCGGCAGGTCGATCTCCGCTGGTACCGGACCTTCTTCGGGCGGGCCATCGGGTTCTACCGGCGGCCTCCTTTCCCTGTGCTGCAAGTCGTGTGGCCCGACGCGGATGACCGCTTTCGCTGGGAAGAACAGGCTGAGGCGAGGCATCGGGACTCCCAGCCTCAGTTGTGGCTGCCCCCGAGTGAGCACCCTGTCGGGATCTGGACGACCGAAGTCTGACCTCTCACGTGCCGACCAGCGACAGACCAGCACGTCGCGAAAGCTACTGAAGCAAGATCATTTTGCGGAGCAGTTCAATTCCGGCTCGTCCGCAGAGCTGCCTCTTGATCTTCTTGATGCGGTTCACGCCACACTTGATGCTGCCCGAGTTCCCGGAAGAAGTCGCCAAGGCCACCCAGGCACGTCGGCTTTGGTCCTCATCTCTGCCAGCCGCCTCAGCAGGATGGATCCACGGCTCATCCTCTAGATTGATTCCACAGGCTTCGAGGAAGTCTCGCTCCAGTCGATGCTCAGGGCCGTGCAGTGAACCAGCGGAAACGATGCCGTAGATGGCGAGGTCCGCCTTCATCTGAGTACGCAGCAGCGAAAGTTGCCGTCGTGATACTTCACTTCTCCAACGTTCTTGCTCGCCGATCTCTCGTCGATGAGCTTCGGCACAGAGGCTGGCTGGGAACAGCTCATCGTCGGAGTAGCGCAGGTTCTGCTTCGCCTTGAGATAGAGCTGACGGGTCTTGTCGGTCAGCAGCATGCCGTTGCCATCGGTGTAGTACCAGTCGGTGACTTGCTCGAATAGATCATTCCGTTCTGCCTCGCTCATCGGCTCCGGACGGGACGGAGAGGCGACTCTGAGCATGGCCCAGAGAGCGGCGTATGCCTGGATGCGGCGTTCAGAGGTCCTCAAGTCGAGTTGGCGCCGATAGCTGTTGGCTAGGCGGGCGCCATAGACGGCCACGCATGCGGTCGCGATGCCAACGAGAAGGGTGGATGCGGCTGTGATGGTCGCCGGGACGAAAGGGTTGCTGCCATGTTCGTCGTCTCTACTCGTGATGATGTCTGGTGACCAGGGCAGCGCTCGTCTCGACAGCCCAGCCGACGCCGAAGCTGTTCTCGGTATTGCCCCTCCGTAACGGCTCCCCAAGATCTGTGACAGAGCCTGCCGGATAACGTCACAGCCAAACCTGGCCTTTCGCTGCCTGGAAGAACTCCTCGATGCACCACCTGGTACCGGCCACCCTGGCCAGCTCGGACAGCGGCATCCGTTTTGGGGACCAGCACAGGTAGAAGGCGAGTTCGCCACTACTCGGGTTGCGGCAGACCCTCGCCGCCGCCGGTGGCCGTGGGCGCCGCCGCCGGTGGTCGTCGGCGCCGATCTCGGTCCAGGCCCGGTCGTGGTAGCGCGGCCCTTTCGCTCCGGCTCCTGCGCTCTGCCGGTGCCAGGCCGAGGCGGGCAGGCGGTCGACGACGGCATCCGCCCGGGTAGCGGTTCGCCCCTGGTCGATACGCAGCCGGGTGCTGCAGGCGATGGCCAGGGGGCGTATCCGGTCCGGCGGGACTCCAACAACGCGTGCAGGCCTGCGGGCTGTCCGCTGCCTGGCCCGTGGTCAGGATGAACGCCAGCGGGCGGCACTTGCGGTCGGCGGCGAGGTGGACCTTGGAGACCTCACCGGGACCATCCGATGATCACGACTCGGTATGCCCCCTAGTGACGCGCTGAGGTGCCGGACGCCAAGGGCGGGCAGGAGTTCAGTCAACGGTCAACCAGCCGTGGACGCGGGGCCTCACCTGTGGATTCCGCGTCGGTGTCGTCGGTGTCGTCGGTGCCGACCGGGCCGCGGGGAAGCATCCGGTCCAGCCACCTCGGCAGCCACCAGTTGGTCCGGCCGAGGAGTGTCATGGTCGCCGGTACCAGCACCATGCGTACGACCGTGACGTCGATGAAGATCGCAGTGGCCAGGCCGAGCCCGAACATTTTGGTGGAGGGGTCCTCGGCGACGGCGAAGGACAGGAAGACCGCCACCATGATGAGGGCGGCCGAGGTGATGATCCGGGCGGTGCCCGAGACGCCCTCGACGATCGCCGTGCCGTTGTCGCCGGTGCGCAGGTACTCCTCGCGTACGCGGGAGAGGAGGAACACCTCGTAGTCCATCGACAGGCCGAACAGGATGGCGAAGAGGAACATCGGGATGAACGACACGATCGGAACCGTCGCTTCCAGCCCGATGAGTGCGCCTGCCCAGCCCCACTGGAAGACCGCGACCATGATGCCGTAGGCCGCGCCGATGCTCAGCAGGTTCAGCAGTACCGCCTTGAGCGGCACGAGTATCGAGCGGAAGACCAGCATCAGCAGCAGGAACGACATCGCCAGCACGGCGGCGACGAGCACCGGCAGGCGTTGGCTGGTGCGTTGGCCCACATCGGACAGGCTCGCGGCGGCGCCGCCGACGTGGGCCCTGGCCGGGCCGTGTCCGATCGCCGTGGGCAGCACGTCGGTGCGCAGCCGGGCGATGGTGTCGGCCGTGGCCTTGTCCTGAGGGCTGGTGGTCGGGAACACCACGAGGGTCGCGATGCCGGTGGCCCGATCGATCTGCGTCGGCGCGACGGATGCGATGCCCGGATCCGCCGCGACCGCCCCGACGAGTCGGTCCAGCACTCCCGGATCACCGGCGGGGTCCGCGGCGATGACGAGGGGACCGTTGGTGCCCGGGCCGAACCCCTCGGCGACGAGGTCGTAGGCGCGGCGCTCGGTACGGCTGTGGGGCAATGAGCCGTCGTCGGGCAGGCCGACGCGCAGGCCGAGCACGGGCAGCGTCGCGGTCAGCAGCAGCCCCGCCGCGCCGACCGCGTACGGCACCGGGTGCCGGCTGACGTGCCCGATCCAGCGCCGCCACCCGGCGGCGGGGGCGGCGCCCGCCGCCGGGTCCCGCCGCCGTGAGAGTCGGCCCGGCTTCCTGGTCTGCAGAGCCCGGCCGATCCGGCCGACCCGGGCCAGGCGTGGGCCGGCGGCGCCGAGGAAGGCCGGCAGAAGTGTCACCGACGCGAGCACCATGGTCAGGACGACGATCGAGACGGCGAGCCCGCCCACCGTCATGAACGGCACGTTCGCGACCGCCAGGCCGAGGATCGACACGACGACGGTGCCGCCGGCGAAGACCACGGGCCTCCCCGCCGTGGCCACCGCTCGCCCCGCCGCCTCGCGGGGATCGAGCCCGCGCGCGAGGTACTCCCGGTGCCTGGCGAGCACGAACAGCGCGTAGTCGATGCCCACTCCGAGCCCGACCATGCTGCCCAGGACAGGGGCGAAGGTCGGGACGTCCGTCACCCCCGCCAGTACCGTCATCGTGGCAACCCCGACGGTCAGCCCGAAGACCGCCATGCCGATCGGTAGCGCGGCGGCGACGAGCGAACCGAACGCCAGGAACAGGATCGCGGCTGCGGCGAGCAGGCCGATCAGCTCGCTCGCGCCGCCGTCGGCGTCGGAGAAGGCGTAGAAGAGGTTCCCGCCCATCTCGATGCGCAGGGGCAGCTCGGCGCGCAGCCGGTCGCCGAGATCGACGAGGGCGTCGAGGTCTTCGGCCGACAGCCGGCTCTGGTCGGGGTACTGCACCCGGACGACCGCGATCCGCCCGTCGGCCGAGACAAGGCCGCCACGCACGGCGGTGTCCCCGCCTGCGTCGAGTGCCCCCGCCGGATCGCTCGTGCCGAGCACGTGCGGCAGCCGCCGCACCTCGGTCTGCAGCCGCGTGAGAGCGGTGCGCGCGCTGCCGTGGTCGAAGAACGTCGCACCGCCGTCGAGGGGAGTGACGACCACTTGGGCGGTCATCCCCTCCTGGCCGGTGCCGGCCCGCTCGATCAGTACCGCCGCCTGTTGGGAGTCCAGCCCCGGAGCGGTCATCGAGTCCGCGGTCCGCCCGCCGATGGCGATCGCGGCGAGGACGGCGAGCGTGGCGGCGATCAGCCATGCCGCGATCACCCGCCAGGGATGGCGGGCGGCGCTTGCGCCCAGGCGCAACAGGGCTTTCGAGAGCATTGGTTCCTCCAACCACGTCGTCGGCCGTCCTTGTACGGCCGCCGATGCCGAGGCTCGTCGCCACGGCGCTCCGCGGCATCGGCCCGCGGGCCGCGGATCCGTCGGCCCCGGGGTGGAGTGACGAACCGTCCTTTCGGCCGATGCGCGGCACGCCGCGGTCCCTAGGCTGAGAACCGTGCTGCGAGAAGACCTGCGAACCCTGTGGACCGAACCCCGTCCGCCCGACGCGCCCGCCCGGGTGCGGCGGGACTGGATGCTGCTCGCCGCGGGCCTGGGCGGTGTGGTGCTGGAGGCCACCCTGCGCGAGAACGTCGTGTGGCGGCCGGTGGCGGTGGTGTTCGCCGTATGGCTGTGCGTGCTGCCCCTGTGGCGCCGGACCCGCCCCCTGGCGATGGTCACGCTGGCGTTCGGCTCGGTGATTCTGCTTCAGGTGGCCTCGCTGATTGCGGCACCGCGCGAGCCCGTCGGCCTGTACACCGGCGTGGTCGTGCTCGTGCTGGTGTACGCGCTGCCCCGGTGGGGATCGGGACGCGAGATCGTGCTGGGCGGCGCGGTGATCCTCACGGCCGGCGTGCTGTGTTCCGTCACGGACGAGACGCCGGTCGTCGAGAACGTCGTGGGCTTGGTCTTCCTGCTGCTGCCCGGCGTGTTCGGGGCTGCCGTGCGGTTCTGGGTGACCGCTCGCGAGCGGCAGGTGGAGCAGGTGCGCTCCCGCGAGCGCGAGCAGCTCGCCCGGGAACTGCACGACACGGTGGCCCACCACGTGTCGGCCATGGTGATCATCGCCCAGGCGGGCGGGGTGCTCGCGGGCGCCGACCCGTCCGCCGCCGTCAAGGCGTTGGAGGAGGTCGAGGAGGAAGGGGCGCGCACGCTGGAGGAGATGCGCGCCATGGTCGCCGCGCTGCGCGACCGCGGGGTCGGCGCCGAGCTGGCGCCCCCTGCCGGAGTCGCGGATCTGGAGCGTCTGGTGCGCACCCCGGGTGGTCGCCTCAGGGTCGACCTGGGGCTCGACGGCGAACTGGACGCGCTGCCCCCGGCCGTGGACGCGGCCGTCTACCGGATCGTGCAGGAGTCGGTGACCAACGCGCTGCGCCATGCGGTCGACGCGACCGAGCTCGTCGTTCGGGTCGCAGCGGAACGGCACATGGTACGGGTGAGCGTGCGCGACAACGGCCGGCGCACCGGCCGGGGTCGCGACGGATACGGACTTACCGGACTGCGCGAGCGCGCGACCCTGCTCGGCGGCACACTACGAGCCGGCCCGGGTACCGACCGGGGCTGGCATGTCGAAGCCGAACTGCCGAGAGCGAGGAGCGAGAGCGGTGTCCATTCGCGTCCTCGTCGCTGACGACCAGACGATCATCCGCACCGGGTTGCGGATCATGCTGAACGCCCAGCCCGGCATCGAGGTGGTCGGCGAGGCCGCCGACGGACAGGAAGCGGTAGGTCTGGCCCGCGAACTGCGCCCCGACGTCTGCCTGTTCGACATCCGCATGCCCGTGATCGACGGGCTTGAGGCCACCCGGCTGGTCGCCGGCCCGGGCGTCGCCGACCCGCTGGCCGTGGTCGTCATCACCACTTTCGACCTCGACGAGTACGTCTACGGCGCGCTGCGTGCCGGCGCCCGCGGATTCCTCCTCAAGGACACGGGACCAGACCTTCTGGCCCAGGCCGTACGGTCGGCGTCCGACGGTGAGGCGCTCATCGCGCCCAGCGTCACCGTCCGTCTGCTCCAGGCATTCGCGGACCTGCCCGCCGGCCGGCCCGCGGCCCAGCCGGTCGCCCCCGTCACCGCCCGCGAGGAGCAGGTGCTCCTCGCCGTCGCTCGCGGGCTGACCAACACCGAGATCGCCGATGCACTGCACATCAGCCTCAGCACGGTGAAGACGCATCTGGCCAGCCTGATGGCCAAACTCGGCGCCCGCAACCGGGTCGAGATCGCGATGTGGGCCTACGAAACGCGCCGTATCCTCCCCGGAACCTGAACCGGTTGCCGGGCCATGTCCCATGAGCCCCCGCCCGGACATCAGTGCACCGGCCGGCTCACGTCGGCTCCACGTGCCTCACCCGCCCCAGAGCGTGACATACCAGGAGGCCGGAACTGGGACGGTGAGACACCCGACACGACAAGACTCCCGACAGCTACCTCGCCAGTCTCCACCTGCACGCCTCGATGATCTGGTTCAAAGACCTCACCAGGACCACCCGATGATCACGGCTAGATACGCGCCCTGGACGAGTAGTTCCGAAGTGATCAGTGGTCGAAAGCGATGAGCGAGCGTGTGATCGGTGCGCTGGTCTTGTGGTTGTGCCAGATCGCTGCGGCCATCGCGAGGATGCGCTGGGCCACCCGTATCGCGACCCCCTCGAAGGTGCGGCCTCCGTGTTGCTCCAGGTCGAGCTGGCCTTTGAGGGTGTCGTTGACCGACTCGATGAGCTGCCGCACGGCCTTGAGCTGTGGTTCTCCCCGGCGCCGCCGCTCGCGTTTGAAGGACGGACGCAGCAGCTCGATGCCCTGTCTGGCGAGATCGGCCTCGAACTCCTTGGAAGCGAAGCCCTTGTCGCAGATCGGCAGCAGGCTGCTGCGGACGGCGGACAGGTGGGGTTCGCGGTCGAACATGGCCGCCAGCACCTCGCGTTCGTCGATCTTCGGGGCGGCCGGCGCCCAGGTGACGGGCATCCCGGCCGGGGTGCAGACCAGGTACAGCCGCAAGCCCCAGAAGAACCGGGAGTGGGAGGCGCAGTAGCCGTATCCGGCCCAGCCGACCAGGTTGGACCGTCTGGCCGTCGGCCTGGACCGGCCGGACTCCACCGGGGTGGAGTCGGCGATCCACACGTTGTCGAACCAGAAGGCCGTATCCGCGGCCAGCAGCCGTATCACCCGTTTGACCAACGGCAGAGCCGCCCGCAACCGCTTGTTATAGCCCGGGCGTTGAGGCAGGTGGGGGAACATCGAACCGAGGTGCGCCTGAGCGAACCTCAGCCAGCGGGCCTCGGAGCGGAAGCCCAGGACCGACTGGGCCACCGCCAGGCAGACGAGTTCGGAGTTGCTGAGTCGGGGCGGTCGGCCAATGCACCGGGTTCCTCCGATCTCGCCGTCGATCTTCACACAGAGCGCGGTCAAGAGGGTGTTCAGGTCGGTCGTCACAAACTGATCTTGGACACCCTCGTTGCGTTAGCGAGCGGCGAGTGTTCCGTCGCGCCAGCAGATGCCCTTTCGCTGCGGGCGCGGGCACGCTCATGGCGGTGGGCGGTCAGGACTTCAGGCGGGTAGCGGGAGAAGGGTGTGATGCAGGTCACGAGGAAAGGGTGACAGGCTGTTGTCGCAGACAGCTGTGACAGTCGACGCATGACGATCACAGATGAGGACTGCCTCGCCGAGACCCTGACATTCAACGCCCAGTTCGAGGCTGCTGCCGCAAGCCGTCCATCTCGTGGGCAAGCGCCGAATGCAGACGTGCTGGCGCTTCTGCGGCGCAACCGGCTCGGTGGCGACACGCCCCCCGTGCAACTGCCGCAGGGCCAGGACCGCGTCGTCGCGGGCGGGGTGAAGGTCCGGGCGTTCGTGCCGGATCACGTCGACGGCGTGTACCTGCACATACACGGCGGTGGCTGGGCGTTCGGCTCTGCGGACGGGCAGGACGAGAAGCTGTTGCGGCTTGCCGTGGAAGCTCGGCTGGCCGTGATGAGCGTGGACTACCGCCTGGCACCGGAGCATCCGTTCCCCGCCGGACCCGACGACTGCGAAGCGGCCGCCCGGTGGCTGGTGGACCGCGCCGAGGCCGAGTTCGGTACTGGGCGGCTGCTGATCGGTGGCGAGTCGGCCGGTGCACACCTGAGCGTCCTGACCCTGCTGCGGCTTCGCGACCGGCACGGCATCACCGGCGCGTTCCATGCGGCCCACCTGGCCTTCGGCCCGTACGACCTGTCGATGACACCGAGCCAGCGGATGTTCGGCTCCCGGCGGCTGCTGAGCAACTCCGACTCGGTGCGGGGAAGCTACGAGCTCTTCACACCGGGAATGGGGCCGGAGGAGCGCCGCGACCCCGAGGTCTCGCCGCTGTACGCCGATCTGACCGGCCTGCCGCCCGCCCGGATCGTCGTCGGCACTCAAGACCCGCTGCTGGACGACTCGCTCTTCCTGGCCCAGCGGTGGCAGGCAGCCGGGGCGCCCGTGCAACTCAGCGTCGTCGCGGGCGCGATGCACGGCTTCACTCTCTTCCCGTTGACCATCACCGCACGCGAACAGCAGCGGGAGCGGGACTTCCTGACCGGCGCGTGACGATAGCGTCGCCCCATGAACCGCACACCTCGGCTCTACGCACTGGTGGAAGAGTTGCGCGCGGCGGCGCCGCGATCGTTGACGGTCGCCGCGCTCGCCGCACGGTTCGAGGTGAGCACGCGCACGGTGCAGCGCGATCTCCAAGCTCTGATGGAGGCGGGCGCCCCAGTGCGCACCACCACCGGGCGGGGCGGCGGCTGGTCGATCGACCCGGCGATGACCCTCCCGCCGATCCGCTTCACCGCTGAAGAGGCCGCGGCGCTGGTCGCCGCGCTCGCCGTCGCCGACGCCTCCACCCCCTACGCCGGCGCGGTCCGTACCGCGTCCCAGAAGATCGCGGCCTCGATGACCGGCCCCGCCTCGACGGCGGTCCAGGAACTCGCCGCCCGGATCGTCGCGCTGCCGACGCGGACCGCGGAGTCGGTCCGGACCGCGGTGGAGCAGGCTCTCACCGACAGCACAGTGCTGCGGCTGTCCTACGTCGACGCGGCCGGGCGGGAGAGCGACCGCGCCGTCGAACCGGCCGGACTGCTCACCGCCGACGGCAAGTGGTACCTCATCGCCTGGTGCCGCACGCGGCAGGCCGGTCGGGGCTTCCGACTGGACCGAATCACCGCGGCGGCTCCGACCGGTGAGCAGGCGCGACCCCATGACCTGGCCGGCCTGCTGCTCGGCTCGGCCGCCGCCAGCGCGGTGCAGCCCACCGCGCTGGCCTCACTCATACCCCCGCCATGACAATCGGAACTACTCATCTAGGGGAGCGGGCCGGCTGGACCAGCCGGTGGTGTCGGGGTTCTCACAGCTGCTGCGGACTGATCTGGACACGCCGCGCAAGCAACGGCACACCGCGGAACGCGTCTTCGGCCGGCTACTTGAGGAGTATCAGTCCCGCGCCATCTCTTACGGGCGTGGTCCGGGACTACGTTGCGGTGCGCCGGGGCGAGATCCGGGCGGGCCCGCAGGGCGCCCCAGGCCCTGCGGTGCGTATCTGGTGCCAGGTCAGACCCCCGCGGACGTCCGGGCGTCCTCGGCGGGTGTCACAGGCACCGCTGCAGGGCCGCTGCCGTGCCCCTCCGCAGACCCGAACCAGGCCACTGCCACCGCGCCCGATACGGCGAGCACGAACCCGGTGACCGCCACCCAGGCGAAGCCGGGACGGGAGGCATCACCGAGCCACAGCACGCCGATCATGCCCGGCAGGACGGTCTCGCCGACGACCAGCGCGGCAGTGGCACCGTTGACCGAGCCGATCTGCAGGGCGACCGTGTGCAGGTACATGCCGCCGATGCCGGCCACCAGGATCTCGTAGAGCGCCGGGTCGCCGAGCAGCGCTCCCAGGTCGAACGGGTCGATGCCGTTCAGCACCCGGACCCCGACACCGAGGGCGCCGAAGCCCAGCCCGGACAGCAGGCCGGCCAGGATCGCGGCGCGCGCCCCCAGCAGGCGTACGGCCACGGTGCCGCCCACGACCAGGAGCAGCGAGATCCCCAGCAGCCACCAGTGGGTGGAGATCGGGGTGTCGCCGCTGCCTTCCGGGCCCGCCGCCGTCGCCAGCAGCACCAGCGCGGAGCAGACCACGGCGATCGAGGTCCACTCGGCGCGGTTGAGCCGGATGCCCAGGAGCTTGATGCTCAGCACCGCCGTGATCACCAAGTTGGCGCTGATCACGGTCTGCGACAGGAACAGCGGCAGGAGGCGCGCCGCCAGTGCGCCGAGCCCGAAGCCGACGAAGTCCAGGATGGTCCCGACGATGAACTCCCAGGTCATCGCCGCCTTCGCGGTGGACGACAGGCTCGGGCCGCCGTGCTGGGTCACGCTGCCCGTATCGGCCTCCCGGCGGGCTGACTTCCGTGATCCGACGGCCTGCAGGACGGAGCCCGTGCCGTAACAGATCGATGCTGCCACGGCGGTGAGCAGTCCTATGAGCACCGAAAGCTCCGTTCATGTAGGGGTCGGCGGGATCCGGTCCTCTCCCGTTCCCACTGGCAGACGAGGGTTTCGGCGCGGAAGTTGCTTTCCGCGAGTCAGCTACCGGCGTATCTCCTCCATCACGGCCGCCGCCTGGTCCCTCAAGGTCGAGGACCGGCGCCTCGGCACCCACGGGATCAAGACCACGGGGTTCCACCTGCCCTCCCCGGGCATCGAGATCCGCACCGGCCCGCCCGGCACCCAGGGCAGCTTCGTGAAGGCCAGCCAGGTACCCGACTCACCGCTGTGGCGGACCCGCTGCGCCTGGAAGACGTCTGGGACCTGCTGCCGCCGACCCTCCACTACCCGCTCACCACCAGCGACCGGCTCACCCCGCTCTACACGGTCGGGGACGACGTCGGCGCCGGCACGCACTAGCACACCCTGCTGAACGTCCCCGTGTGCGACCTCCCCGACCGGGTCATCGACACCGGCACCCGCGAGGCACTGGCCGACTTCCCCCTCGTACCCGGCCGTCGCCCAGCACGAGAGCTACGTGACCACCCGCGCGCTCAGCCTCGGTCTGCAGGCGCCTCCGGAGTACACCCGCCACGACCACGGCGGCGGCGAACTCAGGATGAACTGGCTCATGCCCGAGGGCGTGGGCACCGGATTCGACGCAATGGCGACCGGAGCCGAACGGCTGGCTCACTTGCGGACCCTGACCCGCGGCTACGCCAGGAGCCGGTACTTCCTGCCCGTCCTGGGCCAAATGGTTTCCGGACCGCAGACCGACGTCGCCACGGGTCAGCGCGGCCGCACCACGGGGACGATCGTGTGCCGGGTCGTCCCTGCCACGACCTCCACCACCACCGCATCGCCGGCGGCGGGCGTGTAGACGTCGCCGGCCTTCGTGAACGCCCGCCCGGACCGGGGGAGGAGGCGCGGGCCCGGCGACGGATTGGCGCCCGCTGTCGATTGGCTCATGGGCGGAATCCCGAAGATGCAGTCCACCCTGTATCGCTCGCTTCACGCACCCGTCGGCCTCGATCTGACAGGACCGGCATCGACGAGCGTCGTCGTCCACCGCGTCGCGGATGCCATCGCCGTTGACGACAACAGCACCGCTCCATCCCCTGCGGCTGTGGTGACTTCGTCAACCTTGGACTTCCTGGCCTGGTCGACCACCCGGATTCCGTGGCGTGAAGTGACTCAGGTGACCGGCGACGTCTCCTTCGCGGCGAGCTTCCTGGACAAGCTGAATCTGAAGCTGAACCTGATCTGACCACTGGTGAAGCGTCGGTATTCGAAAGCTGCGGTACTCCGCTGACGCCTGGCGTGCTGATCGTACGCAAACGCCCTGCTGGGACGGAACTGACTGATGTGAGGGAGTAGGCGCTGGCCGCCTCTAGCTGCGTCGGGAGCCGCCACGGCTCGTGCCATTGAGGCACTCAGGGGCCGAGGCAGCTGACAGACTCCAGGCCATGTGGGATGGAGCAATCAACGCGAGTCATCTGTACTCATCACTGTGGCTGACCGTGCACACATACGAGCGAGACGGGGCGCCGTCGAAGACGGTCGGTTCCGGGACAGGGTTCGTGGTGCAGCGGAACCTGTTCGGTAACGACCAACACAAGGGGATCCTCATCACCAACCGCCACATACTCGACCCTGACTACATCAGGCTCACGAGCAAGAAAGTGGACCGGTTGGAGATCAAGGGTTTTCGTCAGCCTACATGGCGCACGCGCCCGGTGGGGAAAGCTCAGCCTGTCCAATTCACCATCTCCTCGCCGGAGCCGATCTTTGCTCCCGATTATGCGGATATCGCAGCCATCGACTTGGACGCCGCCGAAATTGCCGGAGGGTGCCCCGAGCTCACCCAGCTTTGCTTCGGCCTTGCAGACGCGGCCGACTTCGACAACCGACTGCACGTCGGAGCCCAGGTCATCACACCCGGCTACCCAAGCATCGATCAGACCACCGCGCCACGCCCCATCCTTGTGAGCGGAACAATCGCCTCTGACCCTCGCGAGTCGGCGGCGATCGGTACGGCGGAATTTCCGGAGTGTGTACTGTGCCACTCCTTCAGTTGGGGCGGCATGTCGGGCTCCCCTGTATTCGCTTTGCTACCAAGGAGTAAGGACTCGTTTTCCACGTGGGACGAAAATGAGCGGAAGGGCCCCCGCGAGCTGCGCCTGGTAGGTGTCAATCGCGGTCACGTCAGGATCGGGGGGACGGCTGAAGGCGCCCTGACATACTTCGCTAAATCGACCGTCCTCGGCCGCCTACTCAAGGGAATGGGCGCAATACTTCTTCAACGATTTGACGACTACGAGGACGGAGAGCCGCTACTCCAGGAGGAAGTGCCCCTCCACGAAGACGAGTACTGAGCACCGTCACTGAGTGGATTGTTGCAGGTTCCGGACCTTCGACCAGAACCGGCCCGCCGCATACGCCGACCTGAGCGGCTTCGCCACGCTCGCCTCCACGCCCGTCCCTTCGCACGCCGTGTACCAGAGCAGGGCCTCGCTGCGGTCGGTGATCGACCACACTGGCTCGATCGGCGGGCCGACGTCGGCGAGCACGTCCAGGAGGACCTGGCGGCGCTCCGAGTACGGGCGCGGACGCAGGTCGGGGAAGCCCGCTGCGGCCTGGGCCAGGACGTCGAACGCTACGTACGTCGCCGGGTGCTGGTCGGCGAGCTCCCTCGCTGCGGGGGCGGGACAGCGCACGGGACTGCGCCGCGGCGAAGCTATGTGCGCGGTGCCGTCGGCGTCGGCGACGTACACGACGGCCTCGCCGTCCAGAATCACGCCGGGCGGCAAGCGCATGGCGGCCACGGCCAGGTCCATCCAGAGCGCGGTGACGTCACGGCCGGTGCGCGACTACAGTCCGGACGCCGTCCTCGGTCCGCCACAGCACGGTCCGGTGGCCATCGACTTTCGGTGATGCGCTGTTGAGCTGCCCACGGGCTGTCGTCCAGCGTCATGTCGATCACGGGCTGGCGGGTGCACTTCACCCGCCGAGACCTGGCCAGCCGCGCGAAGTGACCCCGTTCATGCGGGAGTTCAGTTCCCTGTTCGAGTTCCAGGCCGACACCGCCATCGACGAGGGCCGCCACCGGCACCCGGTCCGGTTCCTGCGTCTGTGCGAGGACCTGGTGCCGGGGCAGCTGCCGCGGTTGGGAGCCTGAGGTCAGATGCCGGGCACACCGGCCAGGGCGGCGCTCAGTCCGAGGGCGGCGCTGACGCCCAGGGTGCGCAGGACGCTCCAGCGCACCTTGAAGATCAGCACCACGGCCACCACGGCGGTCGCGAGCGCGGTCGGCCGCAGGGTCGACAGGTCCGGTACGGCCACCTGCAGCGGTCCGGCGGTGACGGTGTCGACGGCGGTGAAGAGGGTGTGTTCGGCGAAGTACAGGGCGAGGTTGGCGATGACGCCGACCACGGCGGCGGTGATGCCGGTCAGGGCGGCCGAGACGGAGCGGTTACCGCGCAGGCGCTCGATATAGGGGGCGCCGAGGAAGATGAACACGAAGCAGGGCACGAAGGTCACCCAGGTGGTCAGCAGCGCGCCGAGCAGGGCGGCGGCCCACGGGTTGAGGGCGCCGGGGTCGCGGTAGGCGCCGAGGAACGCGACGAACTGCACGACCATGATCAGCGGTCCTGGTGTGGTCTCGGCGAGGGCCAGGCCGCGGACCATCTCGCCGGCGCTGAGCCAGCCGTAGTGCTGGACGGCCTGCTGGGCGACGTAGGCGAGGACGGCGTAGGCGCCGCCGAAGGTGACCAGCGCCGTGCCGGAGAAGAACAGGCCCTGGGTGGTGAACACGCTGCCCGCGCCGGTCAGGACGGCGACCGCGGCGACCGGCACGGCCCACAGCAGCAGGCCGGCCAGCAGGATCCGCAACGCCCGGCGGCGGCCGGGAGACTCGTGGTGGAGGGCATCGTCGGGGATCAGCGGGGCGGGCCCGTCCTCGGCCGCGTGCGCGGTGGGCGGCTTGAGGGTGTGCGGGGCGAGGCGGGCCAGCAGCCACCCGACGACGGCCCCGGCGGCGATGACCACGGGGAACGCCACCGCGAACAGGGCGAGCGCCGCGAAGGAGGCCACCGCGAGGGCGATCAGCGCGGGGTGGGTCAGGGAGCGGCGCCCGACCCGCCACACGGCCTGCGCGACGATCGCCACCACCGCCGGTGCGAGCCCGGCGAACAGTCCGGTGACCGCGGCCGTCGTGCCGAAGCCGACGTAGATGGCCGACAGGGCCAGCAGCGCCACGACGCCGGGGAGCACGAACAGGGTGCCGGCGGCCAGGCCGCCGCGGGTGCCGTTCAGCAGCCAGCCGATGTAGATGGCGAGCTGCTGGGCTTCGGGGCCGGGCAGCAGCATGCAGTAGGACAGGGCGTGGTTGAACCGCTGCTGCCCGATCCACCGCTTGTCCTCGACAAGGGTGCGCTGCATCACCGCGATCTGCCCGGCAGGCCCGCCGAACGTCTGCAGCGAGATGGCAGACCAGGTCTTCACCGCCTGCCGGAACGGTATGAGATCACCGTCCCGGGATGGGTCCTGCCCGGGCGGGGCTGTCTCGGGTGCGGGCAGCGAGGAGTGATCGGCGGCGGTCACCGGGATCTCCGTCCGGTCGCGAGCGGCAAGGGCGGCATCATCCGGCGGAGCCCCACAGCACGAACCGGGGACGGGCCCGCGCCGGAGAATGTCGCCTCCGGCACCGGCCACACCTCCACCAGATGATGTAACCATGGTTACATCACTTCAGGCGGCTGAGGGAAGGGCGCCTTCCGGTGAGGATCATGAAGACTTCATGACACCGCCCGCGACCGGCCGGCGGCGCAGCCGACGGCGAGGAAGGACGATCCACGTGACACGGCACGCTGAAGGACACAGGAGCACGCACGGGTGAGCGAACGCAGCCTTCCGCAACAGCCCATGCCCGCTGATGGTGTGGGGCAGTGGGTGCTGCTCTCGTACCGGCTGCCCCGCGAGCCGTCCACCCCGCGCATCACTGTCTGGCGCAAGCTCAAGCGGCTTGGCGTCGCCCAGATCAGCGACGGCCTGATCGCCCTGCCCGCCGACGCCCGCACCCGCGAGCACATCGACTGGATCGCCGAGGAGATCGAAGGCTTCGGCGGCACCGCCACCGTATGGCTCGCCCAGCCCGGCAGCACCACCCAGGAACGCCATCTCGCCCAGAGCATGGCCGAAGCCCGGACAACCGAATACCAGCAGGTCACAGCCCAGGCCGAACAGGCCCGCACGCTCGACGAGGACGAGCGCCGACGCGCCCTGCGACGCCTCCGTGCCGAACTGCGCCGCATCCACCGCCGCGACTACTTCCCCCCACCCGCGCGACGCGCCGCCGAAACAGCCGTCAACGCCCTGCACCCCACCCACGACCCCACCGAGGAGAACGCATGAAGTGGGCCACCCGCGCCGGCATCCACATCGACCGCGCCGCCTGCGCCTGGCTGATCCGCCGCTTCATCGACCCCGACGCCACCTTTGTGTTCGTCACCGACCCCGCCCAGGTCCCCGACGACGCCACGGCGTTCGACATGCGCGGCGCCGACCTCGGCCACCACCACGGCGACTGCAGCTTCGAGACCATCCTGCGCCGCTACGACCTCACCGTCGACCCGGCCCTCCAGCGCGTCGCCGAGATCATCCACGAAGCCGACCTGGACGACGAACGCTTTGACGCCCCCGAAGCCCCCGGCCTCGACGTCGTCCTGCGCGGCCTGTCCATGATCGGCGACGACGAGCACACCATGACCATCACCAAGCCCGTCTTCGACGGCCTGTACGAGTACTACCACCGCGCGACCCTCCTGGGCCGCGAACCCGCCTGACCCACACCGACGAAAGGCCCTGCCATGATCGGCTGGGGACAAATCCTCTACGGAGCAGAGCGGGACGCCGAGGAACTCACGGTCGGCCAGGATGAGCATGCCGGGGCCGGTGGAACGGACCAGACGGGCCGACAAGGTGAGTTCGCCGACCCGGCAGCCGCCCTCGGCTGACTCGTGGTCCCCGGCCCTCTCGCGTATCCGGGCCAGGGCGGTCAGCGCTTGTGGGGCACCGGCGTCCGCAGCCTGCTGATAGAGGGTTTCCGCCGCTGTCGGGGTTCTCGGGTTGGCGCAGTTGGGCGAGTTGCACGAGGGCTGTGGGGTTGCCGGCATCGGCTGCCCGCCGAGCGAGGGCTTCGGCCCATGCGTGGTCCCCGGCGTTCTCCCTGTTGACGGACGAGCAGCCACACGGACCATCCGTTGTCGATGGCGATGGCCCGCTGATACATGGCTTCGGCTGCGTCGCGGTCCCCTGAGTCTTCCCGTATCTCAGCCAGGCTGACGAGCGCATCGACGAGGTCGGCCTCGGCAGCTTCTTCTAGCAGGACTTCTGCGGCACCCTCATGCCCAGCGTCGGTATGAAGGTCCGCGAGGATGACCTATGACCGCTGCACTCACCGCGGTCCTTGCCTGAACCGGGTGGGAGGTTGGGATTGCCTCCTGGCATCGCACATGGCGCCCACTGCGCGCCTCGTCTCAACCGGCCAGCCCACTCACGTTCGATGGGCGCAGTTCGTCTGAAGGGAAACCTCGCGGACCCGCTCGGTCCGGTGGTCCCCGGGTCCGTCAAGGCGCCCCACCTGGTTCAGGCGATGATCGTGTGGAAGAAGAGGACCGCGGCCGCGAAGGTGGCACCGCCGGCCAGCACGGTCAGAACGCCCGCGCCGAGCGCGGTGAGGACGCCCAGCAGCAGGATGATCGCCGTGCGCAGGGCGAGCAGCGGTTGAGGATTCTGGCTGTTCACCATCAACTCCCATTCCGACCCTTGAGCTGATCGGGCCGGAATCGAGAATGCCCGTCCGCACGCAGGGCGCGAGCAGGGCTACACGGCGCCCGAGATCACGCAGGACGGGCGGGTCAGTCGACCACCCCAACTCAAGGGGCAACTCGATGTGTTGACCGCCGGTGAAGATCATGCAGTCGCTCACGTAGAGTCGGTTCACCACCGTAGCGCCCGAGAGAGCTGCTCGATGCGTCTGAGCAGCCTCACGTTGAGCGCCGCTCGAAGCTCCTTGAGAAGTCAGCACCGCCTTGTCTGGTGCCGGGTCTTCGACGATCTGCTCCCGGAGCCTGCATGAAAGTTCCTGCAGCAAGCCCACCTGGGCGCGTCACCAGGCCGGGACGGTGTCACGCGCGGTGTCTTCGGCGCGCCGGCTACGGCAGAAGGACCAAGACGGCGAGTGTGTACAGTCCGACGATCGTGGGCGTGAGGTACGCCTCCCAGTCGTGGATCCCTTTCTGCTCCGAGTCGTACATGGCGTGCTTGGTGCGTTGGACTCCGGCGAAGGTCCCCGCCATCGACAGGACCAGCCCGGAACCAACGACCCAGTTCACGCCAGCCGGGGTGAGGCTCCAGTGGACGTCACACAAGCGGAGCGCCAAGCCGAGTACGACCGGCGCGCTGCTGACCGCGGCCACGTGGCCGGCCTTGCGGTAGGCGATCTCTTTGCTTTTGATCCACTGGCCGTCTGCCCACTCGGACTTGAGGTCCGCGTCGCTGGGGCCCGATTGCCAGCTGTCTGCGACGGCGAATGAGCTGAAGTACGTTGCCGCGAGCCCTCCCACACCGGTGGTGATCGCGAACAGGCCCTTCTCGTCCTTCAGGTAGATGGCGGCGAGGACCTCGAAGGACGCCAGGATCGACACGATGGAGATAGCTACGGGGATGGCGGTGTACATGACCGCCGGTGGGAGATTTGCCGTCTGGTCGCGTTCCGCGCCGATCGCGGCGAGACCGATGGACCCGGTCAGGCTGCCTATCGTGGCAACCACGAGCAGACCGCATGCCAGGGCCACTAACGTCTCCGAGCCCTTTGGCTTGTGCGATGTGAACAGGACCGTGACAGTGGGGATGGCGAGTGCCCCGAATGCCCCAACGATGGGTGCGTAGGCTGCCGCGCCCTTTCGAATGTCGTAGCGTCCTTCGGCTGTTGTGGCTCCTGAACTGTTCCTCATGCGCGGACGCTAGGTCACCGGTGGCACCCACAGGCCAAAATATAAAGACAGTTATGCATCTGATATGACATAGCCTTGCATAGCATTCCTAATCATGACCGGGCTGTAGCGGAGGCTGAGCGCTTCTCGGTGAAAGCTGAGCGTCGATGCGCGCTCGCTGGTCGCCATCCGCCGACCCCGCCGCGGCACCCCTGCTCCGGCCGGCGCGCGCAGCCTTCGGCGGGAAGAGGCCTGCTGGCCAACCTTCGGCGAGGACGCGCATGATGAGGGGGTCGGCTTCCTTGCCCGGCCGCCACCAGGATGGCGGCGGTGACCGTCAGCACCAGCACGACACCGACCGGCCACAGGCGCATCCCGCGCCGCTCTGTCCCGCTATGGGGGGCCGGGGACGCTGCCTGAGCCGCTGGGGGCCTAGGCCAGAATGAGCGTGCTGGCATACGTCGTCAGACCGCTCGGCGTGCGCGACCGGTTGCACCTGTGGGCCTGCCGACCGCGCCAAGGGCGCACAGCGCCGTCTGCCTCTGTTCCGGCCGACGGAAGGTCGTTTTGGGGCCTGCGGTAGAGCCTTCAGTACCACCTGCAAGCGGCGCGGAGCTGTGCGGGCTCCGCGCCGTGGCCAGCGCTGCGGGCGTGTCTGGCTGAGTGTTACCTCGGGCGATCGACGACGGCTGCGTCGATGTGGTCGATGTAGGGCTTCGCGTATCGGCTGACCGATGCGATTTGGTTGATTGGCTTGTCGATGCGGCTGGGGCAGGTCGGGTCCGTGGTGGCGCAGGCCGTTTCCAGCACGATGTCTGTGGTGGCAGCCGTTTGGCCCTCGTCGTCTACGAAGGTGACGACCACCTTCTTGCGGCAGGCTGCGAACCACAGGTGGTTCTGCACGGTGGCGTTGCCGGTGAGACGTGAAGTCGACCTGTTCCACTGGATGTTCGCGCTGTAGGAGCAGGCGGCCGTGTAGTCGCTCTCCGTGCTTGCGTGCAGTACCGGGTCGCTCACAGAAGCGGATGCCGGAGTGGGGGCCCAGACCACGCATGCGGCTGCGGCCGCGACCGCCCCCATCGCGGTGCGTCGGAGAGTCGGGTTGTTCAGCACATTTTCCTCCTGAGGTCAGCAGCCGAGGGATGCTCGGCTATGGGTGGTGTGCTGCGGGAATGCCGCTAGACCGATCGTGTCGCGAGTGCCCGGCTTGAGGCGTCTCGTGAAAGGTCGATGTTTTCGGTCAGCTCTGAGTCGTGGTTATGGCGACGGCATGCTTCTGCGGTCTGATCTGTGATCACGGTGATGGTCGTACGAGGTGCGTCGCAGGATCTGTTCTGCGCCCTGTGGGGCAGTGGTTGATTTCACGTCGATCGTTTACTGCCGTGCTGGGTTTCAGAGCGCTGTGCGACTGCGAGGGGAGACGGAGTGAATAGGTCGTCCTTCGTCGTATTCGCCACTACGACGTTGGTGAGACTTTCCCTCACAGGGCGGTCAGCGGGTGTTTCATGTTCAGCGTTCCGTCGCGGAGAGGGCTCGCGTGACTCCGCCGTATCCGCGGGATGCCACTGAGAAAGCACCATGAGCGGAAGGACTTGAGCATGTGTGATGTCTACGCGATCCGTACCGATCTTCGCGTCTCGGTCCAGGTGCGGGCAGCCGCCAGCCTGGTCGATGGTCATCGGGCTGTCGGCGTCCTGGTGGAGTCCGACATGGTGTGGGTCCCCGACCCGCCTGATGTGTTCCTCGCGGACTCCCGAAGTCACGCAATGGAGATCGTGATCAGTCCGTTCCCCGTCCGGGAAGAGCTGTTGATCGAACGCATCAGGGTCCCGGTGATCACGACGTACGAACGGGAGGGGAACGACCGTCCGGCGCTGGCTGACCTCCGCTTAGCCTCGCGGTCGCGGTACGCGCCGCAGTTGCGAGAGTTCTCTGGGGCTGATCTGGCGCGAGAGCTGGAGGAGAAAGGCGGGGACATGCAGCTCGCGCTGGTGCGGATCGGTGCTGTCTCGGCCGATGCCTTTGACGTCGAGTCAAGTCTGAAGCAGATGTCGCAGATCGTGAACCGTCAGGGAATCCCGGATCATAAGCCTAAGCGGCCCTTCGCTACGTACGCTGGCCTTGTGGACGCGGCATGCAAGGTGACCTGCCGGTGCGAGCCTGCCGCTTAGGCATGACAACGTTAATCGCTCAACGAATTCGCTGGTTGCCGCAGGGAATTCAGGATGCCGCGTGGGTACTGGCAATTGCGGTGCTGGACGTTCAGATTTTCTCCTCGAACACGCTTCGCGGCCCCAACCTCGCCTATGCGTTAGTCGGCTATACGGCACTGGTGTGGCGCCGGCGCTACCCGCTGACCGTTTTCGTCGTCGTCTACACGTATCAGGTCATCGCCACCCTATGGGTGGTCGGCTATTCCCCTGTGTTGGGCTTGCTGCTCGCTCTCTACACAGTCGCGGCCAACTGCTCGTTGCGGGCAGCCCGGCTGGCGTTGCTAGCCGCAGCGGTGCCCTATCTGGGGGCAGCCGCCTGGGAGGCATGGCACCAGCCAGACCAGCGCATCAGTGCGTTCGTGGCACTCTCCGCTTTCTACCTCCTGCAGGCCGCAGGAGCTTGGGGCATCGGGCGGTGGGCGCAGCTGAGCCGACTCCACGCGGCCGATCTGGAGTACCGGCGCCAGGCCGAGGCCCGTGAGGCTGTAACTTCCGAACGCACCCGCATCGCCCGCGAGTTACACGACATTGTCGCGCATTCGGTGACGGTGATGATGCTGCAAGCCGCCGTCGCGAAGAAGACCATGCGCACAGATCCTGACCAGGCTGGTCAAGCCCTCTCCGCCGTCGATGAGTTGGGCACCCAGGCCATGGGCGAACTCAGCCGCATGCTTGCCGCGCTCCGGCCTGACACCACCGGCGGCGGCCCGTCCGGATCCGACAATGCCCGCCAGCCCAGCCTTTCCGATCTGGAAGCCCTGCTGGAGAGTGTTCGGCAAGTCGGCGTATCCGTACGCTCCGCAGTGATCGGCACACCGCGGCGGCTCGACCCGAGCGTCAGCCTGACTGCTTACCGCGTGGTGCAGGAAGCGCTGACCAATGTGACCCGGCATGCCGGACCCGGCACGCAGGCAACGGTCCGGCTCTCCTGGGGCCCGGAATTGCGGGTCGAGGTCATCGATGATGGGGGCGGTGCCCCCGACCCCACCGCGCGCGGCCTGTCTACGGGCCAGGGGTTGCGCGGGCTCCGTGAGCGGGTGGCGATCACCGGTGGCGACCTAGACACCGGACCCACGCCCCAGGGCGGCTTCAGAGTCACTGCACGGCTGCCGACCGCGGTCACCACCGTCGAAACCACCCCCGTCCTCCCCGCGACGTCCAGCACGCCGGACCATCCGTAGCCGCGCGGACTCCCTGCGCCCACGAGGAGCGATTTCTATGACGATCCGAGTCATTGTGGCTGAGAACGAGCCCGTGGTGCGGTTTGGAATTACGGTGCTACTCAACGCCGAACCGGACATCGACGTCGTCGCCGAGGCGGACGATGGCGCGCAGGTCATCGACCAGGCCCGCCACCTTCAGCCGGACGTTGTGGTCATGGACATCCGGATGCCGGGCACTGACGGCATTCAGGCGACCCGGCAAGTCACCGCCACTACGTTCACCCAGGACGACGACCGCCCCGTCAAGGTCTTGGCTCTGACGACCTTCAAAGACGACGAGGCTCTTTACGCCGTGTTGCGCGCCGGAGCCTCGGGCTTCCTCCTCAAACATGCGGCGCCCTCCGATCTGGTCGGCGCGGTGCGCGCGCTCGCCGCCGGAAAAGGATGGCTCGACCCCGCTGTCACCAAGACCCTGGTCAGAGAGTTCGCCACCCGCGCAGATCCCTTATTGCGCACGCCGACCGAACTTGACCAGCTCACCCCTCGGGAGCGTGACGTTCTGCTCACGGTAGCCCGGGGCCTTTCCAATGCCGAGATCGCGGCAGAATTGCACATCAGCGAAGGCACGGTGAAGACCCATCTGGGAAGGGTCCTGACAAAGCTCGGGCTGCGCGACCGAGCACAAGCCATCGTCGCGGCCTACGAGAATCGGCTCGTGGGAAGGACCACAGACGCATGACATGCGTAGCCCTGACCCAGCGGTTGTGCGTCAGGTGCAGCGGAACCTGTTCCTGACCGGCCCCCTGCAGGGCAGGCACGATCCCGTCGGCCACGGGGCAGCGCTGTTCGCGTTCTTCGCCGCCATGGCGGAGGCGGAGCGCGACTACATCCGGGACAAGACGCTGGAAGGGCACGAGACCGCGCGGACCAAAGGCAGGGCCATTGGCTGTGTGAAGGTGACCGACCACGACATGCTCGCACCGTCCGTTCCCGGCGGGGGCCGGCCGGGAACGGACGGCCCCGCCGGGAACGGACCCTCTGAGAGGCTTTTGAACTGGGAAGAGGTTCCCGGCGGGGCCGGGTGGCCTGGGCGACAGGACACCAGCCCGGGCTCGTGATGACGCGCAGGGCTGTGGCGTGCGAATCCCGGCATCACGGTCCTCGATCTGAACCTTGCCGACGCCCTTGTCGTCGCGCGGCAAAAGACCTGTCACGAGGACCGCTTCCGGCGCGTGATCACCGTCACCGCGGAGAGTCGGGACGAGTACGTCGACCTGACACGGCGCAACCAGGTGACGCCGTGCACGACGCTCGATCGTCTCCTTCCCGAGCAGGATGAGGAAACCGCGGCCTGGAACGTGGAAGTGGCCAACCGGTTCGCTGATGAGCTGCGCCGCGTCACCCTCGCCGCTCGCGGACTGCTCAGCACGATCGTTGAGTTCGACGGAAAAGATCGGCGTGCCGGAGGCCCGCTCGACGGGCCGAGACCACCGAAGAGCGCGTCCGCAAGCTCACCATCGAACCCCCAACGGCCGCCGCGTGGTGCGGGCCACAGTTCCGCTTGAGGGAGGCCCGTAGGGTCGCGGGTATGAGTGCCGACCGACAGCAGGGACAGGCCGCGGCCGGCGCCTGGGCGAGGATCGAGGCATGGCTGCAGCACAATGCTCCGCGCTCCTACGGGATGCTTGCCCTACCCGCCGCAGAGGCCGACATCCGTGCGGTTGAGCAGGAACTTGATCTCGTCATCCCACCGGGCCTCAGGGCGTTCTACCGTCTACGCAACGGCACGGGTCACCCTGCCGACTTCGGTTGGACACCTGAACCCGAGACCGGGCTTCCCCTGCAAGGTCAGGGAACAGCCTGGTTACTGCCGATGAAGCACGCGATTCCGCCGGTGCAGCATCTGCCGAACTGGGACGAGGGCCCCCACACCATCGGCATGCCGACCGATCCCGCGATGCGGTACCTGGCCTTCGCCGCGACCGATCGCAGTGGCCTGTACGGGCTCTTCACCGACTGCACGCCGGGACCCGGCTACGGGCGGATCGGAACCTTCGAAGAGGCCGGCATCCCCGAGCTGGGCGTGTGGCCGTCGTTCGCCGACTACCTCATCGAAGTCGCCGATGCCCTGTACGAGAATCGTGGTGTGGAGTACGTGGGCGGACGCCAGGACACGGCTGTGCCCGGTCTTGTCGATCAGGCTCTGGTGTGGGAGGGGCCTGTGTATCCGCTGGATCCGGACTGGGAACGCTTCGCGTAGCGCTGTGGCCGGAACACCGCGGGGTGCCTGCGGGCCGACGTGGAGTTCGTCCAGCCGGGCGGGGCGCCGATCGGCTTGGTGGTGGTCATCCGGTTCCCTCGGAGTTCAGCGCGCTGGTGTCCAATGCGGTGATCTTCCATGACGCGCTCGGCATTGCCGAGATCGTGCGCCGGCGGCGGGCCGAGGGGATGGGCATCGCTCCGGAGGACCTGGCACCGGTCTCGCCGTACGTGACCGGGCCCATCCGGCGCTTCGGCGAATACTCCACCCACGGGCTCGGCGACGGGCCCGACGCGTACGGCCCGCGCCTGGACGTCGACTTCACCCCTGTGCGCGGCGACGAGCAAGCGGCCGGGGGTTTCTCGCAGGCCGCGTGAGCCCGTGTCCCGAGTCGGCGGCCGTCAGATCACCGCTCCACCTGGTCGGGGGTGATCTTCACGTCTCCGTGGGCTCTTGATCGTTGTGTTCTTGCTGCTGTGCCCAGGCGATCGCCCATTCGTCGAGCGGACGGAGGGCATCGCGGAGTGCTGTCCCCAGTCGAGTCAGCTTGTAGCCGTCGGCCGAGGGGGCGATGATCCCGCTCGATGCGAGTTCGCGGAGCCGCTGGTAGAGGACGCTGGATGACAGCCCTTCGCACCGTGCCAGCAGCGCGCGGGCACCGAGCGGACCCGCACGCAGCTCCCAGAGAATGCGCAGTGCCCACCGACGGCCGAACAGGTCCATCGCGGCCATGAGGGGACGGCCGGTCGTCGATCCACGAACCGGTGTTCCTGGGCGCGGCGACGGCATAGCCCCCTCCTTGCGTTTCGTTATTCGAAACACTAGCATCCATCCGGCGTTTCTGATTTCGAAACGAACTCGACGGGAGAGCCGATGTCGCGGATAGCCCTGCTGGAACCGCCGTGCACCGACCAGGCCGCCTCTTCCCCGACGGCAGCGCCTACACCACCGCCGCGCGGGTCGGTATCGGCGCCATGGCGATCACGACGCTGACAGGCCCTCGCTCTCACCCGCCGACGCTCCTCCGAGACCAACCCGTAAGTCAGATGCACTCATTCCAGCACTGGAGGTTCCCGTGCCCAAGGGCTACTGGGTCAGCGTCTACCGCACCATTTCCGACCCTGAGAAGCTGGCTGCTTACAACAAGCTGGCCCGCCTGGCCGTCGAGCCCGGGGGCGGCCGGACCCTCGTCCGTGGCGGTCGGGTCGTGGCGTATGACGCCGGAATCGCCGAGCGCACCGTCCTGGTCGAGTTCGACAGCTTCGAGCAGGCCGTCGCGGCGTACGAGAGTGCGGCCTACCAGGAGGCGCTGGCCGCCCTCTCCGACGGCGTCGAGCGCGACTTCCGCATCGTCGAAGGCATCGACTGACCGAGGTCCAGCCGGAGCTTCACTGAAGGGTCACAGAGCTCCAAGAGGCTCGACCCGCCGAGGTGCTGTGCAACGGCAGCCACATCCTCACCCCGCTCGGCCACGACGCCCGCGAGGCCCTGCGTTCTGTCACCGGGTGGTCGCGGCGGTGGGCTGCCGAGCTTACGGACGCCGTCCGCCGTCAGGAACTGCTGGGCCAAACTCCCCAGGGCGTACACGCGCATCCGCTCCCAGCACTCCCGTTCAAGGGCCAACCATTCTTCTGTCCAGCCCGGCAGGAGACCATGACTCAAATCGCTGATCAACGAGCCCCAGTCGAAAGGCAAAGGACCAGGGCGCGGTGCGAAAGTCCCGCCTGCCGCGCGACGCCCGGCACGCCCTAGGCTTGCCCCATGATCCACGGCACCCGCCTTCGCGCCCTCCTCGCCACCGGACTCATGGACCAGCTCGGCGCTCGCGACAAGAGAGTCCTTGAGCGGCGCGCTGACCTCGCCGGTGCGGACGAGGAGGCATCACCGGTAGATCCGCGCGGCTGGTGGTACGCGGTGCCCGCGGACGCATACGAGGGCGTCTTCGAGGTGTTGGGGCTGTACGACCGCCTCCCCTGCACCTTGGCGGAAGGCGCCGATGTGGAGGACATGCCGCACCGGCGGGGCGCGATGCCCGTGTTCATCACCCCCGAACTGGACGGGTGGCGACTCGTGTTCGGGAATCTCGACAGCGTCGTGGGGGTGGACTGGGACGACTGGATGGGGACCGTGGAACGCCTCAGTGCACGCTGCGGCCGGGCCCAGATGTTCTTCATGGACGGCGCTGGCGGGTCGGACGTCTGGGTGGTGGCCGAGCAGGGAAAGATCCGTCGGCGGTATGCGGCCGAGAGTGACCCGGAGTGGATCGGCGCGCCCTTGCCCTGGGAGGAACTTGGCACCGACGGAGAGGATTTCGACGGGGACGGGACCGATGTCGAGGGGACCGTAGGAGCCGAGGAGGCTTGCGGTGCGCTCTCCGTCGACCCCGCAGAGATCGGCGGCGGGACCCGTGTGCGCGGGTATGGGTGGCTCGCGCTCAGTGCGCCGGGGATCGGGCACGAGGAGCTCGGTCTGCTGCTCTAGGGCCTGTTGCGAAAGTTGATCTTAATCGTTGATGATCATGTCCTGTGGGACGTGGGGATCTGACGAACGGCCAGTGGGCCCGACTTGAACCGCTGTTGCCTCAAGGCGCCAAGTCGCCCCGTCCGCCGGTCTGGACGGCCGCCAGGCCGGCGCCGGCGGGCGCGGGCAAGACCTGATAGGGGGTGAACGGCCGACGTCAGGGCGTCCGGTCCGGCGATTCCGTCGGGTGTTTCTGTCTTGGCGGGCGTTTCTGCTGGGCGGGCCGAGGGGCCGGCGCTCTCAGGTGAGCGCCGGCCCTGAGCGCTTTCACGCGGCAACGTGGTTGCGCTGGATTCCTGATCGCTTGGGTTGGAGCCCGCAACTCTCAGGCGTGGTGCTGCGACACCATAAGAGGGTGCCGCCTGGTGATTGCCAATTGATGAACTGCCGGGTGCAGGCTGCCAGCAGCCACGTGCTCGTGCACGAACCGGCTTAAAGGTGCAGGTGACGAGGTGGATGAAGGCCGGGAGCGGCGGCCCGAACGTAGCCGACCAGGGACCCTGCCGTACTGCCCGATTGGGATAAGGCTGCATCAACACGCCGGCCAGTGGATCGAGGGCCCTACCAAATGGACGGCCTTGCGCGGGCCTTCGCGGTAGCGCTCCGGGCCTGATGATCCGCATCCTCGTAACTGCCCCGGCAGGTTCGGTACTGATCGTTGGCCGTGCGGGTGCCCCGCGCGTGCGTGCTCATAGGCTCGGGGGGAGCGTTGAGGTCTCCGAGGGGACGCAGCGGGGGGTGGGCACAGAGATGCCGGACCTCTCCGAGAAGCTGTGTCTGAGGCTTGCGTGACGAAATGAGCTGGCCTCGGACGGGTTCTGATTTCGGGCTCGTCGCTTCGGGCGGGGCTGCCCGAGGCGACGGGGCGGACGAACGCCGATGCCGTCCCTGTTGTGGCCGGGGCAAGCCGAACAGGGCAGCGGGATGATCACGGCCCCCTCAGCGCTCGTCGTCACCTGGCGGCCCGGCCGTCGTTGGCGCATCCGCGGTTTGAGCGGCGCCCGTCTTGTCGTTGATCTGGAAGGTGATGACGTCGACTTCGTCGGTTCCCGCCAGATCTGGGTAGTGGCCCTTGAGGGCCTCCCGGAGTTCGGCTGCGGTCGTCAGCCCCTCGGCTTGGGCGTCCTGGTTGGTGAGGTCGCTGACCAGGCAGTGCCTGATGCCGGTCACCTGTGCCGGCAGGACGACTTCGGGGTCGCTCTCGAACACCAGCCGTGCCGGGCCGAGCTGGGCCGGGTCCCGGAAGCGGGTGGTCTTGGTCTTGGCGCCGGAGCGGACGACTTCGAGGTAGCGGGGGTTGAACCGAATGATCGGGGGACCGGCCGTCTCGGGGTCCTGGCAGAGCGATGGGTCGAGACCGTTCATGCCCGTCTCCGGGGTCCATCGCTGAGCCAGCGGCATCAGGTCGGCGGCGAGCACGGACCTGAGCCCCGCGGACGTGGGAACGATGACGCGCATGGTGGGGTAGTAGTCCACGAAGACCTGCCGATCGCGCCCGCACGGGCCGATGACCCCGCGCCCGTGGTTTCCCACGGCGACGATACAGCGCATCTGACGGGCGCCCTGGGCTCGCGCGGCTCCCAGAGCCACGAGTTCGGCGCAGGGTCCGCCGGTGAAGTGGTAGAGGTTCACGCCGGCGAACATCCGGTAGTCGGCGGCCATGACCGCAGCGCCCACCGTGTGGATCCCGTCTTCGTCGGGCCCGGCGTCGGTGTGCGCGTCTATGGTGCGGCCGGCCAACTCCACGAGCTCACGCTCATCGTCATCGAGAACTCGTGCAGATGACGGGACGTACACCTTTTTGACCTTCCCTTCCGTCAGCAGTCGCCCCAGAGCATTTCACGCCATGCAGGCGGGCTCCACAGGGTTTCGGCCTACCCCGGCTGGACCCCCATGGTGGTCCCGTGGGCAGGGATGCAGTGCCCGGGCTGAGGCCGATCGTGGATGCAGTGCCCGGGCTGAGGCCGATCGTGATCACGGACGACGATCCGGGGCCGCGGTCTGCAACATCCCCGCTCGAAGGCGCTCAGGGGCGCCGCGACGCCCCTGAGCGGGCCCTTCTTTCAGCAGAGTTTGCCGTTGTAGAAGGCACCCTTGGTCCTCCACGACGGGCCCAGGTCGGTCGGCCCGGGACCCACACAGATAGGACCCACATTTCCCCCGACCGTGAGCGTCACCATGATCTGGATGTGGGAGCCGTCGCTGGTGCAGTGGTTGTACCAGGCGTGTCCGCCGGACTCCGAATACGCACACGGCTTAGCGGCTGGACCTGCCGAAACTGGCGCGACGCCAGCACATGTCATCAGTCCGACAACGCTTGCGCCGACTAATGCAGCGGACCCCAGTTTGCGTCTAACCATCGCCAACTTCCCCCTGACGAACTCGATTCACGAACGTGGCTTCCGTATCGCCATCGCCACTGGTCGACTTCTTGAGCGAAAGGTTTAGTAACTCACAACCAGGAAGCCCGGACAAGGTGCCGAGTTGCTGCGACATCGCGGTGGACTCCAGACTCGTGGAACCCCGGCGACTTCACCCACCAGGCCTACCGGGCCGGATGAGGACCGGTGAACGAGCGCTACTGGATCGACGCAGACAAGTCCGAGCGCCGCCGTCAGGTCCTCGATGAGGGCTACACGGCGACCGGTGTCACCGACCGAGGAAGGAAGGCAGCCATCCTCTCCACCGCGGCGTAGCCACCGGGACGTCGTCGGCGGGCTTCGGCGGGGGAGCGATCCGGTCCGGCTCCGGACCGACCTTGTTCGGATCGTCGGGACCGCAGCCTCGACTCCCCGCTCCGCCAGCAGGGTGAAGACAGGCCGCGGTAGTGCCTGCCTGGCAGGCGGCGGCGCGGCCGGGGCAGATCGGTCTTCTCGGTCCTGCTGCTCTGATCTTCCGGGAAGGACTTGAGCCGACCGGCGTTTTCCAGGCGGGCGAGGATCGGGCTGTCGCCGTCGGCGCTGCGGCAGTATTGGCTGTCGGGGCCGCCTGCGGAGCAACCGCAGGAGTCGCTTGCCTCCTTGCGGGCGCCGTCACCGGAGCCCTCTGGACTGGCGCGGCGGGCGCCGGGATGGCCAAGGCCATGGGCCAGGACCCTGTTGAAGGTCTGACCGGGGGCGTCGTCGGCGGCCTTCTCGGACCGTGGGTGCCCGCCCTCCGTCCGATCCACTACATAAACTGAAGCCTCCCGTGCTGTGCCTCCCTCGAATTCCGGGGGAGGCGCAGCGTACCGGTGCGTGCAGCCGACTCAAGGGAACAGAATGAACCCCGCCGCCAAAGGCATTGCAATCGGCTCCGTCCGAGTGGCGATGCTCGTTGCAGCCATCGTCATGGTCTCCACCCCATGGATCGCCGGTTGGTCCTTCTCCGCGTTCATAGTCTGGAGCGAGTCCTTCGTCGTCATTGTGTACGCGGCAAATCTCCTGCTGTTACGGACCGTTGCCCGATGGGACATCAGGAAGCACGTACCGCAAGGCGAACATGTGCGGCTGGTGGTGGCAGTACGCAGGAGAGCCGGGCGGCTGCCGTTCCCCCTGCTCGGCGATGAGTTCGTCGTGGCGCTGACTGACCAGCGCCTGCTCATTCAGCCGCGCTCCACGTTCACCGGACGCCCGAGAGGGGAGCTTCTCCTCGGCGGGCAAGTCACCTTTCGCCAGGGGAAGGTCCTCTCTATCGAGACGGAATCCGGCGTCAGAATAGACGCGCTGGTGCAGATGGCGCATCGAAGCGACGTCGCCTATTGGATACGGCGGTGGCAGGACCGCTGACCCACCCGGCTGCACAACGAACACGGCGCCGCGTCACGCACAGGCCGAGGCAGCTTTCAGCACCGAACATGGATACGGACCAGAACCGCTCCGCCAATGGCAGCCCCCACGGCTCCAAGTCCGACCACCGGGGCAACCGCCAGTGCTCGCTGCCATAGCCCTCGTTGGCGGCTGGCTGGCTTTGCAGGGACATCGCCGCCGCAACGGCAGACTCTCCTCATAGCCGGCGCCTGTCCGCTGGGCTGCCTCTTGGTGCTCCTCGCGCTGGGGTTGGTGGGGTGATGGGTGGTTGTGGGGGGGTGTTAGTGGGTGGGGGGTTGGTTGGTGGTCCAGTTCCAGTTGGTGATGGTGGTGTGCATGAGGTGGGTTGCGGTGGAGGGGTGGCTGTTGGTGGCCTGGTAGAGGGTGACGGTCCGGTGGGAGGCGGGGTCGTCGAGGGGGATCCAGGCGAGGGGGGCGCGTGTGGTGCTGCGGCGGGCGGAGGCGGGGACGAGGCCGGTGCCCAGGCCGGCGCTGATGAGGTCGGCGATGGCGCTGTGTTCGTCGCTCTCGCACACGATTTTCGGGGTGAGGCCGTGTGCCGCGAAGAGTCGGTCGAGCAGGCGGCGCAGCCAGTGTTCGTTGCGGGCGGTGACGAAGGGCTGGTCGGCGAGGTCGCTGATGGTCACGGAGGTTCGGCCTGCCAGTGGGTGGTCGAGGGGGAAGGCTGCTCCCACCTGTTCCTGGAACAGCCGTGTCGCTTCCAGTCCTTCGGTGTGGATGGGGTGCGAGGTGACGCACAGGTCGATGTCCTGGGCGCGGAGTCGGCGGGCCATGTCCTCGGGTGGCGACCAGTGGAGCGCGATCTCGGCGTCGGGATGGGTGCGTTTGAAGGCCGCCAGCGGTCCGGTGAGGGTGAGGAAGGTCTCCGAGGCGAGCCGGACCGTGCCCAGGCCCTGGTCGGCGGCGTCGGTGACGGCCCGCCGTCCTGCGTCGAGCTCGCCCAGGGCGCGTTCGACGTGGTCGCGGTAGAGCCTGCCGGTGTCGTTGAGCCGGAGCCGGCCGCCGCGGTCGAACAGCGGTACGCCCAGTTCGCTCTCCAGCCGGGCGATGGTGCGGCTCAGTGACGGCTGGGCGATGTGCAGCTCGTCGGCGGCCCGGCTGAGGTGCTCCAGCCGTGCGACGACCAGGAACTGCCGGAGCGAGTTCAGTTCCATCATGCCCCCCCGGTGCATAGCCCCATAGCAATATTGATCTTAGACAAGATAGCTGGCGCGTCATAGTTTCGTGGTGTCAGAAGCCGAGCGGTCCACCATGAAGGGGAACTCCCGTGACGATGCCCGCGCCGCGTGAGGCGGACGAAGCCGAGATCCGCCGGCAGATCGGCAAGGTGGTTGAAGGGCTGCGGGACAGGGATCTTGAGGGTCTGGGGCGGCTCTACGCGACGGATGTCGTGTCCTTCGATGTCGAGCCGCCGCTGCAGCATGTCGGGGTCGCGGCCAAGGTCCGGAACTGGGCGAACGTGTTCGTGTTCTTCGAGAGCGTGACTTACGAGGTCCGGGATCTCGTCGTCGCCGTGGGCGGCGACGTGGCCTTCGGGCACGCTTTCGCCCGGCTCAGCGGCACGTTGAAGAACGGCACGGCCGTGAGCGGCATGTGGGTCAGGGTCACCTACGGCCTGCGGAAGATCGACGGCGCCTGGCTGATCGCCCATGACCAGGTCTCGGTGCCTTTGGACATCGTGTCCGGCAGGGGAGTGACCGACCTCGAACCCTGACGAACCGCTCACCCGAGGCTACGCCCTGCGCCGCCCCGCACCCGCGGAGACGGCCAGGGAGGCCATCCCCGTGACCGTCACGATCCCCGACTGCCTGGCCGGCGCCTGGAAGGGCGGCCCGGTCCACTCCGAGACCGCCTTCTGCGTGCGCCGCCTCATGGTCAGCAGGGCGCGTGGCCGGTTCACCGCCTGCGAACGTCACGGTCGTCACGGGCGGGGACCTCCTGGACTGCTCCGTCACCGCGGTGATCGGCCTGGCGTCCGTCGGCACCGGCAGCGCGATGCGTGACGGTCACCTGCGCACCGCCGGCTGCCTCGGGGTCGGCAAATGCCCGGCCGTGGACTGCCGCCCGGCCGGGGTCCGCCGGACCGGGGGCGGCTGGATCATCGCCGGTGACCTGACGCTGCACGGTGTCACACGGCAGGTGCCGCCGGCTGTTGAGGGGAACGGGTTCGGCTCCGGCCGGTGGGGCGGTCGGCGGGCCTGGGTTCTCGGCGGCCGCGGAGATCGACCGGTGCGGCTTCGGAGTCGGCGTCGGTGTCCCGCCGGACGCCGGCGGCGCCGCGGTGGGCGGCAAGGTGCCGATCGGCCTTGAGATCCGGGCCGTCCGCCAGAAGTGCCCCGCCCGGGACCGGCGGCCGCCCGCTGGTCCCGGGGCGAGCGGCGAAAGGCAGCCCCGCCGCCCCCGCGACGCCGGCGGCCTCAAGGGTGCCGTGTCCCTGCGCCCGGGCGGATCGGTAGAGGTCATCACCTGCTTCGGCGGCTGCCGCGGCGGCTGTCTCTTCCCCTGCCGCAACGCCGAATTCCCCTGCCGCGACGCCGAATTCCCCTGCCGCGACGCCGGGCGCGAAGGCGTGGGCATGGTGGCCGGCCTTGGGACCATCCTCCCGCGAGGGCGGCGGTCATGGTGCGAGGACGCCGCCGACGAAGGTCCGTTCAGGAGGAGAGGCGAGGAGCTCGACCATGGTCCCCGGGCGGAGGTCCTCGCCGAGGACCGAGGTGATCGCGGTGGTGAGGGCGGCGCCCAGGCGGGCGGTGATCTCGGCGGCGTCGGGGCGCTCGAACACGCCTGCGCGGACACCCAGCGTGATCGAGGCGCTGGTGTCGGCCGGTATGCCTCCTTGGGCGAAGCGGCCTGCGGGAACGCCGGACAGCCGGATGCTCACCAGAGGCCGCGCCCACTCGCCGTAGACGCCGGTGATCGCTTCGGTCAGGGCGGTCACGAGCTCGGATTCGTTGCCCGTCAGCCTGGTGTCTGGAAGATGGGCGGTCAGATGCGGCACAGTGGACCTCGTTTCCTTTGACTTCAAAGGCTTTGAGTCCAAAGATATTGGGAGGGGGTGCCGATGTCCACCGAACCGGGGGGTATCGCCGTCAGTGAGGCCGTCCGCACGCTGCTGCTGCTCATGCCCCGGCTCGTCGGCCGCGCCAAACGCCTGCCCATGCCACCGCAGTTGCGGGACCTCGACCTGGCGCCCCGGCACCTGGCCCTGCTGGCCCACCTGGAATACGACGGCCCCGCCAGTGTGAACGAGCTCGCCGACCGGCTGGAGGTGGCACCGACGACCGTCAGCCTCATGGTCAGTGAACTGGCACGGCCAGGCGTCCTGAGGCGGACCGCCGACCCCGCCGACCGCCGCCGCCGCATCATCGCCATCGCCGAGGACTACACCGAATCGATCCGCACCTGGCTGTCCGGCAGCGCCACCGCCTGGGAACACGTCATGAACGGCCTGTCGCCCACCGAACGCACGACCGTCGTCACCGCACTCCGCTCCTACGAGGCCGCCCTGGAGCACCACCACCCGCACCCCTGACCAGCTGCCTGACCACCCGTACTCCGTACTCCCCGGATCCGCATGGCGAGTCCCGCCGCCGCGCTGCTGCACCGGTGCAGAACCTCACAAGGCCGGGACGGTGGCCCTCCGCACTGAATGGCCTTCAGATCCTCCAGCGTCAGTTCGTGCGCCCCATCAGAGTCTTTGCCCGTCACCCAGGCAAGGATGCGCGGATCGGCGCGGTCGTCGTAGCGGCTGGCGTTGACTGCCGTGTCTTCAGGCGTCCGAGCCGATGATTTTCTGGATGCACTGCGCCACCCCATGAGAGCCGCCGCAGTCGTAGCTGACGCTGTGGCCGTGTCCGGATTCTTGCGGCAGGAGGGTGAGAACGCCGTCGGCCGTCCCTGCCCAGAACAGCAGCCCCTCGTCGATGATCAGGGAGGCGAAGGTGTCACGGGGGCGGAAGCCGAGCGGAGTGCACGTGCGCTACTCCCAGCGTTCGATGTTCCCTCTCACGGTGCGGAAGTGCCCTGCGGCCACCGGGAGGCCGTCCGGTGGCCTGTTCGTGTTCGGTGCGGGAGTCGGCTCTGGTGCCGGCGGGGCGGGCTTCGTCGGTGATGCAGCGGGCGCTCCGGCATAGATCTGATGACGGGTCTGCCGGCCCTCGGCTGAAGGGATGTGGAGCACCCCGAGCCCCGGAGGCGTGTCGGGAGGCAACTGTGATGCTGCCACCGCCGTTTACGGGGCCCGTACGTGTTTGGTACGCGAAATGTGCGCTTCACGCTAGGGTTGCGGGGCAGGAGGTGCTGCATGTCCGAGCTGTTCGACGCGGTCGACGCGCTCATCGCATCCCGCTCCCCGTTGCCGCCACCGGCGGAGCGCAAGCGGCTGCGCCAGGCGCACGGGCTGACGCTGGACGAGGTGGCCGCCGCACTGCAGGTGCGGCGCGCAACGGCCGGCGGCTGGGAGGCCGGCAAGACCGAGCCACGGCCGCCGGAGCGCGACGCCTACGCCCGCATGCTCAAGCAGCTCGCCCAGCTCTACCCCGCCGCCCCCAACGCCGCGGCACCCGCGAAGGACACGGCGGTCCCCGAGACGCCTGCCGTCCCGGCCGCTCCCGGGCCAACGGAAGCTGAACCGGCCAAAGCCCGCAGCGAACCCACAGACCGGACCCCGGAGGCTGCTGGCGAGAACACCGCACTGCGCCCCGCCGCCCCTGCCGCTGTACCGGGTCCGGCGGTCACGACCAGGCCGACGTCGCAGCGCCCGGCCGCGAAGAAGGCCGCCCCCGCCGGCACCCCAGCCGGTGGCGCCGATCCGCGTTTCGAAAACGGTCCGCTCGCAGTCGTCGACGTTGCCGACGGCCAGGCGTACGCGTACTGCACCGGCGGCCTGGTCCTGGACGTACCGGCGAAGTCGATCCCGGCTCTGGTGGAGTGGGCGCTGCGCGAGGGGCGGCTCGGTCAGCCGAAGTTGTCCGGACCGGGCAAGGACGCCGACCCGCTGATCGTGCTGACCGGGGCCGCGTGCGAGCGCTACGGCCTGCCCATCACGCTCACCAAAGAGGAGCGACTGGCCGGCCGGATCCCGGAGGGCCACAAGGTCATCAAGCAGCTGACGCGCGCCAACTGGCAGCTGACCAAGCGCGGGCTGGGGCCGTGGGCAAGGATCTACCGCCCCGCGCAGGGCGCGGAGCGCTCCTGCGTGCAGCTGTGCATCCCGTCGTGGGACGCGCTCGACACCCGGCACTGGGCCGACGCCGCCCAGCTTCCGCCAGCCGACCTCGCGCGGCTGCTGGGCACGTACGCGGCCCGGGTGATGACGCCGCGCGGATCGACCGCCGTGACCGGTCTGGAGCTGATGACCGCCCTGCACCCGCCGACCCGCGCCTCCGAACCGGACACGACGGGCAGGCGGCATTCCGAGCACAATCCCGGCTCGCTGGGCAAGGATCCGGTGGACTGCGCGCCGTGCGAGGCACCCGACGGGCACCCGCTCCTCACCGATCTGCCGCGCTTCCACCAGCGCACCCCGGCCGAGGTCCTGGTGGAGGAGGCGTATGACTGGGCACGCCCGCTCACCGACGCCGAATGCCTTCGCCCCCACCTGGTGGGCATCGACGTGAACATGGCCTTCGCCGCCGGCGCCAACGGCCTCACGGTCGGCCTGGGCGCGCCGGCACACGTCAAGAACCCCCACTTCGATCCGAAACTGCCCGGCTCCTGGCTGGTCGACCTCTCCCACGTCGACCTGTCCCGCGTGAAGGTCGCCAAGGACCAGTGGGCGGAGCTGAACAGCGTACTGCTGCCGAGCCCGTTCACACCAAGGGGCGAGCGCCCGACGGGGCCGGCCTGGTACGCCACGCCGACCGTGGCGTACGCGGTGGAGCTCGGCTACCAGGTCACGCCGATCGAGGCGTACGTCCGCCACGACAACGGCCGCTACCTGGACGCCTGGTACAACCGGCTGCGTGACGCCTACCTCGCCACGATGGCCGACCTCGGCGTGCACGCAGACCTGCCCCCGCAGGAGTTCCTGAAGGCGATGGACGGCTACCGGCAGCGTGATCCTCAGCTGGCGGTCGTGGTGGCCGCGGTCAAGGCGACCGTGAAGGGCGGTATCGGCAAGCTGCGCGAGCGTCCCCGCGGGGAGGGCTGGAAGCCCGGGCAGCCGTGGCGGGCCCTCGCCCGGCCCACCTGGCGCCCGGACATCCGCGCCGCCGTCATCTCCCGCACCCGGATCAACATGCACCGCAAAATCGTCAAGCACGCCGCCTTCACCGGCCAATACCCGGTGGCCATCCTCTCGGACTGCGCCGTCTACGCCTCCGACGGACCCTCGCCGCTGGACTTCCTGCCCTACCGGGACGGCAAACCGCTGCCCGGCGGCTTCAAACTCGGCATCAACCCGGGCCTGGTCAAACACGAGGGCACCCAGAGCGTGCTGTGGGGCGAGGGCGTCCGCGAGCAGTTCAACGCCCCGGACCTCAACCTCGCCCGGTACATCAAGGACGGCACCGTCACCGACGCCGACAACGGGGAGTAGCAGGCGATGAGTGTGTTCGGCAACGGCCTGGACGCCGCGGTACAGAAGGCGTTCACCCGCCCGGCGCCCAAGAGCGCGCCCGCGCAGATGCGCTACCTCGTCAAGCAGCTCAAGAGCACCAAGGCGGTCGCCCAGATGCTGCGCATCTCCCAACGCACCGTCGAACGCTACGTCAAAGACCAGATCAAAAAGCCCCGCCCGCACCTCGCCGCCCGCCTGGAGAACGAGGTGAAGAAGCGCTGGCAGCCACAGATCCGCGCCAAGGCGCGCCAGAAGGCGGCGACCACCGACGGCATCGTCATCGACACCCGCGCCCGGATCGGCTACACCGCCCCGATCGGCACGACGGACGAGGACCGCCTCCGGCACCTGACCGTAGCCCTGCCGCCCCGCTACGCCGCCCGCCTCTTCACCGCCCAGGAACAGGGCGCCAGCGACCAGCAGCTCCAGCAGATCGCCGCCGAAGCACTCAAGGAGGTGTACTTCCAGGACAACGGCCGCCGCGCCGGCCAGCTGGAGGAGGTCCGCTTCACCGACATCGAGCACCTTGAGTTCGACCTGTAGATCGGCGCCGAGGCAGCGCTGCCCCGTACAACATGAATCGCGTACCTGCCGGGAGGGGGGTGCGGGCCGACGACGGAAACGAGTGCTGTGGGCAAGCGAAATGCAGGGCGTGGCCGCTTACGGCTTCGCTAGCTTGACCTGGTGACACCTTCGACCCACACACGTCCAACGCACGGGCAGCCGGTATGACATCCGTGGCTTCGCTCTTCGCCTGCCGTCCCGAAGACGTGACCCTGGAGCGCGTTCGCGAGCTGGTTGCCATCGCGGCGGGCGGCGCGGTGGAGGCGCAGCTGCGTGCTCTGCATGGGCTCAACAGCAGGATGCACGGAATCACCGTCATGACCTATGACCAGCTCGTCTCCCAGTGCCATGCGCTACTGAGCCACGTGACCGCCGCAGACGAGGCCACCGAATCCGAGCCGAGCGAGTTGACTGCTTAGCTTTCCCGGCGTGCATGGACGGGCCGGGCAGAAGCACCCTGTCCGGCCACACGAGGCTTCTACGCCCACCGCATTCCGATCGCGGACAACTGCTCCACCCGCTCCGGTGTGAGCGCCGCAGCTCGGGAACGTTGGTTGCCGATCCAGGCCCCGAGCTTGATGTCCCGCTCCTCCTGGTCCTCGCTGTCGCCGCCGACCAGGATCGTCTCGACGTGCTTGCGGGGTACCCGCAGGTGTCCCTCGCGCTCGTAGAACTGCTGCGCGGCGGCGTAGTTGAGGGCCCATTTGTCGGCCTGAGTACGGCGTGGGCGTGGCTTCTCGTCCTCGGCCGCGGGCTCGATCCCGAGGACGTGCTCCAGCATCCACTGCTGCACGCTGGTGAGCTTGTCCCAGCCCAGGCGCTGGGTGCGTACCCACCGGCCGAGGTCCTCGCCCTGGCGCACAACCTGGCCCGGTTCGGTCAGCAGCGCGCCGCCCTCGCCCAGCTGCTGCCGGATCAGGTGAAACGCTCGCTGCCACTCGACAGGCCAGCTGGGGCACCATGAGGGGTCGATCTCCTCCAGTTGTTCGCGCCGGTCCTCGGACAGAGCGCCGGCCGACGATCCGACCGGCAGACCTTCGGCACGCCGCTGCTCGATGTCCATCGCCTTCCGCGCGGCGGCCCGCGCGTTCTTGAGCCAGATGCCCACCTTCGCGCCCTGGTAGGTGGCGTCCAGCGGCGCCAGGAGGTGCCCCTTCTCGGCAGCCCACCCGCGGGCGGCGGCCAGACCCTCCTCCCACGCGACGTCGAAGTGCGACCACACCATGCCCAACTTTTCCAGCTGCTGGACGCGGTCGGCGTCCATGTCCCCGCGGGCGTGGAAGCGGCGGGCATCGGCGATCCACTGCCCCAGCGGGAAGTTGCCCAGCGAGGCCGGCCAACCCGCCTCCACCGCCTCCAGGCCCTTCGGCACCCGGTACGTGAACGGCACCTTCAGGTCGCCGACCTGCCGCGCGTACAGCACGGCGGCCTCGATCCCGCGCCGCCAGTGCTCGTGCTCGGGGTTGAGGACCCGCAGGTTGATGAACGCGGCCAGCTGCGCCGGGTCACGCGGCGTGGAGAACTTCAGCAGCGCCTTCGCCGACGCGGACGGCCCACCGGGTCCGTCCCCGCCACCGCTCTTCTCCTTGCCCTTGGCGTCCTTCTGGACGGGCTTGTAGCGGCTCGGGGCCTGCTGTTGGGCCAGTTGTTCGACGATGCGGGTGTCGTGCGCCCTGAGCGCCTCCAGCAGCTTCGCCAGCCCGCCGAACGCCCGGGAGGTGAGCATGTTGTCCGCCGTCTCCCCGGGCCCTAGCAACACCGGCACCACAAGGCTGGCCATCTTGCCCTCGCCCGGCTGCATCCGCAGCGCCCGCCCCACCGCCTGGACCAAGTCCGGCATCGAGCCGCGCACATCCGCGAAGTACACGGAGTCACAGTTTCGGGTGTCGACACCTTCGCCCAACACCTTCACCGAGCTCAGGAAGCCCTTCTCCACGACCGTGCCGTCCGTCGCGATCCCGTCGGTGAACTCCCCGAGGACCCGCCGCCGGTGGTTCGGCTTGTGGTCACCACACAGCCAGTCCGCCCAGACCGTACGCGGGTACAGCTCCGGGTCGCTGTCGTGCAGCTGCGCCGCGACGTCAGGAAGGCCGGCCGCGAACGCCTCAGCCTCGCGGATCTGGTGGTGGAACGAGAGCGTACGGCGGAACCCTTCCTCCGAGGCCGCCTTCACCAGAGCCGTCTGCAGCGCGGCGAGCCGGGCCCCGCGCACCTGCTCCGACCTGCTGTCCGCACCGAGCAGCACGGCCGCCTGGAGCTGGCTGTCGGTGACGTCCACACACACCACCTGGTACGGCGCACAGATTCCCCTGTCGATCGCCTCCGACAACGTCAGGGTGAAACACCTACTGCCGAACGGGCCGTTGGGGTCGTCCTCCATGCTGGCCACCAGCTCGCCCGGAGCGCCCTGCTCAGAGTCCTCATCCAGCTGCCACAGCCGGGGCGTGGCCGTCATGTACAGCCTGCGCAGGGACGGGATCTTCTGGTTGTTGTGGACGACCGCCCAGGGCTTCCCGATCCGGCCGGAACAGCGGTGGGCTTCGTCCACGATGATCAGGTCCCAACCAGGAAGGCCGGCCTCGTGGGCGCGCTCCAGCGTGCCAAGTCCCAGGCTGGCGTACGTGGCGAACACAGTCACCTTGTCGAACGGCCGCACCCAGGAGACCAGCTCGTCCACGTCCGTGGTGTTGGGGAAGGTCACCTGGTCCCCACGCAAAGACGACACCCCGATCATCGGGCCCGTGCGGCCGCCAGCGCGCCAGGAAGCCTCGGTCTGGGCGAGCAGATCGAGCGAGGGCACGAGCACCAGGACCCGGCCCGCGTGGAGCTCCTCAGCGGCTCGCGTGGCTACGAGGCTCTTGCCCGATCCGGTCGCCATGATCACCTGGGTGCGAAGCCCTCGCTCGGGCACAATAGATCTTGCAGGAAATTCGAGGGCACGGAGTACCGCGTCCACGGCTTCACGCTGATGAGGCCGGAGGCTATGAACTGCCATTTCCTGCACCTTCCGTGGCGGCCGTTAGTAGTGAGCACCTTATTCCAGAGTCTATCTTAAGAAGATTTTGAAGCAGACTCAGGGAATCCTCACCGCCGCCCCGCGCACGACGCGACCCCTAAGCTGGGCATCATGGGACAGACCTCGATATGGCGGAGCCTCTACGGATGGTTCTGCTCTCTTCCCGCCTTCAGCCAGGGCATCATCTTCCTGGCGTTCTTCCTCGCTCTAGGCTTCCCACTCCTGAGTCTGTTTCAGGGGGAGTTCCGCTCAGGTGACGAGAGGCACTCGCAACAGCACTCGCGCCGTGCAGTGGCCTATCACGGAGGTGAAGGGGCAGCGCTCGGCGCACTCGACTCTGGAAGAGTGAACCCACTCACCGTCCGTACCGACAGCGCAGCACGCCTTGCATGTCAGCTCATTGCTTCGTCCAGCAGTGTGGACGTGATTTCGGACACTCAAGAGGATTGGTATCAGGGCTGTATCGACACGTTGGTTGGCCGCTCACCGAATCCCCCCAGGTAACCCTTCTCGCCGTCCGACACCCCCCGATTCCTCCCGCGCCAGTCCCACCGCCTCCCCTCCTCCTTGCCGCCGCTTTTCCCACCGGTTCCCCAGCAGGCCGGGACTGTTGGGGCAGGAGCGCAGCGGAGGCCCCGTTCCGGGCTCAGGCTGGGGCGGCCGCAGCGCGGCCGCCCGCGCGTGACGCGCAGCGGCTCGCGCGCAACTCGCGGGCGCAGCCCGTGAGTTGATGCCACGTCACGCAGTGACGT
>NZ_JBHYJA010000043.1:0-66577 GCF_042740355.1 Streptomyces sp. NPDC059010
CGTCAGACCCAGTACCGCAGCGGTGTACTCAATGGCTGTCTCGCAGCCACCGGACTGCCCCTCATACTCGCGACACCACGCCTACAAGCTCAGTAAGAACCCGTCTTTGAACCTCAAGATCAATGACGGCAGCTGCCAGCGGCCCTCATCTGGACCAGTGGCCACTCTTCCTATGGCTGGTCGTCTGGTACGGGCAAGGCTGAAGGATCGAGATCCCGGCGCATGCTGGCACGCATGGCGTCAAAGGCGTCGAACCAGGGTCGACCATCGCTCTTGAGCTCTGCCCAGGTGTCGTATCTCCGGCCAGCGATGAGTTGCCCAACGAGGTCGCGTATGCCCCTCATGGTCTGATCAGAGAGGACAACGATCTCAGGAGGTGCCGTGATCGCCATCTGGTAGCGAAGCTCATACACCCCACCGTTGCGGTAAGCGACTTCCGCCTGACGTGCCCGTTCCGGCCAGGGCTCCGTGCTGTCGATAACGGCGGCGCGGATGTCGTTCCAGGTCTTGGCCACGGCTGCGAGGTAGGCCGCATACAGTTCGCGTTTGACATCAGTACGACGCTCGCTCTGCTCGCGGCGCCACTTGGCTCGGTCGCCTATCGATGTGGCGCCCACTCCGATGACCGCGCCCGTCAGCGTGCCTAGGAGAGTCCCCCAATCCATCGCCTCAAGATACGCCCTCATTCACGTGAGCATCTGCCTGGCTACCGCCTGGATTACCGTGCGTGAGTGATCAAACAGCTTGGACAGCGAGCGTCGGCCGGGAAGCCGCGGCGGAGGGGTGGACCGGCCGTCGGGCGAGCCGCCTGGTCATCAACGTGATGGCCGCGAGAGTGAGCATTGCTGCCAGCCCGGCTCCGGCACAGACCTGCTCATGTCGGCATGGGGACCGCGTCGAGCCGTCATGCCGGGGCCGAACTATGACGCGTAGCCACCCGGGTAGGTGATTACGGCGTAATCACCTACCCGGACAGGTAGCGGCGGTCGAATGAGCACCCACCGCTCCATCAGCTGCGCGACGGGGCCTGGTTCAACTCGCGGAGCGATCCCTGGCCGCGCGCCTGATCGGAAGACGGCGGACACGGTCAGGTCCCTGTCGTTGGTCTGTCGGCTCCGCTCGTTGTCCCATCCTCGGTATGGCGTGAGTCGCCGAGGCGACGAGTCCTGGTGCAGGGGACGTGGCTCCTTACCGCCCTTGGAACCAGACCAAGTCGCCTTGAGCAGCAACGGTGTCGGGATGGTCGGTTCCAAGCACTCTTGCCATGTCGGGCAACAGTCGCTCGAAACCCTGCACGGCTTCGCCTGTATTTCCTGCCATACCTTGCATGAAGTGCAGGTTGTTTCGGGTGCGCAAGGTGTCGGGGTGGTCCGGGCCCAGCACTCTCGTCATGTCTTGCAGCAACTCGGCACTGGCTGCTGCGGAGCCTTCCGGGTCCCCTGCCCAGCCGTGCCACCACGAGAGGTAACTGCGGGTCCGTAAGGTGTCGGGGTGGTCCGGCCCCACCATGCGCAATCGCCCGGCGAGTACTTCGGCGTAGGTGGTTGCAGCGCCGGCCGGGTCTCCTGTCTGGCCGCGCCACCAAGCCAGAGTGGCATGGGTGCGCAGGGTGTCGGGGTGGTCGGGCCCGAGCACTCTGATCATGTCCTTCAGCAGCGCAGCACTGGCGCTTGCGGCGCCGCTTTTGTCTCCCGCCCAGCCTTGCCACCAGACGAGGGCTCCGTGGGTGCGCAGAGTGTCGGGGTGGTCGGCTCCCAATACGTCGGTCATGTCATGGAGCAGGGCTGCGTAGGCAGTAGCGGCTCCTGAGCGGTCTCCTGCCGCCGCCTGCCAGCGTAGGAGACGCCCTCGTGTGCGCAGCGTGTCCGGATGGTCCGGTCCCCAGTGCTGATTGGCGGAAGCGAGCAGACGCTGCCAGTAGGCAATCGCACCCGTGACCTGACCGGCTTCGCCGAGGCTGGTGCCGGTTCGGAACAGCACTTCATGTGCGTTGAGCCGGTACAGCGCGTCCTCGGCTTGGCTGGCAAGCGCGTCGCTGTTGGCGCGAAGGGCCTGTCCCAGGGCCGTGTCGCGCTCGATCTCGGGCCAGCTGGTGAGGAGGGCGTCAGCTGCGATGCGGGCGGTGTGGTCGTGCTGTTCGGGGGTGAGAGTGTCTCGGACGGCGCGCTGGACGAGCTGGTGGACGCGGACCGCGGTCCGGGGTGTGGTGGGGGTGTGCTGGATGAGGCTGAGCCTGCGTAGGGCACTCAGGGCGGTGAGGACATCGCGCTCCGGAACCTCCTCCTGGCTTTGCGGCTTGGCGCCCGGCGGGCTTACGAGCCTTGGAGCGGCGGCACCGGAGCTGGTGCGGTGATGGGCCAGGTAGGCGCGGGCAGGGGGACTGGTCAGGACCGTGGCGGGAATGCCGTTGGGCTCCAGGAAGGCGGCCAGTTGGAGGAGGGGGCGGGCCAGCCCGGCCGGTTCCAGGCCGTCGGCGCGCTCGATGGACACCGACCATGTCGTGGCCACCGCCAACTGCTGTCCGTCGGGCAGAGCGTCAGGCGCGCGCAGGGCGGTGGTCCGGTCGGCCAGCATCTGCCGGTAGTCGGCTGGGTTGATGCCGGTGTCCGTGAGATAGGCGGCGGCCTGAGACAGGGCCAGTGGCAGGTGCCCGAGGTCATCGGCAAGGGCGGCCAACTGGTCGGCTGGCTCCGTGTGGGCGGGTAGGGCACCGGTGAGATAGGCCAGGGACTCGGCGGGAGTGAAGACGCCGACCGGGATGAGGCGGCGGCCTGCGGTCAGGGCCGCATCCTGGCGACGGGTGGTAATAAGGGTGCGGCCGGTGACGCTGGAAGGCGGCCACAGGCCGTCCATGTCCTTGGGATCACTCACATCGTCCAGGATCACCAGCCACCGGCACCTCTTCTGAGCCGCCTTGGGCTGCAGCCAGGCCAGGAAGACATCAGCGGCCCGTGTGGTGTCGCCGGAGGCGGTGCCGAGCAGTTCGGCGGCGGCCCTCGCGTAGGCAGTGCGAACCTCATCGGCCGTGGTTGCGGTAGTCCACACCAGCACATCCAAGTCTTTGGCCTGCCACGCGGTGCGGGCGTAGTGGGCGGCGAGTTGGGTCTTGCCGACCCCGCCCAGGCCCACCACCACTCCTGCCGGCGCGGCCTGGGCGACAACCGCTGTCCCGCTATCCGCCAGGGCCGTGGCCAAACGGGCAACCTCGGCGCGGTCCTGGAAACAGACAGCCTGCGGAGGGATCGTCCCGACCTGGTGCGGCCACGAAGCCAGCGGCCGAGGCATTTCATAGTGATTGTGCTGGACGCCCAGGACAGGTCCGTAGAACGTGCCGTGGCGGAAGTCGACCAGGTCACCCCCGTCGGTAGCCGCGTTCGCGCTGCCGTCCAGAGATTCTTCTTGTTCCATAATCCGCCCCAATCCGAACGAAACGGCCCTTCGACCATACCCACGCGTTTGACTCCAACTACGGCCAGCGGCAAAGCCGTTACACCCAAATCCGGGGGTGAGACGCCGGAGCGGCCGGACGCGGAGGCCGATGGCCGCCCCGGGCGTCAGGCGGTGGCCGGAGGTGCTCGCGTCGGGCGGTCGTCGTCCGGACGACGGTTCACTTGAGTTCGGAACACCGTTTCTTGAACGAGCGACGGTAGGTCCGCAGTCGGGCAGGGTCATGTTGATCAGGCCAGCCTGCGGCGGCGCTGGTCGGTGGAGCGCGAGCCGAACGCTGAGTGCATTCCCTTCCCGACAGGGTGATTACGCCGTAATCACCCCGCTGGCGAAAAATCCGATGCCTTTGCGGCCGCCTACTCCAATGTCCCGTCTCATTCCACCGAGTCGCTTCTCAATGAACCGAGTCGTTCGGCCTTCTGCCTCAGCGAACCAGGCCGCGCGGCTGAGTGCGCCGCGGGTGCTGAGTTGCTCTCCCGGCTGGGGTGGATCAGGCAGAGCCGAGTTCCGCGTTGTCTTACGTGGATGTGGTGTATGCGTGTCGGCGGTGTCCGCTGCGGGACTGTGTGACGGGCCAGTTCGGAGATGTCATGGCCAATGCGTACGTTTCGCTGGTCGTGGGGTCAGCGTTACTTCGCGGGCGGGTACAGGGCGGCGGCGACCGGTCGGCACATCCGCTTCGAGGCGTGGACCGGCTCCGGGTCCCGGAGCCGGTGCTTCCCCGTCACAGCAGCGCCATCAGGCGCTGAACGCTGCGGCTGCCCTCACGGCGTACGCCCAGGGGGATCAGGGCGGCGCGGGTCGGCAGGCGCACGCCCCCGGTGAAAGCCACCCGAGTGCCTGAGCCTTCTGGCGTCGCCGCCACGCCGAGCAGCAGGAACCGGCTCTGCAGCCAGCACCAGCCGGGCCGCTGCACCCCGCGCAGTCGTGCCCGCATCCCGTACCGGCTGCGCGCCAGCGCCTCTACGCGCTCGCCCTGCCGACGGACGACGCGCAGCCGCTCCATGTCGGGCACGACCTGCCCGAAGGCGCCCTCCAGGTCGCCCAGCAGGTCCCAGACCCGGTCGAAGGGGGCGTCGATGTACGCCTCGGTCACGCGGGCGGCGCGAATACCGCTGGCCAAGGCATGCAGGCGGCGTACGGGGTCGAGGTCGGTGATGGGCCAGGGTTCGTTCATGACGTCCACGCCTTCCGGAAGGTTTCACGGGCCCGGTGCAGCCGCGATTTGACGGTGCCCGTGCGCACACAGAGCAGGGCGGCGGTGGTGCGCTCGTCCAAACCCTCGACGTCGCGCAGCATCAGCACCGCGCGATGCTCGGGGGAGAGCCGGTCCAGTACGTCCCAGATGTCGGCGGAGAGTTGGGGGTCGCCGCGGGCGGGGAGCGCGCTGAGATCGGCCGGAACGGTGCGGGCGGCGCGGTGCGCGGTGCGGATCGCCTCCCGCACGGCGATGGCACGGACCCAACCGTGCAGTGCGGCCGGGTCCTTCAGGGTGCGCAGCGACTTGAACACCGCCACCAGGGCCTCCTGCGCAGCGTCCGCGCCTTGGCCCAGTGCTATGGGCGCGCAGACACGGCCCACGTACGGTGCGAGGACGTCCAAGAGTTCGGCCATGGCGAGGGTGTCGCCACGCTGGGCGGCTCGCACGAGCCGGACCGTCCGGTCATCGTGTTGTTCATCAGGCACGGGCCGCATCCTTCCACCGCGCCACGCGCAGGGCGGCGACGGCCAGGACGGCGCACAGTGGGGTGTAGAGCATGAGGTTGAGCCAGTAGAAGGCGGTGTCGGCCTCCCTGGCGAACAGCCAGTACGCCCCGGCCAGAGCGCGCAGTGAGAGGCCCGCGGCCACGGCCAGCGTGCCGAGGCGGAGCAGCAGGTGGCGGGGCCGGCGGGAGCGGGCGAGGACGAAGGCTGCAGCGGTGAGGAGCAGGGCGGCCAGAGGGATCAGGATCGGTGGTGTGAACGGCACATCCGTACCGAGAACCGCGTCGGACAGGCTCCTGCCGTCGGCCGCGGGCCAGGTGGCTCCCGTCGTCCAGTACAAGTGGAGCACAGCGTCCACGGTGAGCACCGAGGCGACGAGTGCGGCAGCGCGGGTGGGGGCGGGGGTGTGGGGCCGGTACGGCATGTGGCCTCCTACGCAGGCGAGGTTGAATTCCGTCGCCCTGTTGAGGAGCCGTCCGCGCGAAACGTTCCCTCGAGGTACGTGAATTTTTCGGAGGTGTGCGGGGTCCACCCGGGCCCCGGCTGTCGAGCGGGCCTCCTGTGCCGGGGCGGATCGAGCGCGCCAACAGCAGGGCTGGGTCTGCCGTCGACGTTTCGCTCCTTCGGCTCGCCGACGTTGAAGGCGACATTGCCCGTCCCACGGGCTTGTGGCAGGTCTGTGGGCGTCCTTCTCGACGAACCGAGTCCACGTGTCTCACCCAATCAAGTCCACGCAGGACGACTACAGAGCGAGCGCCAGGATCCACGCGATCTGCGAGCTACCCCCGCGGGCGCGGGGACGACACGACGGGGCGCACGATCAGCGGGTACCCCTCCGAGCTACCCCTGCGGGCGCGGGGGTAGGTCGTACTGGCCGTGACGGTGCGGCCGTCCGTTGCCGTCGTCCCCGCGCCCGCGGGGACATCCCGGTCGTACGGGCACGCCGGGTCCGGAGACGCACGGCCCGCGAGGTGCTTCTGCCGTCGTGGCTCCTGGACGATGGCACGATTGATGAACAGCCGTTGACGATACGGGAGTTGGGAGTCTCATTGCGGGATGTGCGGCGTATTCAGACGGCGGTGCTGGGCAGTGCGGATTCCGAGGAGCCGTTGCTGTTGCCGCTGGAGGCGATTGAGGTGGATGCGTTCCGGCAGCGGCATGAGGGGAAGTCGTTCTGGTGCGGGCGGCTGCTGGGTGGGTGTGGCGGGCACACGGTCTTCCATATCGCGGCGGGAACGCTGGCCCGGGGGCCGTCGCAGGTGTCGTTGAGGAGATCCATGGTCAGTGCCACGGACTTGCCGTCCGGCCCCTTGGCCGAGAACTTGACCCCCTGCGCTGCCCACGGGTTTGCACGGACAGAGGCGAACTGCACCGGGGCGTGGTACGCCGCGAAGTCCTTGCCGTTCCGGGTGAGGGTGACGGTGCCCGGCCGAACTGGAACAACGCGAACACCGTGCTGCACTACGGCAAGGACGGCGCCCTCACTGGTCCCGACAAGGAGCACGCCGAGACGTCCATGCTCGCGCTGCACCTGCTCCAGTCCGCGCTCGTCCACGTCAACACCCTGCTGCTCCAGCAGGTCCTGGCAGAGCCCAGTTGGGCCAAGAAGCTGAGCGCCGAGGACCGGCGCGGCCTGACCGCGCTGTTCTGGTCGAACATCAAGCCGTACGGCACTTTGCATCCCTGCGACGCCAGTCCCGTGGATTCACGGCGGCCGGCGATGAGCGCCACGCATGGGGACTGTTCAGCCGCAACCTCTGGCTCGACGACATGATGGGGGACCTCTACACCGTCATGGACCTGCTCTCACCTCACATCGCAGAAACTGGCTACTGCGGGCACTTCCGCGAGGAGTTCGACGCCGAGCCGACCACCCTCACCTTCCGAGAGGGCGCCTTCGGGCCGCTGAAACTCTGATCCAGTTCAATCCCTGAACGTCGAAGAGGTTAAAGAACGAGCTAAGAGCGCCGCCGACGCCTCACGTCACGCCCGCCGCAGCAACCGGTTCACCGCCCGCCCGAACACATACCGAGCCACCCGCTTCACCACCCCGTCCAGCACCCCCGGCACGAACCGCACCCGCAGCTCCTCCCGCCACACCACCCGCGTCCGCCCGCCCGGACCGGGCCGTACCTCGATCTCGGCCCAGCCCGTGATCACGCGGCCCCGCTTCTCCAGTCGGCACCGGCCGGGTGTGTCGTCCCCGGGGGGCTGCCACACCGTCACCTCCATCGGATCGGCGAAGGAGAGCGGGCCGAGTCCGGAGCGGGCGACGAACAGCGTGCCCTCGTGGGTCGGTTCGGGGGTGGTGACATGGACGCGGGTCAGGGGGACGACCTCGGCGTGGCGGGGCCACTCCGTCAGACGGCGCCAGGTCTCGGTGAGGGGGAGTGGAACCGTGCGTTCGAGCAGGAAGTTCGCCACGCAACGATCTTACGTATACGGGGTGCGCCGACGGTCCGGACAGTGGTCGGACGGCGGACGTACGCGGAGTGAACTCGCCTCCCGTCGCGCCGCCCGCGCCCTACGCTTTCGGCCAAGGGCGGGCAAACCGCCCGCCCAACGGGGGAGTTGGTCGCCATGCCACTGAAGACGTACGGCGTACTCGTCGGACGAGCCGTCGACACCCGGCGCGAGGGCGCCCACGACACGCCGCACTACCAGATCCACCTCACCGACGAGCACGGCACGCGCCCCCACTCTCGAATTCACTCAAGCGGGGGGACCCCCTTCCGGGCCGCCGTCAACGTCCAGTCCCAGCAGAAGCCCTCCGAGCTGCTGTACTTCGTCAGCGAGGACTTCCGGCACCCGATCACGGACCGGCTGGCGGGACTGCAGAGCGGCTGGAACACCCTGCCCTCGGGGCCCGGCGGCCCGAACCTCGACTTTGTGCGCGGCAACCTCTTCGACCCGGCCCTGATGCGGAAGCTGCCCCCGGACCTCGAAGGACCCGACAACGACCTCGCCGACCTCCTCGACCACTCGGTCCGCCGCGCGGTCGCCGACTCCGAGGCCCGCGTGTACCTCTTCGGCGAGCGCTGGGGCCCCGAACCGAAGGTCAAGGACAAGGTCTTCGGCTTCCTGCCCGGCAACGGCGTCCACGACATCCATATGAACCAGGGCAACAGCGGCCGCTTCCGCGACGCCGACGGTGTCTGGCAGGACGGCGGGATGCTGATCCACTTCCCGGCTCGGTCCCGCTGGGTCGGCGTCTTCCTCGCCTTCCAGAGCCAGTCCTGGAAGACGGACGACGTCACCGGTCACGCCATCGACGACGTCGACGGTTCGCGCCCCGTGCCCGGCACCCGGCCCGTCCGGATTGTCGCCGCCCTCGTCAATCCGCGCGGCCCGGCCCCCGAGGCCGAGACGGTGACCCTCGTCAACGCCTCGCCCGACCCCGTCGACCTGACCGGCTGGCAGATCCAGGACCGGCTGGGGCAGCGCTCCGCCGTGCCGTCCGGCCCGCTCGCGGCCGGCGTCTGCCTCACCGTCAGCCTCGGCGGCGGGGCCCAACTCGGCAACCACGGCGGCGAGATCAGCCTCCTCGACGCGCAGCGGCTGAAGGTGGACGGCGTCTCGTACACCGCCGAGCAGGCCGGGCGGGAGGGATGGTCCGTCGTCTTCTGACGGGCCCGTACCACCCCGTCGTCTTCCGACGGGCCCGTACGACCTGGCACATGGACCGGGGCGCGCCGTCTATCGCACCCGTACACCCGTACGGCACCATGAGCGCGACCCGCACCACTGTCGGGAGGGCGTCTCGTGGACCGTGAACGGCACGACGTACTCGACGAGTTGCAGCGCGACCCGTATCCGCACTACGACCGGGCCCGCCGTGCGGAGGGGCTGATCCGCGTCCCCGAGCTCGACGCCTGGCTGGTCGCCCGGGACGCCGACGTACGCGAGGTCCTGCGCCGTCCCGACGAGTTCTCGTCGGCGAACAGCCTGCGGCCGGACGTGCTGCCGTCGCCCGCCGCGCTCGCCGTCCTCGGCGGCGGATTCGGCGGGCGGCCCGTCGTCGTCACCACCGACGGCGCCCTGCACCAGCAGTTGCGCGCGCCCATCGTCCGCGCGCTGTCCCCGGCCCGGGTCGCCGCCGTCCTGCCGTTCGCCGCCGAGCGGGCGGCGGCCCTGGTGGACGGGTTCGTCAAGGACGGCCGGGTCGAGCTGATGGCGGCCTACGCCCGGCGTCTGCCCGGTGACGTCATCGGCAGGATCGTCGGCCTCGACCCCGCCGACGTTCCGGCCGTCGTACACGGTGGACACCGCGCGGAGGAGTTGCTGTTCCGCCCCTTGGCGGAGGACGAGCAGATCGCCGCCGCCGAGGACGTGGTGGCGATGCAGCGGATCATGGACCGGTGTGTACGGGAGCGGCACGCGGAGCCGCGCGAGGATCTGGCCACGGAGATCGTCGCGTCCGTCACCGAGGGCTCCGACGGCGGACTCACGATGGAGCACCGGCACGAGGCCGTCTCGCACCTGCAGAACCTGCTCATCGCCGGCCATCTGACCACCACGGCCCTGATCGGTACGACCGTCCTGCACCTCCTGCGGCATCGCCGTCAGTGGGAGCTGCTGTGTGCCGAGCCCGAGAGGATCCCGGCGGCGGTCGAGGAGGCGGCCCGCTACGACACCGTCCTCCAGGGATTCCGGCGGCTCACCACCTGCCCGGTCACCCTGGCCGGCACCGAACTCCCGCCCGGGGAGGAGGTGTTCGTGGCCTTCGGCGGGGCCAACCGTGACCCCGCCCGGCATGCGCGCCCCGACGAGTTCGACATCACCCGCGCCCCGGAGCGTCACCTGGCCTTCGGGTTCGGTGTGCACGGCTGCCCCGGCGCCCAGCTGGCCCGCGAGCAACTCCGGCTCACGCTGGAGGAGTTGACCCGCAGGCTGCCCGGGCTGCGGCTCGCGCTGGACCACCCGGTCACCATGCGACCGACGATGATCCACCGCTCCCCGTACCGTCTGCACCTCACCTGGTGAGGCACCTCACCGCCTCACCGCCGCACTGACTCACCGCCTCACTGGGCGTAGAACGTGGCGTCGGCCCTGTCCGTCGCCGTGTTCGGTGCCTGCACCTGCAGCAGGTAGTCGTAGTGCCGGATGTAGCGCCCGGCGTAGTTGTACGACTCGTATGACACCCCCGCCGAGTCGGACAGCCCGGCCCGCTTGTGGAACGTGGCGTCGGACGCGAACGCCGCCGTGCCGTCGTTCTTCTCCACCCACACCTCGAAGTTCTTGTGCCGCAGGTAGTAGCCGGGGAAGTTGGCCGACTCCAGCGAGACCGTGCCGCTGCCCGCCAGGCCGGTGACCACGCGGAACTGCGAGTCCGCGAGCGGGGAGACATGGGGTTCGATCCTGGCGCGGTACTCCCAGTGCCGGATGAACCGGTCCGCGAAGTTGTACGACGAGAAGCGCTGCGGCGTGACCCCGTCGGCCACCGGGATGCCGAAGTCGGGGGTGCCGTCGGCCTTCCAGTACAGCTTCTGCACGCGGGTGCGGCGGTTGGGGTCGTTGAGCGGGTCGCCGGTGATGTCCTTGTAGCTGCGGTCGTGGTAGACGAGGATGTCGCTCTTGCCGTCCTCGGAGACCGTGAACGAGTTGTGGCCGGGGCCGTACTGGCCGGTGCTCGCGTTGCTGGTGAAGACCGGTGTGGAACTCTTGCTCCAGTTGGCCGTGTTGAGCAGGTCGGCACTGGCGGAGGCGGTCAGCATGCCCAGGCAGTAGTTGCTGTCGGTGGCGCTGGCCGAGTAGGTCAGGAAGACCTTGCCGCCGTACTGGATCACCGCCGGGCCCTCGTTGACCTTGTAGCCGACGGTCTCCCAGGAGTAGGTGGGCCGCGACAGCATCACCGGGGTGCCGGTGATGGTCCAGGGGTTGGCCATCTTCGCGAGGTAGACGTCCGTGTTGTTGTTCACGGACGGGTCGCGCTGGGCCCAGGCCAGATAGCGCACGCCGTTCACGACGAACGTCGTGGCGTCCAGGGAGAAGCTCTCCCACTGGGTCTTGATCTGGCCCTTCTCGGTCCAGGTGGCGGTCAGCGGGTTGGCGCCGGTGCCCTCCAGGACGTACATCCGGATCGCCCACACGTCGTTGGTGGCCCCGGCGGCGAAGTAGACGTACCACTTGCCGTCGATGAAGTGGATCTCCGGCGCCCAGATGTGCGCGCCCATCACACCGCTTGCGTGCTTGGTCCAGATGGTGACCTCCTGGGCCGTGGACAGGCCCTGGATGGTGGTCGCGCGGCGCAGCACGATGCGGTCGTACTCGGGGACGGTCGCGGTGAAGTAGTAGTAGCCGTCGGTGTGTTTGAAGATGTGCGGGTCGGCCCGCTTCTCCGCGATCGGGTTGGTGTAGGTCACGGCGGGGGAGGCGGGCACGGCGGCCTGGGCGGCGGGGGCGGGCCCGGCGAGGCATGCCGCCAGGGCGACGAGGACGGCCATGAGCAGCCGTACGGCTATGCGTCTCAAGGGAGTTCTCCAGTCGAGGGCGGAGTGATCAGGTCGTGGGGACGAGGCGCCACTGCTGGCAGTTGTTGTTCAGCCAGGTCCACTGGCGTACGTCGGTGCCGTTCGCGGTGCCGCAGTCGGCGACGTCGGCGACCTTGCCGGTGGACTCGTTGACGATCCGGACGTGGTCGCCGCTCGCGGTGAACACGAGGCGGTAGCGCTGGCACTTGTTGTTCAGCCAGGACCACTGCCGGATGTCGGCGCCGTCGGCGGCGGAGCACTCGGCGGTGTCCATCACCTTGCCGGTGGCGACGTTGACCAGGCGGTTGGTGTCGTCGCCGAGGTCCTCGACCTTCCACTTCTGGTTGGCCCCGCCGGTGCAGGTCCACTGGAAGATGTCGGTGCCGTCGGCCGCGTTGCCGCCGTTCACGTCCAGGCACTTGCCGCTGTTGCGGTTGACGAGGGTGTACGCCGTGGGCGTCTGGGCCGTCTCGCCGGACGGTCCGGGCAGGGTGGTGCCGAGCTTGACCGGCGTGCCGAAGTCCGGGGTGCCGTCGGCGTTCCAGGTGAACTCCTGGGCGCGGGTGGTGCGTCCGTTGCCGCAGCCGCCGTTCGACGCGGAGTTGGCGTGGTAGACGATCCAGTTCTCGGTGCCGTCGGGTGAGGTGAAGAAGCCGTTGTGGCCGGGGCCGTAGACGCCGTTCGCGTCACTGCGCTGGAAGACCGGGGTCTGCTTCTTGGTCCAGGACGCCGGGTTCAGCGGGTCCGAGCCGGTCAACTCCAGCTGACCCAGCTTGTAGTCGGCGGTATTGCAGGAGCTCGCCGAGTACGTCAGGAAGGTGCGGCCGTTGTGGTACAGCGGCTCCGGGCCCTCGTTGACCGGGGCGCCGGACCGCTCCCAGGACAGGGTCGGGCTGGAGATGATCGTGAAGGTGTTGCTCGCCAGGGTGTACGGGTTGCTCAGCGGGGCGATGACCAGGCTCTGTGTACTGCCGTTGATGAACCCGCTGCCCACCAGATACAGCTTGTTGTTCGCCTGCAGCACGCTCGCGTCGATCAGCCAGCCGCCCGGCGTGAGATTGGATCCGGTCAGCGAGCCCTTGTAGGTGTACGGCCCCATCGGGTCGGTGCCCGCGCTCTCCAGCACATGCGTGCGCTGGGAGTCGCAGCAGGCGACGCCGCTCTGGCCGGCCGAGTAGTACACGTACCAGTGGCCGTTGAACAGATGCATCTCCGGCGCCCAGATGTTGGTGTTGCGGGTCGGCGTGGTGTCCGACCACACCTGCACATTGGGCGCGGTGGCGAGGCCCGCGAGCGTCGGCGACTTGCGGATGCCGAGGATGCCGGTGAACGTCGTGGTGATCAGGTAGTAGTTGCCGTCGTGGTACTGGAGCCAGGGGTCGGCGCCCTTGGCCGACTTCAGCGGGTTGGTGTACGGGCGGCCGTCCGCCGCGGACGCCGGTTGCGTGGACGCCACCAGGGCGAGAAGGGCCGCGAGGACGCCGAGGATCAGTGATCTACGGCGTTGCCTGAGCGGCCGGTGAGACATCCGGGGCATACGAGACCGTCCCTGTCCGTAATTCTGTCCGTGATTTCGAACGGAGTTCGTGATTCCGATCGTGATTGGGACAGAAGATAAAAGTGGGCCATGTCCCCGTCAACGGTTTCGTCACGCGGGCTTCGCAAACCCGCGTGCGGACGCACGACCGGCGGTGGTGTGTGAAGGTGCGCTTGCCCGTTCAGGTGATGAACCGACGGATGGGCTGCCGACTGCCCAACTCCCCCCGTATCCAAGGCACATGGACAATCACCAAGTGCCCGCCGACCCGGCTGCCCTCTCCCGGCGGCGGTTCACGACCGCATCGGCGGCGACGGCGGCTCTCACCGCGTTGACGCCCGCCGCCGCGGCGGCCGCCGCACCCCGACAGGCCCCGCACCGACCGAAGTCCACCGCCGACTGGGACACCTGCCTTGCCGTCGCCCGCGCCCTCCTGCTGGTCGACGACCACGACCAGCCGCTCGCACCGGCATACCGGAAGATCCTCGACTCCGGGCTGCCGCGCGCGAAGACGAAGACCGCCAAGAAGGTCCTCGTCATCGGTGCCGGGCCCGCCGGTCTGGTCGCGGCCTGGCTGCTGAAGCGGGCCGGGCACCGGGTCACCCTGGTCGAGGCCAACGGCAACCGCGTCGGCGGCCGGATCAAGACCTTCCGTACCGGCGGTCACGAGCACGCGGCGCAGGCGTTCGCCGACCCGGCCCAGTACGCGGAGGCCGGCGCCATGCGCATCCCCGGCAGCCATCCGCTGGTGATGAGCCTGCTCGCCCAACTCGGCGTAGAACGCCGCCGGTTCCACCTCGTCGACGTCGACGGTGAGGGCAAGCCCGTGAACAACGCCTGGCTGCACGTCAACGGCGTTCGCGTACGCCGTTCCGAGTACGCCGGGGCACCCCGAAAGATCAACCGCTCCTTCGGCGTGCCCCGCGAGTACTGGGACACCCCTTCCTCGACCATCCTGCGCCGCGCCCTGGATCCCGTCCGCGACGAGTTCAGCACCGTCGGCGCGGACGGCAAGCGGGTCGACAAGCCGATGCCCGAGCGGGTCAGGGGCTGGGCGCGGGTCGTGCAGAAGTACGGCGACTGGTCGATGTACCGCTTCCTGACCGAGGAGGCCGGCTTCGACGAGCGCACCATCGACCTGATCGGCACCCTGGAAAACCTCACCTCACGGCTGCCGCTCTCCTTCATCCACAGCTTCATCAGCCAGTCCCTGATCAGCCCCGACACCGCGTTCTGGGAGCTGATCGGCGGCACGGCGACCCTGCCGGACGCGCTGCTCAAGCAGGTCGCCGACGTCCTGCGCCTCGACCGCCGCGCCACCCACATCGAGTACTGGGCGCCCGGCCGTCCCGGCGCCGACGACACCTCCCACGTCCGGGCGGGCGGCCCGCACGTCTGGATCGACACCGTCTCCGAGGGGCGCGACGGCAAGGTCGTGCGCGAGGAGTTCACCGGCGACCTCGCCATCGTCACGGTGCCGTTCTCCGGGCTCAGGCAGGTGCAGGTCAGCCCGCTGATGTCGTACAAGAAGCGGCGTGCGGTGGCCGAGCTGCACTACGACAGCGCGACCAAGGTGCTGCTCGAATTCGGCCTGCGCTGGTGGGAGTTCACCGAGGCCGACTGGAAGCGGGAGCTCGACGCCGTACGGCCCGGCCTCTACGACGACTACCGCAAGGGCAAGGCGCCCGCCGACGGCAGCCTCCTCGGCATCCACCCCTCCGTCCCGCGCGGCCACATCAGCGACGCCCAGCGCGTGCACTACGCCGCCAACCGCTGGGCCACCCGCGACCAGCCCGAGGCGGCGCACATCATCGGCGGCGGCTCGGTCTCCGACAACTCCAACCGCTTCATGATCAACCCCTCCCATCCGATCGACGGCAGCAAGGGCGGCGTCGTCCTCGCCTCCTACAGCTGGGCCGACGACGCCTCCCGCTGGGACTCCCTCGACGAGGACGCCCGCTACCCGCACGCGCTGCGGGGCCTGCAGCAGGTCTACGGCCAGCGCGTCGAGGTCTTCTACACCGGGGCCGGGCGGACACAGAGCTGGCTGCGGGATCCGTACGCCTACGGGGAGGCGTCCGTGCTCCTGCCCGGCCAGCACACGGAGTTGCTGGAAGCCATTCGCGCGCCGGAGGGGCCGTTGTACTTCGCCGGGGACCATACGTCGGTGAAGCCGTCGTGGATCGAGGGCGCTCTTGAATCGGGGGTGCGGGCTGCGCTGGAGGCGCACGGGGACTGAGAATCCGCGAACGGACGCTGAGCCGTCGTAGGGCTCAGTCATGCGGGTCGGGGTCCTGCGGCAGCGGCTGTTCGGTCCAGATCACCTTGCCGTCGGCCGTGTAGCGCGTGCCCCACCGCTCGGCGAACTGGGCGACCAGGAACAGCCCTCGGCCGCCCTCGTCCGTGGTGGCGGCGCTGCGCAGATGCGGGGCGGTGCTGCTGCCGTCGGAGACCTCGCAGATCAGGGCGCGGTCGCGGATCAGACGGACATGGATGGGGCCGGTGGCGTGGCGGAGGGCGTTGGTGACCAGCTCGCTGAGGATCAGCTCGGTCGTGAACGCCTCGTCCGCCAGCTTCCAGTCGGCCAGGGTCCGGGCGGCCACCGCGCGGACCCGGGCCACGGCCGAGGGATCGGCCGGCACGTCCCAGGCCGCCGTGCGGTCGGTGGGGAGCCGCCGGGTCCGGGCGACCACGAGGGCGACGTCGTCCCGCGGCCGCTCGGGCAGCAGCGCCCCCAGTACCGCCTTGCAGGTCTCCTCCGGCGTCCGGCCCTGCGTCGGCGGGGCCGCGGCGAGCGCCCCGCGCAGCAGCTCCAGACCCTCGTCGATGTCCCGGCCGTGGTCCTCGACCAGCCCGTCCGTGTACAGCACCAGACCGGAGCCCTCGGACAGGCGCAGCTCCGTCGCCTCGAACGGCAGGCTGCCGCCCAGGCCCAGCGGCGGGCCGCCGGGGACGGCGGGGAACTCGACGTCGCCGTCGGGGTGGACGAGGGCCGGTTCGAGGTGGCCGGCGCGGGAGAGGGTGCACAGTCCGGAGGACGGGTCGTACACCGCGTACAGACAGGTCGCCCCGGTGACCGGTGCGGCCTCGCCGTCGCCCTCGTCCTGGTCGATGCGGACCACCAACTCGTCCAGATGGCCGAGGAGTTCGTCGGGCGGGATGTCCAGGGTGGAGAAGTTGTGGACCGCCGTGCGCAGGCGTCCCATCGTGGCCGCCGCGTGCAGTCCGTGCCCCACGACGTCCCCCACCACCAGCGCCACCCGTGCGCCCGGCAGCGGGATGACGTCGAACCAGTCCCCGCCGACCCCGCCCTGCGCCGCGTGCGCGGGCAGATAGCGGTAGGCGACGTCCAGGGCGCTCAGGCCGGGCAGGGCCCGCGGCAGCAGGCTGCGCTGGAGCGTGATCGACAGGGTGTGCTCGCGGGTGTAGCGGCGGGCGTTGTCGATGCTGACGGCGGCCCGCGCCACCAGCTCCTCGGCGAGCGAGACGTCCTCCCGCTCGAAGGGCTCGGGCCGGTCGGCGCGCCAGAAGGTGGCCATGCCCATGATGACGCCGCGGGCGCGCAGCGGGACCGTGAGCATCGTGTGGATGCCGAAGTCGACGATCCGGCGGGCGTTGTCGGGATCCTGCGCCTGCCAGCCGGAGAAGGTCGCCATGTCCGTCTCCAGCACCGACTTGCCGGTGCCGAAGCCGAAGGCCTGCGGGCTGTCCGGGGCGAAGTGGATCAGCTTGCCGAGCGGGTAGAGCGGGCTGCCCTCCCGTACGCCCCGGAAGGCGACCCGGCGCATGTCGGTACGGCCCTCCTTCGGCTCCTCGCCGCGCAGCACCGGATCCGCCAGATCGACGGAGACGAAGTCGGCGAACCGCGGCACCGCGAAGTCGGCCAGTTCCTGCGAGGTGCGGGTGACGTCCAGCGTGGTGCCGATCTCCAGCCCCGCGTCGTACAGCAGCTTCAGCCGCTCCTGCGCCACGTCCGCCCGGCCGGTCATGGTGCGCAGCTCGGTGGTGTCCCGCAGCGTCGCCACACTGCCGGGCGGCCCGCCCTCACGGTCGGTCGAGCGCTGGCTCACGGCCAGCAGCCTGCCCTGCGCCAGGTGCACCTCGTCGGTGGCGTCCCGCCCGGAGGAGAACAGCTGGGCGAGGTCGCGTCCGATGCCCAGATCGCGGCAGAGCCGCCCCTCCGCGTCCGGGGCCAGTCCGAGCAGCCGCCGCGCCTCGTCGTTGGCCAGGGCCAGGCGCCGCTGGTCGTCCAGGATCAGTACGCCCTCGCGTACGGAGTGCAGGACGGCGTCGTGATGCTCGTACATCCGCGTCATCTCTTCGGGCCCCAGCCCGTGCGTCTGCCGCAGCAGCCGCCGGCTGACCAGTGCGGTCCCGCCGGTGGCGAGGGCGAGAGCGGCCGCCGCCGAGCCGAGCACCATCGGCAGCTGGTTGTCCACGGTGCCGCCCACGCTGGCCAGCGTCACCCCGGCGGCCACCAGGCCGACGACCTTGCCGTGGTCGTCCTTCACGGGGACCACGGCCCGCACGGACGGCCCGAGGGTGCCGGTGTACGTCTCCCGTACGACCCCGCCCGCCGCGGCCGGTGCGATGGTGCCGACGAAGTGCTTGCCGATCTGCTTGGGGTTGGGGTGCGTGTAGCGGATCCCGTCCTTGGTCATCACGACGACGAAGTCCACGTCGGTCGCCTCGCGCGCCGCCTCGGCACGCGGCTGCAGCACCGACGACGGATCGGAGCTGCCCAGCGCGTCGACCACACCCGGTGAGTGTGCGAAGGCCTCGGCGACCGCGAGGGAGCGGTTGCGGGCCTCCCGCTCGGTGTCGTTGCGGACCTGCAGTACCAGGGCCACCACCGCGGCGACGACGAGGAGCACGACGATCGCCGCCTGCAGCACGAAGACCTGCCGGGCGACGGTACGCGCGCTCAACAGGGAGCGCAGGCGGCCGAGGAATCCGGCCATGCTCTATTTCTAACACCGTTCGCCGGGGCCAGCACGGGGCGCTCCGCGGGTGGAGCAGGGAGGTTGTGCCGGGTCGGGGCGCTTTTTCGGGTGCGGCTGCGTTGTGGCTGGTCGCGCCCACGCGGCGGAGCCGCATGTCGATACAGCCCCGCCCTCCTTGGCACGTCTATGGCGAGCACGATTCGATGCGCCCGGCGCCGGACGGCTCGCGGGTGGCGGGTGTATCGGGGGCCGTCGGCTTGTGGAGGAGCAGCAGGGCGGCGTCGTCGTGGAGGCGGCCGCCGACGTGGGTCAGGAGTTCGTCGTGCAGGGCGGTGACGGTGTCGGCCGGTTCGCCGCAGGTGTGGCGGGCCAGGCCCTCGGCGAGGGGGTAGAACTCGCGCTCGTGGTTGCGGGCCTCGGTGACGCCGTCGGTGTACAGCAGCAGCTGGTCGCCGTCGGTGAAGGGCAGCACCTGCAGTGCGGGCGTCTCGCCCGAGAGGGTGCGCAGACCGAGGGGCGGGGCCGGACGGTCCGGCTCGACCGGCACGACGACGCCGTCGCGCACCAGCAGCGGCGGCGCGTGGCCGCAGTTGACCACCTCCAGGTGGCCCTCCCGGGGGTAGCCCGCCACCACGGCGGTGACGAAGTCGTCGCTGCCCAGGTTGCGCGCCAGGCTCCGCTCGATACGGGCGACGACGTCCAGGAGGTCGGGCTCGTCGTAGGCGGCCTCCCGGAACACCCCGAGCACCAGGGCGGCGGTCCCCACGGCCGGCAGCCCCTTGCCGCGCACGTCGCCGACGATCAGCCGTACCCCGTACGGCGTGGACACCAGGGCGTAGAGGTCACCGCCGATCCGGGCCTCGGCCGCGGCGGCGCTGTAGCGGACGGCCACGCGGAACGGGCCGACCGTCGCCGGTATGGGCTGCAGCAGCGCGTGCTGGGCGGCCTCGGCGACGGACCGGACGGCCGCCAGCACCCGCTCGCGCCGCCCGCGCCGGGCGCTGGTGAGGGCACACGCCAGGGTGACCACCAGCAGGGCGGACAGCGCGATCGCCAGCTGGCTGTCCGGGGCGCCGCCCCGGATGCCGAGCGTCACGCTCATGGCGGCGGCGAGCAGCCCCACGCACAGGACGCTGCGCGGCCCGCAGGTGGTGGCGGCGAGCGCGGGGCCGGTGGCGAGCAGCGGCACCCAGGTCATCCCCGTGCCGCCGACGAGATCGACGAGTACGAGGGCGGAGACGATCAGGATGGGCAGTACGGGCACGGCGGCGATCAGCCGCCTCGGCCAGTGGTCATCACCGTGGTGGGGGGCCATGCTCATGTCTTGTCCGCTGTCCTCACCTTGTGGGGGGGCCATGCGCCCGTGAAATGTCCGGTTTATTCAGGAAAGCGTTTCGACCCCGGACGGGACAAGGACAGCGTTTTCAGATAGTGAGCGAGAGACCCCGGGTCACCCGGTCGGCGGCGGGGATCAGCCGCGCCCTGACCTCCTCCAGCCGGGAGCGCCGCCCGGCCCGCAGCGAGACGCCCAGCGAGCCGAGGGTGGAGCCGGCGTAGACGGGCACCGCCACGCACACCGTGCCCAGGGAGTACTCCTCCATGTCCGTCACGGCAGGCGCCAGGGGCGAGGATTCGATGCGCCGCAGCAGCTCGGGGGTGTCGGTGATCGTCCTGGGCGTGAGGTCGGAGAGCGTGTGCCGGGACAGGTACTCCTTGCGCGCGTCCTCGTCCAGCTCACGCAGCACCGACTTGCCCAGCGCCGTGGCGTGCCCCGCGTCCTCGAACCCCACCCACAGGTCGACCCGGGGAGCGCGCGGGCCGTCGACGATCTCCGCGACCCGGATCTCCCCCTCCTCGTAGAAGGTGAGGTAGGCGGCGGACGACAGCTCGTCGCGCAGCGCGGCGAGCGTGGGCCGGATCCGGCTGAGCAGCGCCTGTGTCCGGCCCGCCGTGTGCAGCGTCTGGAGCCGCTCGCCCAGGATGAACCCGCCGTCGGCGAGCTTGCGCACATAGCCGTCGTGGACCAGCGTGCGCAGCAGGTGGTACGCCGTGGCCAGCGGCAGGTCCGTCTCCCGGGCCAGCTGCTTCGCCGGCGCGCCGTTCGCGTGCGCGCTCACCGCCTCAAGCAGCCGGAAGGCCCGCTGCACCGAGTTGATCAGCGTGGGCGTAGGGCCGGTGTCAGCACCCATAGGAACAGGGTGCGCCGGGCGCACGGCCCGGGCAAGGCGTACCGCCGGACAAGACCTACCGGACCCGCGCCACGAGCAGCGCCACGTCGTCGTGGTCGTCGGGATGGCGCAGGCCGTACAGCAGCAGGTCGCAGGTCTCCTCCAGTGGACGGCTGGGTTCGTCGAGGAAGCCGAGGAGGACGTTCAGCCGGTCGTCGATGGGGTGGTGGCGGGTCTCGACCAGGCCGTCGGTGTAGAGGACCAGCAGATCGCCGGGGCCGAGCTCGACCGTGGTGGTCTCGAAGGGGACGCCGCCGACACCGAGGGGGGCTCCGGTGGGCAGTTCGAGCAGCTCGGGCGGGCGGCCGGGGCGGGCCAGCGCGGGCGGCATGTGTCCGGCGTTGGCCATGTGACACAGCCCGGTCCCGGGGTCGTACACGGCGTACAGACAGGTGACGATGTAGTGCTCCAGATCGCAGGTGATCTTGTCCAGGTGCTGGAGCACGGCCCCGGGTTCGAGGTCGAGGTCCGCGTACGCGCAGGTGGCGGTGCGCAGCCGGCCCATGGTGGCGGCGGCGTCGATGCCGTTGCCCATGACGTCGCCGACGACCAGGGCGGTCTTGTCCTCGGTCAGCGGCAGGACGTCGTACCAGTCGCCGCCGACCTCGCTGGTGGCCTGCGCGGGCTGGTAGCGGGAGGCCAGCTCCAGACCGGTGTGGTGCGGCGGGTGGTCGGGCAGCAGGCTGCGCTGGAGGGTGAGGGCGGTGTTGCGCACGCTCTGGAACCAGCGGGCGTTGTCGATGGCCACGGCGGCCCGGCTGGCCAGCTCGCTCGCCAGGACCACGTCGTCCTCGTCGAACGGCGCCGGATTACGGGTCCGCTTGAGGTCGAGGGCGCCGAGCACCTCGCCGTGCGCGATCAACGGCACCGCGAGATACGAGTGCACACCGGCCCGGGCCAGCAGGGAGGTGGCCTCCGCGTCCCGGGCGATGCGCGGCAGATCGTGCTCGCCGACATGGCGCACCAGCACCGGCCGCGCCGTGTGCACACACAGGGTGACCAGGCGGTCGCCCTCGTAGGCGGCGAGGTCACCGGGCGGATCCGCGGCACGCAGGGCCACGCTGGGGTAGGCCGCCTTCAGCGCGAGGGCACGGAAGAGTTCGGGGCCGTTGTCGGGTTTGCGTGTCCGGCGGCAGGCCAGGGCGGAGTCCAGGACGTCCACGGCGACCACGTCGGCCAGCTCCGGGGCGGCGATCTCGGCCAGTTCGCGGGCGGTCTGCTCCACCTCCAGCGTGGTGCCGACCCGGGTGGAGGCGTCGGCGACGAGGGCGAGACGCCGCCGGGCCCGGTCGGCCTCGGCGGCCGCGCGGTGCCGCTCGGTGACGTCGACGAACGAGATGGCCGCGCCCAGGGTCCGGCCGCCGGGATCCTCCAGCCGGTAGAAGGACAGCGACCAGGCGTGCTCGTGCTCGGGGTCGGCGGGCGGGCGGCCCACGTGGTACTGGTCGAGCAGCGGCGTGCCCGTGGTGAGCACCTGACGCAGAGCGGACTCGATGGTGTCGATGTCGGGCAGCGGCAGCGTCTCCCGCAGCCGACGGCCGATGTGGTCCTCGGCCGGGGTGGCGTCGATGCGCTCCAGCGCCGGGTTGACCAGCAGATAGTGCAGGTCGGGGTCGAGCAGGGCGATACCGATCGGGGACTGGTTGATCAGCCGCTCGCACAGCGCCAGGTCGGTCTCCACGCGCTGGAGCAGGGAGTGGTCGGCGGCGATGCCGAGCGCGTACACGTCCCCGAGATCGTCCAGCAGCCGCATGTTGCGGAACTCCGTCAGCCGGGTGCTGCCGTCCTTGTGCCGCACGGGGAAGGCACCGGCCCAGCTGCGGCCGGTCTCCAGCACCTCCGCGAACAGCTTCGCCACCGCCGGCAGATGCTCGGGTTGGATGAACAGCCGCGCCGCGTACGTACCGAGCGCCTCCTCGGACGTATAGCCGAAGAGGTCCTCGGCCTGAGGGGTCCAGAACACGATGCGCCCGGCGGCGTCGACGACCACCGCGGCCACGCTCAGCATGTCCAGCAGGCCGGTCGGGCGGGGCGGCTCCGGGCCGTACCCGCCGCCGTCGGACTGGAAGGAATCCGATTCGGCTGTCATCCCAGCTCCTCCGCCACCGGCCCGGGCTCGCGTGCCACCGGCCGACCGGGCCCGCCGGCCTCGGCCACGACCGGGTACCACGGCTGCGACGGCCGGCACCTCCATGCTCTCTCCGCTCCCGCGCCTTGCCCAGTGAGAGCCCGTGAACGAACCCCCGGTCGTCCCGCCCGGCCGGGCGTCGCTGCGCGGGCGTGGGTCGTGCACAGGCTCCGAGGAGGCGGGAGCGGGCCGGAGGGGATGACGTGGCGGTCGTCGGCCCGTGCGCATCCGGCGTACTAGCAGGAACATGGTCGTGTACGGGACGGGACCCATGGACGCTGCGTGAGGACCCATGGATGCTCCGCGAGAGGAACCGGACGCGCCCACGTCCGCAGGACCGAGCGCGCTCTTCGACGCGTCCTCCGACGCGGCGGCGGTGCTGTCCGCGCACGGTGTCGTGCTCGGCTGGACCCGGGCCGCGGAGGAACTCCTCGGCCGCCCGGCGTCGGAGACGGTGGGCCGGCCGGCCGCCGGACTGCTGGCGATGCCCGGCGATCCGGCGCGGGTGGCCGCGGTCGCGGAGCGCTGCCGGGCCGGCATGGGGTGGAGCGGGCTCATTCCGCTACGGCACGGCGACGGCCGCCGTATCGACGTGGACCTGCGGGTCTCCGCGTCCTTCCGGATCGGCCCGGACGAGTGCTTCCTGATCTCGGCGCGCGAGCGGCGCCCGCAGTGGACGGTGGGCCAGTCCGTGCTGGACGGTTTCCTGACCCGCTCGCCGGTCGGTATGGCCGTGATGGACACCCAGCTGCGCTACGTATGGCTGAACGACACCCTGGAACGGTTCGGCGGTGTGCCCCGTGAGCAGCGGCTCGGGCGACGGCTGAGCGAACTGCTGCCCGGCCTGCAGGCGGAGACCATCGAGGGCCTGATGCGCAAGGTCCTCGACACCGGCGTCCCCGTCACCGACTACGAGTACGAGGGCTGGAGCTGGGCCGATCCGCACCGCCGGCACGCCTACTCCACCTCGTTCTTCCCCCTCGTGGACCCGGACAACTCGGTCACCGGGGTCTGCTACATGGTCCTGGACGTCACCGAACGATGGAACGCCCGCCAGCTGCTGGCGCTGGTCAACGAGGCCGGCACCCGGATCGGCACCACCCTGGACGTCATGCGGACGGCCCAGGAACTCGCCGACTTCGCCGTGCCCCGCTTCGCCGACTTCGTCGTCGTGGACCTGCTGGAGCCCGTACTCAGCACCGAGGGACACGGAGCGTGGCTCACCGACGCGGGCCCGGCCCCCGCCAAGCCGGTGATGCGCCGGGCCGGCATGAACTCCGTGCGCGAGGGCGTCCCCGAGGCCGTGGCCCAGATCGGGGACCAGGTGGACTTCGTGCCGCCGCCGCACGACGCGCATCTGCTCATCGACGGCGAGCCGATCCTCATCCCGGTCCTCGACCCGTCCGAAGAGGTGTGGGCCAGAGAACAGCCCGCGCGCGCCGCCAGCATGCGCGAGTTCGGCCTGCACTCCCTCATCTCGGTGCCGATGCGGGCCCGCAACACCGCCCTCGGTCTCACCTCGTTCCTACGGTCGCTCAATCCCGTGTCGTTCCAGCCCGACGACGTCCTGGTCGCCCGGGAGCTGGTCGCCCGCGCCGCGCTGTGCGTCGACAACGCCCGCCGCTACACCCGGGAACACACGGCCGCGGTCACCCTGCAACGCAGTCTGCTGCCGCAGGCCCTGACGGGCGGTACGGCGCTGGAGGTGGCCTCCTCCTATCTGCCGGCGGACCCGACGGGCGGGGTCGGCGGCGACTGGTTCGACGTGATCCCGCTGTCCGGCACCCGGGTCGGCCTGGTCGTCGGCGACGTCGTCGGCCACGGCATCACCGCGGCCGCGGCCATGGGCCGGCTGCGCACCGCCGTACAGACCCTCGCCGCCATGGAGATGCCGCCCGACGAACTCCTGGCCCACCTCGACGACCTGGTGCTCCGGCTCAGCGAGGAGCACACCGACGACCAGGGAGCCGAGGGCGCCGACGGAGCCGAGGGGGCCGGGGCGGCCCACCAGAGCACGACCGCCTTCCTCGGCGCCACCTGCCTGTACGCCGTCTACGACCCGGTCACCCGGCGCTGCACCATGGCCCGCGCCGGACACCCGCCGCCGGTCGTCGTCGCCCCCGACGGACAGGTCTCCTTCCCCGAACCCCCGGCCGGACCGCCGCTCGGGCTCGGCGGGATGGCGTTCGAGGCCACCGAGTTCGAGCTCGCCGAGAACAGCCTGTTCGGCCTCTACACCGACGGCCTCGTCGAGTCGGCCGACGGCGACATGGAGCAGGGCATGGCCCGGCTGGGCGACCTGCTGTCCCGCCCCGAACTCGACCTCGGCACCCTGTGCACGTCCGTGGTCCGGCAGCTCGTGCCCGTGCCGCAGCCCGACGACATCGCCCTGCTCCTGACCCGCACCCACGCGTTGGGCGCCGAACACGTCGTCTCCTGGGACGTGCCCGTGGACCCGGCCGCCGTCGCCGACATCCGGGCCCGGGCGACCCGCCAGGTGACGGACTGGGGCTTCGGGGAGCTGGCCATGACGACCGAGCTGATCGTCAGCGAGCTGGTCACCAACGCGATCCGCTACGCCGAACCCCCCATCCGCCTACGCCTCCTCCGCGACACCCGCCTGACCTGCGAGGTCGCCGACGCCAGCAGCACGGCCCCACGATTGCGGCATGCCCGGATCATGGACGAGGGCGGCCGGGGGCTGTTTCTGGTCGCCCAGCTGTCCCATCGGTGGGGGGCGCGGTACACGGCCGACGGGAAGATCATCTGGGCGGAACAGGAAATTCCGTCACCGTAGCCCGCGTGCGCTGTGCAGGGCCTTGCTGAGGGGAACGCAGCGCGTCCGACAGGGACTTGACGCCGCCATGGGCGGTGAGGCCGCCGTCCACCGGGATCTCGGCGCCGGTGATGAAGGACGCCTCGGCGGAGAGCAGGAACGTCACCAGCGGGGTGATCTCGTCCACGGTGCCGGTGCGGCCGAGCGGTGTCTCGCGGATGTTCGCCTCGCGGAAGGCGGGGGCCGCGGAGGCGGTCATGTCCGTCTCGATGTAGCCGGGGTGGATCGTGTTGACGCGGATGCCGCGCGGGCCGAGCTCCAGCGCCGCCGCCCTCGACAGGCCCCGCAACGCCCACTTGCTCGCCGTGTAGGCGACCGGGTAGTGGCCGGTGAGCGCGGCCGTCGAACCCACGTTGACGATGGACGCACCCGGCGGCATCAGCGGCGCGAGATGCTGGATGCCGAGCAGCGGGCCGGTGACGTTGACCGTGTGGACCCGGTCGAAGTCCTCCGGGCGTACCTCGCCGAGACGGGCCCGCCAGGTGACGCCCGCGTTGTTGACCAGGCCGTGGACATGGCCGTACGACTCCCTCAGCTCGGCGGCGAGTTCGGCCCACTCCTCGTCGCTGGTGACGTCGAGGCGACGGCAGCCGGATGTCTCCGTCACATCGGTGGCGATCACCCGGGCGCCCTCGCGGGCCAGCGCCCCGGCCTCAGCGGCGCCCTGTCCGCGAGCCGCCCCCGTGACGACCACGACCCTGCCCGCCAGCCTCCCGGGGCGCGGCCCGCTCACGGCCGCTCCCGGCCGCGCCGTCGGCCCGTCGGCAGCGGCACCGGATCCACCCCCGCAACCACGGTGTTGGACACGGAACCGATGCCCTCCACGGTGAGCGCCACGGTGTCACCCGGCTTCAGAGGCGGAGGATCCTGGCTGCCGCGCACACCCCACAGCTCGGCCAGACAGCCGCCGTTGCCGCAGGTGCCGGAGCCGAGGACGTCTCCGGGACGCACCCAGGTCCCGCGCGATGCGTAGGCGACCATCTCCTCGAAGGTCCAGCTCATGTGGGACAGCAGGTCCTCGCCGACCACCTCGCCGTTCACCGCGGCGGTGAGCGCCAGCCGCAGGAAACCGTCGGCGTCCCGGTACGGCTCCAGTTCGTCCGCGGTGACGAGGTACGGGCCGAGGGTGGTGGCGGTGTCCTTGCCCTTGCAGGGGCCGAGGCCCACCCGCATCTCGGCCGACTGGAGGTCACGGGCGGACCAGTCGTTGAGGATCGTGTACCCGAGGATGTGGTCGCGGGCCTGCTCGGGCGTGAGGTCACGGCCCGCGCGGCCGATGACGGCGGCCACCTCCAGCTCGAAGTCGAGCACGCCCGACCCCGGCGGCACGGGGATGTCGTCGTGCGGGCCGTACACCGCGTAGGGGTTGGCGAAGTAGAAGGTCGGGGCCGCGTACCAGCGCTCCGGCACACCCGCCGCCCCGTCCACGGAGCGGCGTACACCCTCCACATGTTCCTCGAAGGTGACGAAGTCCCGCACGGTGGGCGGCTGGAGCGGCGGCAGCAGGCGTACGTCCGACAGCGGGACGGCGTCCCCGACGGGGCGGGCGTCGACGGCGTCCAGGGGCGAGGTGTCGTCCGGGAGAGCCCGGACGACGGTGCCCTCCACGACCCCGCAGTGCCGTCGACCCTCGTACAGGTAAGTGGCGATGCGCAATTGTCGGCGCCCCTTACACCGGCGGGGCGACGAAGACGCCGCGGTCGACGTCGTTGAACGACTCCTTGGCGACCAGCTCGTTCATCGGGTTCGCCGTGCCCCACTGGTCGGTGACCTCGGGCCGGGAGAAGTCGTAGACGTGCGGGTGCCAGGTGTCCTCGTCGAGCTCCTCCAGCTCGGTGGTGTACTCGACGGTGTTGCCGTGCGGGTCGAGGAAGTACGTGAAGGTGTTGTCGCCCGCCATGTGTCTGCCCGGCCCCCAGATCTTGCGCACACCGGCCCGCATCACGCGCCCCGATCCGCGCATGTACTCGTCCAGGCCGCGCATCTCGAAGGAGATGTGGTGCAGGGAGGTGTGCGGGCACTGGGCGATGGCCATCGAGTGGTGCTGGTTGCTGATCCGCATGAAGTGCATGACCTCGCCCATGTGCGGCGAGCTGAGCGTGTCGGAGAGGCGGAAGCCGAGGTGGGTCTCGTACCACGCGCGGGTCTTGTTCAGGTCCGGGGAGTTGAGGACGACATGTGACAGCCGGACCGGGATCGCCTCCTTCTCCTCGATCCGGCGATGCTGCCGGGCCGCCACGTCCGCGGAGACCTCGACGGTGCGGCCGTCGCCGTCGAAGAAGCGGAAGCCGTAACCGCCGCCGGGGGTGTCGACCTTCCCGGGCCGTGAGATCAACTGCACGCCCTGGGCGAGGAGTTGCTCCGCGAGCGCGTCCACGTCGGCCGCGCTGCCCGCGCCGTAGGAGACCAGGTCGAGACGCTTCTCGTCGGCCTTGCGGAGCCGGACGACGTACTGCTCGGGGCTGCCCTCGGCGGCCAGGAACGAGACGCCGGAGTCCTCGGCGACCTTGGTCAGGCCCCAGACGCCGGAGTAGAAGTCGAGCTGCCTGTCGTAGTCGGGTACGGCGAGGTCGACGTGGCGCAGATGGGTGAGGAGGCGCATGGGGCGGTCAGTCCTTCCGGAGGAGTGCGGCGGCGTTGCCGCCTCGTACGGCGTCGAAGTCGGCATCGGAGAGCCGCGCGGTGCGCAGCGCGCCGACGGGGTCGTCGGTGCCCATGTCGAAGGGGAAGTCGGAACCGAGCAGGACCCGGTCGGCGCCCGCGGCGCGGATCAACTCCCGCAGGACGTACGGGTCGTGGACGAGAGAGTCGAAATACAGGCGCTTCAGATAGCTGCTGGGCGGATGGGCGCAGCCCGCACGGGCGTCGGAGCGCGTGGACCAGGCGTGGTCGGAGCGGCCGAGGTGGGTCGGCAGATATCCGCCGCCGTGCGCAGCGATCAGCTTCAGCCCAGGATGGCGGTCCAGGACGCCCGAGAAGATGAGATGGGACAGCGCGACGGCGTTCTCCGTCGGCTGCCCGACACTGTTGGACAGGTACCACCGGTCCAGTCGCTCGTCGAGCGTGCAGCCGAAGGGGTGCAGGAAGAGGATCGCGCCCGTCTCCTCGGCCCGCGTCCAGAAGGGTTCGTACGCCGGGTCCGACAGCTCGCGGCTGGGCCCCTTCTGCCCGATGGCGGACAAGGAGGGAGCGTGCGAGGAGATCTCGACACCCAGCAGGCCCAGGCCCATGGCGTGTTCGAGGGCGCGCACCGCCAACTCCGGGTGCTGGAGGGGAGCGAGACCGAGGCCATGGAGCCGCCCGGGTGCCCGGGCGCAGTGCGCGGCCGTCGCCTCGCCGGCCAACAGGGAGAGCTTCTCCGCCGTCTCCTCCTCCGCCCAGTAGTGGTAGTGCGACGGGGAGGGGCTGACGACCTGCACGTCCACGCCCTGCGCGTCCATCGCGGCGAGACGTACGGCGACGTCGGTCAGAGCCGGGACGCGCTCGCGCACCATCGGGCCGTTGACGGCAAGCGCGGCCGGGCCGTTGCGGCGGGCGTCCAGCGCCCTGGCCTCGGCGAGACCGGGCCGGCCGGCCACCAGGGCGTCTACCTCGGGGAGCAGGACGTGCGCGTGCACGTCGATGGTGGGCGTGTTCACGGAAGCGCCGGTGGGCGCGGTCGCGGAGGCGACAGCGGGCGCGGTCACGGAAGCTCCTTCAGCGAGGTCAACGTGCGGCCGACCAGCCCCGCGACATCGGCGTCGCGTACGCAGTCCAGCTGCCACCGGCCGATCTGCACCGACGCCTCGACGACCCTGCGCACCCGCGGGATCCGGCGCTCGTAGTACGCCTGGAGCAGTTCGTCGTCCCACTCCCGGCCGCAGGTCAGCAGCTCGGCGAGGACGAGGGCGTCCTCCAGGGACATCGCCGCGCCCTGGGCCAGCGTGGGCGGGCAGCAGTGGGCGGCGTCGCCGATCAGCACGACCCGGCCCCGGTGCCAGGAGCCCTCGACCAGCAGGCGGTCGAACCAGGTGTAGTTGACCTTCGCCGGGTCGGTGATGTGCTCGGTGATCTCCGGCCAGACCCCGCCGTAGCCGCGCGCGAGGCGGCGCATCTCGTCGGCGTAGTCGGCCGGGTCGACGCCGGCGCGGTCCCGGCACGCCTCCACGACAAACGCGTAAAGGGTGTTCTCGCTGGTGGGGGTGTACCCGGCGATGTAGGCGGGGCCGCCGTAGGAGAGGTCGGCGCGGGTCACGCCCGCGGGCCGTGGGGCGGCGATACGCCAGATGGCCATGCCGGTGGGCTCGGGTTTCGCGGTGATGCCGATCGCGGCGCGGGTGGCGGAGTTCAGACCGTCGGCGGCGATCACCAGGTCGTAGCGGCCCTCGACGCCGTCGCTGAAACGCACCGAGACACCGTCGGCGTCCTGGTCCAGCGACTCGGCCGTGGTGCCGAGCCGGACCCGTGCGCCGGAGGCGCGGACCGCGTCGATGAGGATCTGCTGCAACCGGGGGCGCTGCATACCGAGGGTGGCGGGCAGGTCGGGACCACCCGTCTGGATGTCCTCGGCGACGAACAGCACGGTGCCGTCCGGAGCGGTCACCCCCAGCGAACCGAAGGCACAACCGGAGGCGGCCGTCTCCTCCCACACCCCCAGTTCGCGCAGGACCCGCAGGGCGTTGCCCTGAAGGGTGATGCCGGAGCCGGTCGTGGCGTTCCAGTCGGGCCTGGCCTCGATCAGGTCGACGGCGATGCCGGCGCGGCGCAGCAGAACGGTGACGGCGTTGCCGGAGGCACCCCCGCCGATGACGAGGACGGTGGGCGTACCCCCGGACGGCGGCTGGGGGAGGGTGCGGCTGTCGGTCATGTCGGGGTCCCTCCCGAGAGTGGGCCGCGCGGCGACGGGCGGCTGGGGATGCGGGGTGTGGGCATGCGGGGGTGTGGGGATGCGAGGGCGCGGCGAGGGTCGGGTGCGGCGAGGTGTGGGTGGGCGGTTCGCCCGCCCGGGTGCCGACCGGCCGCTCCGAGTGCGGGCCGGACGGTTCCGGCCGATACTCGAAGTCGGTGGTGTGAGGGCCACCCGGCAGTGAGCGGACTGACGGGTGGCCAGGGGGCCGGCGCAGACAGGCCGCGGACCCCGCTCGATGACGATCTACTTGACGGCGGTCTACTTGACGGCGATCGGGTTGACGGGGGAGCCGACGGCCCCGGTGATGGGCAGCGGAGCGGCGGTCAGCCAGAACTCGTACACACCGTCCGAGGCGCAGTCCTCGGCCAGCGACTCCAGGTCCCACATCTCGCCGATGAGCAGTCCCATGTTGGGGATGACGACCTGGTGCAACGGCTGGAAGGCGTGGTCGAACTCGTTCGGCCGAACCTCGAAGCCCCAGGTGTCGGTGGCGATCGCCGCGATCTCGGTACGGTGCAGCCAGCCCGCCGTGGTGAACGACAGCCCCGGCGCGGGCCCACCCGCGTAATCGCCCCAGCCGTCGCGCCCGACCCGGGCGAGCCGGCCGGTGCGGACCAGGACGATGTCGCCCCTCCCGACGCCCACCCCGTGGGCCTGCGACGCCTGCGCGAGGTGCTCCTCGGTGATCGCGAACGCGTCCGGCAGTTCACCGTCGGTGCCGGCCACCCGGCCCACGTCCAGCAGGACACCGCGCCCGGCGACGTACGGCGCCATGTGCTCGATGCCGGTGACGAGGTCGCCGTCGGAGGTGACCACCTTCTCCGCCGGCCGCCCGTTCCAGGCGTTGCCGTGGTCGAAGATGTGGCCGAGCCCGTCCCACTGGGTGGAGCACTGCAGGGGCATCGCGATCACGTCGTCGGCGCCGCCGATGCCGTGCGGGAAGCCCTGGTTGCCGAGGGCGGCGTCGGTGCCGGTGTCGAGCATGGTGTGGACGGGGTTGGTCCGCCGGCGCCAGCCCTTCTGCGGCCCGTTCATCTCGAACCGCTGCGACAGCGAGAAGCTCACGCCCCGCCGCACCAGCGCGGCACCCTCCCGCCGCTTGGCCTCGTCGAGGAAGTTGAGCGTGCCGAGCACGTCGTCCGCGCCCCAGCGCCCCCAGTTGGAGTACGCCTTGGCGGCCTCGGCGATCGCGCCCTCGGGATCGTGCCGGTTCACGCCGCCTCCTCGACACAGCGGGTGCGCTGTACGCCCAGTCCCGTGATCGAGCCCTCCAGCACGTCGCCGTCGCGCAGCAGCCGGCCCCAGTGGATGCCGTTGCCCGCCGGGCTGCCGGTCAACACGAGGTCACCGGGCAGGAGTTGAGCCGACTGCGAGATGTACGACACCAGCCGCGCGATGCCGAAGAGCATGTCCTTGGTGGACTCGTCCTGCATGGTGTCGCCGTTCAGCTTCAGGGTGACCCGCAGATCACCGGGATCGGCGACCGACTCGGCCGGCACCAGCCACGGCCCCAGCGGGGTGAAGCCCGGGGCGTTCTTGCAGCGCAGCCAGTCGGTGCCGATGGCCTTCATGTCCCGGCGGAACACGGTGGCGCGGTCGGTGAGGTCGTTGGCGATCGTGTACCCGGCGACGTACTCCAGGGCCTCCTCGACGGACACCCGGTGCGCGGGCCTGGCGATCACGGCCGCCAACTCCAGCTCCCAGTCCGGCTGTTCGGCCCAGGCGGGGAGGACGACGTCGTCGTACGGCCCCGCGATCGTGCTCGGCAGGCCGATGAACACATACGGCAGGTCCTCGGCCGCCCGCCGGTCCATGACCGCGGCGATCTCGGCCCGCGCCTCGTCGACCGTGCGCGGATCGTCGGGGGAGCGGTGGGCGACCTCCAGGTCGATCACATGCTGCCGGTAATTGGCACCGGACTGGAAGATCTGCCGGGGCTCGACGGGAGCGTGCACCCGCAGCCCCTCCAGCGCCCGCCACTCCCCGGCGTCGTCGCCCGCCAGGACACGCAGCCGGGGGAGCGTCTCATCCCACCGCTCCAGTACGCCACGCATGTCGGACGGCGCCGAGTCCAGGGCCCGGCCCAGGTCGAGCACCCGGCCGCCGGCCAGGAGGCCGGGGAACGGCTTCCCCTCGGGGCCGGAGAAGGTGCCGAGCGCGAACGGGCCGGCAGGCTGCACGAGCGTTGCCATGAGATTTCCTCCTGCTGGGTTGCGGTCTACTCTGGCCTCGATCGGCGGATCACGGAAATCAATCTTGTGAATGCGCCGGATCCATGGCATGGATGGCTCGCGCTGGCGTGGATGGCTTGGGCTGACATGGATGGCTCGCGCTGACATGGGTGGCCGGCGATGACATGGATCGCTTTCGCTGACCTGGATGACTTCGCTGACATGAATGGCTTTCGCTCGCAAGGTGGTGCCCGGTGAACCTGTCCCGACTCGACCTCAACCTGGTCGTAGCCCTGCGCGCCCTGCTGGAGGAGCGCAACGTCACCCGGGCCGGCGAGCGCGTCGGGCTCAGCCAGCCGGCGATGAGCGCGGCACTGTCCCGGCTGCGCCGCCATTTCGACGACGAACTGCTCGCCCGCAGCGGCAACTCCTACGAACTGACGCCGCTCGGCGTCGCGTTGCGGGACCGCAGCGCCACCGCCTGCGACCTGCTGGAGCGGGTGTTCTCCAGCCAGGCCGACTTCGACCCGGCCGCCGAGTCCCGCGAGTTCACCCTGCTCGCCTCCGACTACAGCGCGGCCGTGTTCGGCTCCGCGCTCGCCCGCGCCGTACACCACGAGGCCCCCGGCATCCGGTTCGCCTTCCAGCATCCGGCGCCGTCGGTCGAGGAGAACACGGCCGCGCTGCTGAGCACGGTCGACGGGCTGCTGATGCCGCACGGCGTCATCGACGGTTTCCCCGCGGTCGACCTCTACCAGGACCGCTGGCTGTGCTTGGTCGCCGACGACCACCCCGAGGTCGGCGACGCACTCACCCTCGACCATCTGGCCCGGCTGCCGTGGGCCGTCTACCAGCGGCCCTACGACGCGCCGGCCGCCCGCCAGCTGAGCATGCTCGGCATCAGCCCGCACGTGGAGGTGTCCGTCCAGACCTTCCAGCTGCTGCCGCACATGGTCGAGGGCACGCGCCGGGTCGCGATGATCCAGGAGCGGCTGGCCCGCAGGGCGGTGCAGTCGGCGGCGGTGCGGGTGCTGCCCTGTCCTTTCGAGGCCGTACCGGTGCAGGTGGCGCTGTGGTGGCATCCGGTTCATGCGCAGGACGCGGCGCACATCTGGCTGCGGCAGAAGGCGGCGGACGTGGGGGCGACGTTGATGGAGGAGAGGGGTGATCTTCGGTGATCTTCGGTGACCTAGTGTGCGTGCCGCGACGGACCCCGTGAACCTGGGGCGTTGAGGAGCCGTCGGACCACGTCGGACCGCGTCAGACCACGTCAGACCACGTCAGGCCAATTGCTCCGGCAGCGGCCGTGGATCGACCGTCCCGGCCCGCCGCCGGGCTGCCGCCCACAACCCCGCCGCCATCAGAGCCGCCACCAGCCCAAGCACCCCCACCGCACCGGCCAGCGATCCCACCTCCGCCTCCACGGCGATCAGCACCAGCGGGCAGACGAACTCACCCCCGAAGAAGGCCGCCGTCCACAGCCCCGTCCCGCGGCCGCGGTCCTCGAAGGCCAGCCGGGACATCGCGCTCGTCAGCAGCGCGGGCAGCAGCATCCCCGTACCGAGGCAGTTGATCACCGCTCCGACGACGAGTAGCACCGTATTGCTCGCCAGGAACATCACCCCGAACCCGACCGCGCAGACCGCGAGGACGGCGGGCAGCATCGGGTCGGGGGCGCGCTTCAGCCGGGCGAAGGCCACCGCCCCGCCCACGGTGGCCGCACTAGCGATGGCGGTGGCCAGGCCGATCACACCGGAGTTCTCCACTCCGAGGTCGTCGAGCAGGTACGACATCTCCACCGGGACCGTGTAGAAGACCATCGCCCCGAAGAAGGTGAGGGCACAGATGGCCGCCAACCGCCGCCAGGGGAAGGGGCGGTGACGGACCGTGCCCCTCGCGTCGGCAGGGTGGGCCGGGTCGGCTGGGTGGGCCGCCGGGTTGGGCAGGGCGGAGGCCATCATCGGGGCGAGGAGCAGACTCACGGCGTAGATCCAGAAGGGCACCCTCCAGCCCGCCGCGCCCACGACGCCGCCGACCACGAAGAAGACGGTGGCCGAGGCGGAGGCGCACATCGTCTGCAGGGCGAGGTACTTCACCCGCTGTCGGCCGCTGTAGTAGTCGGCGATCAGCGTGGTGCAGCAGGTCATGATCGCGGCCTCGGCGACACCCACCAGGGCCCGGCCGACGATGATGGCGCCGAGCGAGTCCAGCCACAGCGGCGCCGTGCCGAACACGGCGTACAGGATGGTCGCGACGATCAGCAGCCGCTTGCGCCCCAGCCGGTCCACGAGCACCCCGGCGAACGGGGCCAGCAGCGCCAGCGACAGCGCCGGAACGGTCAGCGCGAGGGGGACGAGCGCCTTGGCGCCGGGCGTCGCGGCGAAGTGGTCCTGCATCTTCGGCAGCACCGGCGCGATCAGTACGGCCCCCAGGATCGGCAGACAACTGCCCGCCATCAGCAGCGTCACCCGCAGCAGATGGGCGGGGCGCGACGCGGCGACGGACGACGCGGCGCCGTCCATGGCTGCGGTGGGCGGGGTCGGGGACATGGCACCGGGCATGGCGACTCCAGGGGACGGCGTAGGGGAGGGCATGCCTTTCACGGGCGCCGACGGCGCCCGGCATGCCGGTAAACGACCCCACGGCGAACGCCGTGGACGACCCCACGCCGGCGGCTGGTCCGGACAGCGGTGTGCGGGACAGTGCCGTGCAGGACGGTGGCGTGCAGGTAGGGACGACTATGGGCCGCCGGTCTCCCCGCCGCCATCCTCCGAGCGATCGGAATCCTGGATCCCGGCCATTCATGGCGTGGATGGAGGCGTGGACGAGCGGATCGGGGGAGGCAGCTCAGGAGAGGCAGTTCACGACGGGTAGTTCACGGCAGGCAGTTCATGACGAGCTACCTAGCTGCCCAGCCGGCTGCGGGTGAGGGCGACGTGGAGGAGGGCGAGACGGCGAGCCTCGGGTCAAGGACGTTGCTGACCAGGTCGTTCGGCCTAGGGCTCCCGATGGCGGCGCTACGCTCGACGGTCGCCCACCCCTGGGCGATGGAACCGGAAGGCATCACCGCCCGGCACTGGGCCTTGCCCCTGTTCCACGACGCCCTCCGCCTGACAGCGGAGTGCCGGGCCCGGATAGCCCGGGCCCGGCAACACAGCCGACCTGTACGGCCCCCGGAGAACCGGGGGGTCAGCCTCTCCTCATCGGTGTTACCAGTCCTTCTCCTTCTCGTGCTTGGGGTGGTCGGGCTTGCTCGGCATGCTGGGCTTGGAGGGAAGTTCCGGCTTGGACGGGAGCTCCGGCTTGCTCGGGATGCTGGGCTTGGAGGGGAGCTCCGGCTTGCTGGGGATGGCCGGCTTGGAGGGGAGCTCCGGCTTGCTGGGGATGGCGGGCTTGGAGGGGAGCTCCGGCTTGGTGGGGATGGCGGGCTTGGAGGGGAGCTCCGGCTTGGTGGGGATGGCCGGCTTGGAGGGGAGCTCCGGCTTGGTGGGGATGGCGGGCTTGGAGGGAAGTTCCGGCTTGCTGGGGATGGCCGGCTTCGAGGGGAGCTCCGGCTTGGTGGGGATGGCCGGCTTCGAGGGGAGCTCCGGCTTGGTGGGGATCGCGGGCTTCGAGGGAAGCTGTGGCTTGGCCGGGAGTTCCGGCTTCGTGGGGAGGGCGGGCTTCGACGGCAGTTCCGGCTTCGACGGAAGCGCAGGCTTGGCGGGAAGTTCCGGCTTCGCGGGCAGCGCCGGCTTGGAGGGGAGCTCCGGCTTCGAAGGCATCGCTGGCTTTGCCGGAAGCGCCGGTTTCGCGGGGAGCTCGGGCTTGGAAGGGAGCGCAGGCTTCGCCGGCAGCGAGGGCTTCTCCGGGAGTGCGGGCTTGGCCGGCAGCGCGGGCTTGGCGGGGAGTTCCGGCTTGGTGGGCAGTGCGGGCTTGGCCGGGAGTTCCGGCTTCGCGGGCAGAGCGGGCTTCGCCGGGAGCGCAGGCTTCTCCGGCAGCGCAGGCTTGACTGGGTAAGCGGGCTTGGCGGGCAGCTCCGGCTTGGCGGGGAGCGCGGGCTTCGCAGGGAGTTCCGGCTTCGCGGGGAGAGCGGGCTTGACCGGCTTCTCCGGGAGTGCGGGCTTGGCCGGGAGTGCGGGCTTTGCGGGCAGCTCCGGTTTCGCGGGCAGCGCGGGCTTGGCCGGATGTGCGGGCTTCTCCGGCAGCACGGGCTTCGACGGAAGCTCCGGCTTGGCCGGGATCGCGGGCTTGACCGGCTTGGCCGGGTAGTCGGGCTTGGCCGGGTGCACGGGCTTGGCGGGGTAGTCCGGCTTCACAGGATGCGCGGGCTTGACCGGGTAGTCCGGCTTCACGGGATGCGCGGGCTTGGCCGGGTGGACCGGGTAGGCGGGCTTGCCCGGGTGGGCGGGCTTGGCCGGGTAGTGAGGCGTCGCGGGCTTGCCCGGGTGAGCGGGCTTCGCGGGGCTGCCCGGGTGTCCCGGCTTCACCGGATGTGCCGGTTGGGCGGGCGTCGCCGTGTGGGCCGGGTGGGCGGGCTTGGCCGGATGCGGGGGCGGGGTGGTGTGGTTCTGGGCGCCGGCGGTGCCCGCGCTCGTCAGCGCGGCTGCTGCCAGCGCGGCGGCCAGGGCGGCCGGCGTCAGAACAGATCGCCATCTCGGCGATGTTGTCATTTTCTCCACTCTCCTCGACTTGGTTCAGGGCCTCGTGACGGCTGGTCAGCACCAAGAGCCGGACAGTGGATGAGTACGAAATCGGCTGATATGACTAACCTTTTGACGGTAATAAGCCACCGGATGGGGTATCGCTAGGGGCTCTCGATTGGCCCGGCTGGTGGCAACGAGGTACACCCCCGCGCGGTCCGAAACCGTCGCGGCGCCCGCTTTCCCTCCCGCCTTCCCGCCTGCTTTCCCGGTCGGTTTCTCGGTCGGTTTCTCGGCCTCCCCGGTTCCCGGAAGCATGCGCCCGCCACGACGACAACCCGCACACCGGTTGCCGGCCCACCAGCTGCGCACCGAGCCGGGGACGCTGCGGGCGCCGGCGCCACCGCCCCCCAACCCGTCACGACGCCCGCACGAGCGCGTTCCCCCTGCTGAGCCACCTCTCCTCGGCCCCGTCTCCTGGAGGACGGCACCGAGCCGAACAGCGGCATCCAGTAGCAGCCGATGCCCTGAGCGACGCGGACGTCCGTGACGGCGATGCGATTGCCCGACGCCTCCGAGGCGGCCGCGCTCACGGTCACCCCGCCGACGAGCGCCAGACCGGCCGTCGCCTCGACCCGGCCGAGCCCTTCGCCCTGCGAGACCACCCCGCAATGCTTGCACATGAGCGAGTAATTAACTTGCCGGAGTCGAGTGGAACTCGCGCGGCCGGCCGCCCGTTGACGTAGCGCAGATCCACAGACGTTCAGGCATTCAGACGTGCCAGACGTGCCAGACGTGCCAGACGTGCCAGACGGTCAACGGACCCGTGAGCCACCTGGAGTGTCATGACCAGCTCTCCGTCCCGACGCACCGCGTTACGCGGCCTCGCCGTCACCGGTGCCACCGTCATCGGCTTCGACCCCTTCACCCGGAGCTGGGCGGCAGCCACACCCACGGCCGACGCGTCCCGGCTCAAAGGCGTGCCCGACCTCGACGGAACGCTCCTCACGGACACCGCGTCCCGCACGGCCGTCGCCGACGACTACGGCCACATCGTGCACCGCGCCCCGGCCGCGGTGCTCAGACCGGGATCCGTGCGGGACGTCGTCACCATGGTCCGGTTCTGCAACACCCACGGGATCGAGGCCGCCCCACGGGGGCAGGGTCACGCCACGCAGGGACAGGGGCAGATCGACGGCGGCCTGGTCGTCGAGATGACGCCCCTCGCGTCCATCGGCCCGGTGGACACCGGCAGTTCGACGGTCACCGTCGGCGCCGGCGCCAAGTGGAGCGACGTCGCCAAGGCCACCCTCGCGCACGGCCTGACGCCGCCCGTCTTCACCGACTACCTCGAACTCTCCGTCGGCGGCACGCTGTCCGTCGGCGGCTTCGGCGGCCAGGCCCACCGGCACGGCGCCCAGGTCGACAATGTCGTGGCGCTCGAAGTCGTCACCGGCGCAGGGGAGTTGCTGCACTGCTCCGCCATCCGGCACGCCGACCTGTTCCACGCGGTGCGCGCCGGGCTCGGCCAGTGCGCGATCATCGTGGGCGCCACACTGCGTCTGGTCCCGGCCCCGGAGACCGTACGCCACTACCTCCTGCCGTACGCCGACCTGCGGACGTACGTGGACGACCAGCGGCGCCTCGCCGAGGACGAGCGCTTCGACTACCTGGAGGGCCAGCTCACCGCCGACGACTCCGGCGTCTACCGGGGCGGCGTCATCGAGGCCGTCGCCTACGGCCCGCCCGCCGGCCAGGCCCCCGACGACACGGCTCTCCTGCGCGGGCTGCGGCACGACCCGCAGGGCGCGCAGATCACCGACCTGCCGTACTACGACTTCCTGGACCGCGTCGCGCCCGCCGTGGCGGAGCTGAAGGAGTCGGGCCTGTGGTACTGGGCGCACCCCTGGCTCAACCTCCTGCTCCCCGGCGCCCGTACGGCCGACATCACCCGCGAGATCCTGGCCTCGCTCACCCCCGACGACGTCGGCCCCGGCCTGGTCCTCCTCTACCCGATACGCCGCGAACGGCTCACCGCCCCCTTCCTTCGCGTCCCGGACGACCCGGTCCCCTACCTCTTCGCCATCCTGCGCGCGACCCCACCCGACGACCGTCCGACGATCGACCGCCTCCTCAAGGCCAACCGCTCGGCGTACGACATCGCCTACGCGGCCGGCGGCCGTCGCTACCCGGTCGGCTCGGTCCCCTTCACCGAGCGCGACTGGCACCGCCACTTCGGCCCCGCATGGCCGGCCCTGGCCGCGGCCCGTCGGCGTCATGACCCGAAGGGCGTGCTGGGCGCGGGCCAGGGCATCTTCAACGGGTGACGGCGATGACGGGCTCTATCCGACCCGTCTCACCGGGCTGCTGTCGCGGCGTCCTCCTCTTCGGGCAGATCCCGCGCCGCGATACGGCTCAGGTGGCGTGCGAACACGGTCGGGGCCTCGGGGTTCATGCGGGTCAACGCGACCATGGCGGTGACGACGACGTCGCAGATCTCGGACTCGACGTCCTCCCAGGTGTGTGAGTGGCCCTTGCGCGGGTTCTGCCCCATCGCCCCGATCACGGCCTCGGCGACCTCGCCGGCCTCCTCCTGAATCTTGAGCAGCTGCAGGAGGATGCGCTGGTCGCGGGGGAGCGTGGAGTGGTCTTCGAAGCGGGCCGCGAGTCGGCTGATCGTCTGCCAGGTCGTATCAGGCACGTGCGTCTCGATTCTGGTCGATTCTGTTCTGTGTCGAACCCATGTCGGATCCGTGTCGAAGTGCATGGGCGTCACCGATCCTTGGCCAGGGCGACGAGTTCCGCGAACAGGCCACCCCCGGCGGCGAGTTCGTCGTACGTGCCCTGTTCGGTGACCCGGCCCTTGTCCATGACCAGGATGCGGTCGGCGAGCCTGGTGTTTTCCAGCTGATGGGTGACGACGATCGTCATACGTTCGGCGGCGATCCGTTTGATCTGGAGGAAGATGGCGTGTTCCCCGCGGGCGTCCATCTGCGAGGTCGGCTCGTCCAGGATCAGCAGCGGGGTCTGCCGGTAGAGCGCGCGACCGCACGCCAGGCGCTGCCACTGCCCGCCCGACAGCTCCGCCCCGCCCCACAGTTCCTTGGCGAGGAGGGTGTCGAGCTGCCGGGGCAGGGTCTCGATGGCCTGGCGCATCCCGACGGCGTCGACCACGTCCCACACCGGCGCGTCGTCGTAGGTCCGTGGCTGGCCGAGGGTGATGTTCTCGCGAGCGCGCAGGGGCCAGCGGGCGAAGTTCTGCGGGACGAGCGCGGTGCGTTTCCATACGGCGTCGGGGTCGGCCTGGGCCAGGTCGACGTCGTCCCACAGGACACGGCCCTTGTCGGCGAGCAGGATGCCGGTGATGAGTTTGGTCAGGGTCGACTTGCCGGAGCCGTTCTCGCCGACGACGGCCAGGATCTCGCCGCGTCGCAGGGTGAGCGACACGCCCGCGACGGCCGGTTCCGCCTTGCCCGGGTACCGGTACACGACCTCATCGAGGCGGATTTCGTCCACGCGCTCGGAAATCGTCAACTCCCCTCGCTGCGGCGCGCGTTCGGCGGCCAAGTCCAGGAAGGCGCGCATGTCGGCAAGGTAGAGCGAGGTGTGGAACATCGCCGCCCCGTGGATGACGAACTGGGAGAGCGCGGCCAGGGTGGTCTGGACGGCGACCACGGCGGTGGCGGCGACGGGCAGGGCGATACGGCCGGAGGCGGCCAGCCAGGCGAGGGTGGCCCAGGTGCACAGCAGGAAGATCCCGCCCAGGGCACTGGTGGCCAGGACGATGCGGAGCATGCGCGGGGCGGCGGCCAGGGTGCGCCGGTCGATCCGGTCGGACAGGGCGCGGTACCAGTAGGCGAGGTAGCCGGTCAGGCCGTTGGCGCGGACCTCGTCGCCGTATCCGGAGTAGGTGGCCCACCAGCGCATCATGGAGCGGACGTTGCGGTCGCCGAGGTTGAGGTAGTGGGTCTCGTAGTCGACGCGCGCGGACAGTACGGCTCCGGCACCGGCCGGGAGGACGGCCAGCAGAAGCAGGGGCAGCATCAGCGGGTGCAGCGCCGTGATGACACCGCCGGCGGCGATCATGCGGATCAGGGCGGACAGGAACCGCTGGGCCTCCTGCACCATCGTCCGGGTCCGGATGGTGCCGACCTCGGCGGCCTCCTGCCGGTCGGTGAACCCGTCCTCGCCGTACGCGGACGACTCCACGCGGCACACGGCGGTCACGAGCGCGATGTCCGCCTCGGTCATCAGCAGCGGGGTGATCCGCCCGTCGGCGTACGAGGACAGGGCACCGCTGACACGGCCGACGGCCGCGGCCGTCGTCACGACGATCAGGGCGGGCAGCGCGGCGTGCAGACGTTCGGGCACGCTGCCGGTGCCGAGGACATGGGTCATCGCCTGTGCGGTGAACGCCAGGACGACAGCGGCGGCGACGCCGGTGAGCACCTGGCAGACCAGGAGCAGCACGGCGCCGGTCCGGTCGACGGCCCACGCCATCCGCGCCGTGTGTCCGAGCACGGCCGGCAGGCGTCGGCACATGGTGCCGAAACTGGCGTCTGCCAGGGGGTTCTTGCCGAACTTGGCCTCCAGCGTGATGGCGGCCGGAGGTGGAGGGGGAGGACTCTCCGAGCTTTCGGTCGAGGCGTCAGTAACAGTCACCTGCATCCCTCCTCGGGGTAGGTGCCGCACCTGGATGGCTCGGCGTGCACGGCTAACGACGCGACACCGGAATCGAACACGCTCGATTCCGGACGCGCGCGATCCCAGCCCCGCCAAGGGCACGAACACGCGGACACCGAGTTGAGGCCATCGCCCGGACCACACGGGTTGGCCGAAACGCCGACGCCTGAAACGCCTGTGACGAATGAGGTCTACCGGAGGTCACTGGCGGGCGTCGTAGCTGTCGTGCGCCGCGAGTACCTCGGTGATGTGCTCCTCGGCCCAGCGGCTCAGTGCCTGGAGGGGGGCGTGCAGCATGTACCCGAGTGCCGTCAACTCGTATTCGACCCGGGGCGGGACCTCGGCGTACACATGGCGCGAGACGATTCCGTCGCGTTCCAGGTCCCGGAGTGGGTCGGTGAGGACCTTCGCGCTGACGGTTACCGTTCATGGAGACCTCAGTACCGCCGTCGACCTCGCCCCGGACGAGATCACCGAGTCGTACCTCGTCCAAGCATGGGAGGTCTGCCGTTCACTCCCCGGCTGTCCGAGAGCGGTGGACGACGCGGAGGGTGAGGAGTTCGGCGACGGCCTCCAGCCAGCGGGCGGCCGCTTCGTCGCCGTCGACCCCGTCGGCGGCGGTGGCCGCGGACTCCAGCCATGCACGCACCATGGACGCCGCCTCATCGCCCGGCACCGGCTCGCGCAGCTCGGCCGCGTACCGGACACCCCCGCCGCGTACCACCTTGGCGAGGAAGGCCACCGCCCGCGGCTGGATGCCGAGCCGGTCAAGGAGGACGGCGGCGCCCACCGCGCCGTCGCCGAAGAGGGCGGTGCGGTGCGGTCCGGCGAAGGAGAGGCCGTAGCGCAGCATCGCGGGGATGTCCGACTGCGCCAGTTCGTCGTCGGTCCGGCCGGGGGGTGAGGTCTGCGGCGCGGAGGTCATGGCTTCCTCACGGTGACGGTGTAGGTGTGGATGGTGGCCCGGTACTTCTTGTCGGGGGTGGGGCTGCCGCTCGGGACAGGGGAGGGGGTGACGGGTCCGCCGGCATCGCCGCCGCCGGCGCAGGCACCGTGCGGGCACTGGATGAGCCGGATCTTCGTCGTGCCCGCTCCGACGGCCTTGAAGTCGAAGTAGTCCGTTCCGCTCCCGCTGCCGACGGCGTCGTCGTCGGCCTCGATCTCCTCCCGCTTGTCCGTCTTGCGGACGACGTCGGCGTCGGGCTCCGGCGACGTCAGGTACCACCATTCCCCCATCGCGGTGTCGACCGGAACGGACAGCGTGAACTCCTCCCCCTCATCCACCTGAACGTGCTTCTCATCCAGCTCGTAGGTGTCAGGCCCGGTGAGGCCGCAGCCCGCGAGCAGGGTCATCAGCAGGGCGGGGACGGCGAGTCGGCGCAGGGCGAGGGCGCTGGTCATGACGCTCACTTATCGGTCGGCGGGCAGGTGGACGGCGTACGCGTCGGGCATGCGGGAGTCGGAGGCCTTGTCCATGTGACCGTTGACGAAGTCGTCCTCGCTGACCCAGGTCGTCTGGCCCCACGGGTTGTAGATCTGCAGCATGTCGCCCTCCTGGCCGATCACCATCATCTGGTGTCCGTGCCGGCCGTCCTTGTCGTACCCCTCCACTTCGATGGGGACTGGTCTGCCCTCGGCGACGGACTTCTCGATGTCCGGCAGCACGTCACGGCGCTCGTCCGCACCGCGAACCTGCTGGTACTCGTAACTGCTGCCGGTGTGCGGGCTGATCTCGTCGTTGGCGATCTGGTTCTGCCCGTCGCTGTCCATTCCGTCCGGGACGTCGGACCAGAAGTGCGTGTAGTCGCCGTCGCCTTCCTCGTGCAGGCGCAGCTGTTCGTCGTGGATACGGTCGCGGAAGGCGTCGGGGTCGTCCTCCTGCCCGGACGGTCCGCCGGTCAGCTCCAGCGCGTAGACGGGATCGACCATGGCGCGGGCGGTCACGGTGCTCGACGGCACACAGGTGTTGCCCTCCTGGGACCACTTCTCGTCGCCGAACCACTGGTAGTCGGTGTTCTTGTTCGACCCGTCAGGGTTGCGCCCCTCGTCCACCTTGCTGTCGCCGGCCGTGACGATCGGGCTGAGGTGCTGCTGAAGCCAGTACGGGTCCTTGCCGTGGATCTTGTCCTGGAACTGGCCGACCTGGTCCACGTCATAACCCGCGGCCAGCGCCTTCACCAGATACGCCCGCTCCTGCGGCGTCTTGGCATCCGCCAGCATCTGCTCGAAGCGGGCCTCGTCCTGCGGGTTCATCTTCTCCATGAAACGGCCGGAACGTTCGAGGTCGCCCGCCGTGAGGAGTTCGTTCTGCTCCTGCGGGCCCCCGAACACGCCGACGTCGGCGAGGACGAGGCGGTCGGCGGCCGAGATGTTGTCGGTGTGCATCTGCCCGGCACGGGCCTCGGCCGCGTACTTGTTCAGCTCCCGCGCCGCCGTCCGCGCCGCGTCGTCCGCCTCCTGCGCGGCGTAGTAGAGGAAGTTGGCCCCCGTTCCCGCGATCTCCTGGGCCCGCTGGCGCTCGGCTTCCTCGTCGTCCGTCTCGACCATGTCGTCGAAGAAGCCGTCGTCGCCGCCGAGCATCGTGCGGGCCCTGCGCAGCTGTTCGCGGCCGTCGCCGTCCTTGGACTGGGCGGAGGTGAGGGCGTCGGAGAGGTCGAAGAGGGCCTTGGACGCCTTGCGGAACGCCTCGGCCATCTGCTCGGCGGAACGGCCGGCCGCCGCCACCACCTCGGCCGCCTTGGCTCCGGTGCTGCCCACCCACACCGACGGAAGCCCTGACGCGGCGACCTTCTCGACCCGCTGCTGTACGTCCGCGGCATCGTCGGCCTGGCCCTTGTAGCGCTGGGCGATGGCGTCCAGGGTGCTCGGGGAACCGACCGGCGCGGCGACACCGAGGAGGTTGTCGACGGCCTCCAGCACCCCGTTCTTGCTGTCGGCCGCCGCGAGGTCCCCGATGTAACGGTCGATCTTTTCCTTGCGGTCGGTCGTGGATTCGCCTGCGTCAGCCATGTGGTGAGAGCCCCGCTGTCCTTGCTCAGATGTGAGGTGTCCGGCGTCAAGTGACCGGTGGAAGCGCACACGTCGGCCGGGTGAGCGCGGGCGACGGTGTGCCGGTCTGTGTGTCGGTCTGTCCGGTGTGTGCCGGTCAGTCAGGTCAGTCAGTCGAAGTCGGCGAGACTCGGGGGCGCCCCGCCGGGGGTGGGCCGGGTGCCGGTGGGCGGACCGCCGAGGGCGGCGGGGCGCGCGCCCGGGGTGAGGCCCGTGGTCGTCCCGGAGGGGGCAGCGGCGGGTGCGGGCATGGTCGTCAGGCCGTCGTTCGCGCCCGTGGAGTGCAGCGCGAGGATGGTGTCCTGGTCGGCGCTCACGTAGTTCTGCTGGGAGATGCCGACTTTGTCCGCGAGTTCGTGCAGCGCGGCTTCCAGCGTCTTCGCCTCGGCCTGCCAGGCGGCGGCGAAGTTGTCGTACGCGGGGCCGGAGTCGGAGCCGCCGAGGGCGTCCGGTGTGTAGCACATCTGGTCTTCCACGGCCTTGCGTATGGCGCCTACGTCGTCGCCCGCCGAGTCGAGCTTTCCGGCCTCGCCGTCCATGCCGCTCGCTTGGATCCTGTAGCCGTCCGAGCCCGCGCCTGACATGCTCCCCGCCCCCTGATCTGAACGGCCGAGCACCCCCGTGGCAGTCCAGGCCGTCTGACCAGCGATGCTACCCGATCCCGTGTCATGAGCACGTGGCCTCACAGGGGAAGCAGAGCCAGTCCTTCCGCTTGGATCCCCACGCGCTCCCCAGCGCAGCCGTAACTCCCCATATTCTCCCGAGAGTCACCCCGATCGCACGTGGCAAGGTGTGGGATTCGCGACGAACGTCGAGGCCACTACAGGAAATTGCTCTCTACCGCAGGCAGCCCACGACCAGCACGGGCAACCTGGAACAGCGTCACCGAGCCGGGATCGGCTGGGTCAGGTTCAACGCGTTGCCGTCGGGGTCCTGGATGTGGGCGACGCGCTGTCCCCACGGCATGTCTTTGGGGCCGCCGCGGACCGAGCCGCCGAGCGCCGTCACCCGGCCGAGCGTCTCGTCGACGTCGTCGACGCCGATGCTGAGCAGGATCCGCGGTGCCGCCCCGGTCCCCGGGTCCGGCTTGGCCACCAGCCCGAGGTCGGTGTCGCCGATGCGCAAGCCGAGGTAGAAGGCCTGGCCTTTCGCCGGTACCCGGAAGATCTCCTCGGCGCCGAACAATTTCGTATAGAAGCCGAGCAGGACGTCGTGGTTGGCGGTAAGGATCACTGGCTGGATGGTGGACATGGCACTCCTGTCGAGAACGGTCGTATCGCTGGATAGACCGTTCGAGGACGGAGGACTCATCGGTAAAACCGCCTTGCCAGACGACCTACACCCCAGACTGCCGCCCGCGACCAGTACGAGCAGCCCGAAACGGGGTCACACCACCCCTGCTGACCAGCCACTTCAAGACGGCGCAGCCTCACCACAGGAGTTGAGCGCCGTGGGGTCACAGGTCGTGGGCGATGGGGTGCAGCGGTTCGTACAGCGGAAGTTCGGCGCCGCTGGGGAGTCGGATGGCAGTCAGTCTGCCCCAGCGTTGTTCGCTGACCGGGCGGGTGATCTCAACGCCCTTGGCGCGGAACTCGCCGAGCTGGGAATCAAGGTCGTCGCACATCAGGTAGAACTCATGCAGGGGCGGGCCATCGGTCGGGTGCACGGCGACTTCGGCCGGGGGCAGCTTGAAGATGAGCCAGCCGCCGCCCGCGTCGACGCCGGGAAAGTCGAGGACGTCACGGATGAAGGCACGGTCCGCCTCGGCGTCCTGGCTGTAGAGGATGACATGCGCACCGCTGATCATGGCTAGCTCCTTTGTACGGCCGGGGCGACGTCACTCCATCGACTCCAGAATGCGGTCGAGTGTCCGGCGCCCCATGCTGCTCATCGTCGGATTGCTCTCGACGTAGTACCAGACCAGACCCATCGCCTGTTCGAACGCCCATGCCTTGCCGCGCTCCCATTCCAGATCGTCGCAGGCCAGTGTCCGCCGGAGCACTTCCCGCGGGCCTGGCTGCAACAGGTGCCAGGCGCTGACCAGATCCAGCGCGGGGTCGGCCGGGCCGAAGCCGCCGGTGTCGAGTACGCCGCCGAGCCGGTCTCCCGCGACCAGCACATTGCCGGGAATCAAGTCACCATGGCTCATCACGTCGGCACCCGTGCGGGGCAACTCCCGAAAGTGGCTCCACATCCGGCGCAGCCGGGGCACGTCGAGCAGCCCCTCGCTCTCCTCGAAGCACTGCGCCATCCACTCGTCGTGGTGAGCGAGAACGCCGCCACGATTGTCGCCGTTGAAACGCCGCCCCCGCGTCTCGGCGTCCCGGAGGGCGGCGATGAAGACCGCGAGGTCTTCGGCAAAGGCGTCCGACCCACTCGGGTCGGCATCGAAGGCGATCGTTCCCGGCAGCCATGTCTGGACCGACCACGGCATGGGGTAGCCCGCTCCAGGCTTTCCCAAGGCGACGGGTTCCGGGGCGGGGAACCGGGACACCTGCGCCAGCTCCGCACTCGCCCGGGCTTCCCGTTCCAGAACCGCCAGCGCCTCGGCAGCATCGGCCAGACGCAGGGGGAAACGCGCCGAGAGGTCGTTCCCGATGCGGAAGATGGCGTTGACCGTCCCGGTCGACGGCAGGAGTTGGATCGCCTTGCCGCTCCACTGAGGGAACTGTTCTTGGATCAAGGCCGCAACGATTTCGGTGGTCACGTCCACTTGGTCATCGTGCATGGTCATCTCTCGCAGGTTCTTCCACCAGTCCGATTCGAAGCGCCGGAAGCAGACCGGATCAACTGAGACGACAGCCAGTATTCATCCGCCAGGGCCCAGATCAACTGAGATTTTCGGCGCCCCAGGTGTCACAACCGTTCTGGTCGCCCGGGTCACAACCGCGGCTCTGGGCCAGACCACTTGAGACGGGACGCCCCTAGATCATCTCCGGGACACCGTCCATGACGTCGTCCACGGTCAGCCCCCGCCCGCCACGTGAACCAGCAAGCGCTCCTGCTGCGTGAGGATGGCAGGGCCGAGGAGAAGGACCCGGTCAGCCGCGGTCATCACCAGCATTCAGGTCTACGGCCACAACAACGCGCCCATCCAGAACGTCGTGGGGCAGAACATCTCCCACGTGTACCAGTCTGCCTCCGTGCAAGGCGCCGTCGGCATCGAGACCGTACGTGAACTCCTCGCCTCTTTCCGCACCGGTGTGGAGCTGCACGAGGCAGGTCTCGCCAACGCGGCAGTGTTGCGGGCCATGACGGTTTCCGTCGACACCTCGCTGGCCGCGACTGATCCCCAGGCGCAGGCCGGCGCCTTGAGGGGGGTCGCTCAAGCCTTGCCCGCTTTGGTGGCCGGAACCGCCGTCCAGCAGGGCGGGCAGGCGCTTGCCAGCGCCCTTTCGTCGTGGGTGGGTTGAAAAGAATGACGCCCTTACGGCCGCTGGGATCCGGGATGAACCGTTCCGGCTGCCGACGTGTGCGCGCGCGGATACAGTGCTGGGACCAGTGGGGGAGAAGACACACGTGGACGAGCTGACCTTCGCCGTGACGACAGTGTTCGCGGCACTTCTCAGCCAGGCATCACAGGACACTTACGCGAAGGCGCGGGACCTCCTACGGCGCTTGCTGCGACGAGGCGACCAGCCGGACGCCGCAGCCGAGTTGGAGCGCCTCGACCAGGATCGTGCGAGTGTGATGGAGTGTTCCGCGCCCGAGCGGGACGAGGCGGCACGCCGGGCTGCCGCTGGGTGGGCGCTGGGCGTGGAAGGACTCGTACGCGCGGACCGTGCGGCCTTCGAGGAACTGCGGGCGCTTGTTGAAAGGGACGGGCCGACCACAGTGATCAACCAACACAACCACGGCTCGGGCACCTTCATCAACGGCAGTGTCGCTGGCGGGCTCACGATCAACCACGGTGCGGCGCATGGCAGAGACACCTGAACCATCGATCATGGGGGATCAGCACAACCATGGTCCCGGAATCTTCATCGCGGGTGACGTCATCGGGGACGTGCATCACCATGCTTCGTCCCGGCCAACCTTCCACCAGACCGCGCGCATCGAGCAGCATGAGTCGGTCGGAGGGCCGGGCAGTGCCGGAAGGGCGCCTTTCGATGAGGAGCCGTCGGGCGGGGAAGGCAGGACGGGTCCGCTCAAGTCCCTGATCGGGAACGCGTTCGGCGCCTTCATGCTGTTCGGCATGGCCGGCTACGGTCTGGCAACCGTTTTCATGCCGACGCATCCTACATTGGAACGTGTCATTTCGGTCCCCCTGGCGGCTGGTCTGGCCTTGGGCGGTCTGGTGCCCCTGGCATCCTCGCTCGCCGTGCTCGCCGAACTCTGTGCCGCAGGCGCGGCGAACGCGGCCGGTTCGGCGGGCAGACGAGGACGGGAGGGGCGACGGGCCGCCGCCCATTTGAACCTGCGACAGGCACGTCTGGTCGCCCGCACTGCCCACTACTGTGCCGTGCTCGCCGGTTTCGTGGCAGCACTTGTTGGCTTCCTGGCCGCGAGTAGAAGAGCGGCGGACCGCGCCCAGGTGGCAAGCGATTGTGCGGAGTCGGAGGTCGCCAAGGCTTGTGCGGTCCTACAGCGGAGCGATCCGGCTACGGGGGCGCGTTGACTGCCGGGTCGGCGGGTTGATTCAACGTTGGCAACGCAGGAACGACCACTTCACTGACGCGATAATGCAGGCATAGCCCGCGAGACTGAGATGGCCCGAACGAGATTGCGGCGCGGGCATTCGTTCTGCGCTGCCAGTTACGCCGGGGCAAGCGAGGAACACGTTGCGGAGGTTGGTGAGGGTCTCGCGGTCCGCGCCCCTCGATCGATCAGGTCAGGGTCGTGTTCCTGGGAGGGCAGACCGACACGGCGCAGGAAGTGCAGCACGCCGAGCGCCCTTCTCTGCGTGCCTGGGCCCCTTCAGATGCCTGTCCGAACTGCGACGTCTCCTTGGGAGGTCGCGCTAGTCTCCCGGGATGGCTGACTTCTTCCAGGGCGTTGGTACCAGCCCTGCGGCGCCCTTTCGCCTGATCGTCACTGGTGGCGGGACCGGCGGACATACGTATCCGGCTCTCACCGCTGTGCGGACCCTGCAGGCACGTCTGGCCGCTGCGGGTAGGGCTCTCGACGTACTGTGGGTGGGCACGGCGAGTGGGCTGGAGGCCCGTGTGGCTGCCTCTGAGGGCATCCCGTTCGTCGAGGTCGCCACGGGCAAGATCCGTCGTTCGAAGAATCCACTGAAGCTGGTCTCGCTGGCCAACGTGAAGGACATGACGAACGTGCCGCGCGGTGTGAGCCAGGCACGGAGGATCGTCGCCGACTTCCGGCCGGACGTCGTGCTGGCCACGGGCGGCTATGTGGCCGTGCCGGTGGGGCTGGCGGCGAAGATGTGCCGGCGTCCGCTGGTGGTGCACGAGCAGACGGTGCGCCTTGGCCTTGCCAACAAGGCTCTCGCGCGGGCTGCGGCCGTCTTCGCCGTGTCCTCGGAGTCCACCCTTTCGCTGCTGCCGGAGGCGGCTCGTGCCGGCGCTGTCGTGACGGGTAATCCGGTGCGGCCGGAGGTACTCGTGGGGCAGGCGGAGAAGGCTGTGGAGGCTCTGTCCCTGAGGGGCTTCGACCGTTCCTTGCCCACCGTGTATGTCACCGGTGGCGCGCAGGGATCGGCCCAGATCAACCAGACCGTCGCCGGGATCCTGCCGTGGCTGCTGGGCCACGCGAACGTCATCCACCAGTGCGGCGAGGCCAACCTGGCCGCCATGCGAGTGCAGGCGGCCACCCTGCCCTCCGCCCTGGCGGCCCGCTACTACCTGACCGGCTTCGTCGGCAGCGAACTGCCCGACGTCCTGACCCTGGCCGATGTGGTGATCTCCCGCAGCGGCGCTGGGACGATCGCCGAGCTGACAGCCCTCGGCAAGGCTGCGGTGTTCATCCCCCTGGCGTCGTCGGCCGGCAACGAGCAGGCCCACAACGCGCGTCATCTGCAGGACGCCGGTGCCGCTGTCGCCTTGCTGGACGAGGTGTCACCGGCGAGCTTGCAGGCGGCTGTCGGTCCGCTGCTGACCGATGGGGCGCGGCGCGCGAGTGTCGCCGAGCGGGCGCGCGCTCACGGCCGCCCCGATGCCGCGGAACGGCTTGTCGATGCGGTCCTGGCGGCCGTAGATCAGCCGTCCGGGCGCTGAAGGCGACGGGCAGAGCCCGCGACGATCATCTCGATGCAGTCGTGGAACGCGTTGCCCGGTTGTCCGAACGGGTCGGGTACGTCGCGGTCGCCCAGGTACAGCGCGAGTCGGCCGACCGTGTGCTCGTCGGCCAGTTCGTGCAGCGCCGTCAGGTTTGTGACGTCCATGGCCAGGATGGTGTCGGCCCAGCGCATCAGGTCGCGGTCCACCTGGCGGGCGCTGTGTCCGCCGAGGTCGTAGCCGTGGTGCGCGGCGGCCTCGGCGGGATCCGGCTCCGGCATGTCCGGAAGTGCTGACTCTCCGTACGCACCGTGTGCCTTGTCGACGGCGTCGGGAGAAGGCGATCCATGGGGAGTCGAGACTGGGCAGGGGAGTGTCGGCTGAACCGTGAACTGTCCGGGTGGCAGTCGCGTCAGCTCCTCGGAGGCCGTGACATAGGTGCTCGTCGCGTGATTGCTCAGAGCCAGTCCCGCCGCTTGAAGATGACGTACAAACTGGTGCAGACAATCCCCATCAGGGCGATCGCGAAGGGGTATCCGAACACCCAGTGCAACTCCGGCATGTGCGTGAAGTTCATTCCGTAGATCGTGCCGACCAGCGTCGGGGCGAAGAGGATCGCCGCCCACGACGAGATCTTCTTGATCTCCTCGTTCTGCTCGAACCCCGCCTCCGCCAACGCCCGCATCTCCGCGTTCTGTTGCTGCGTGACCAGCGTCGCGTTGACCGTGAGGATCTCGGTGAGGGCCTGGCGGAAGCCGTCGACGCGTTCGCTGGTGTGGGTGACGTGGTCGGCGACGTCGCGGAGGTAGCGCTGGAGTTCCTCGTCCGTGCCGTATTTGGAGAAGCCCGCCATCAGGCCGTGCAGCATGCCGACCAGGGGGCGGGTGGCGCGTTGGAACTCGACCATTTCGCGGGAGAGTTCGTAGATACGGCGGGAGACCTCGGGGTCGCCGCGGAAGACCTCGGTCTCGATCTCGTCGATGTCGATCTGGACGCCTGCCACGACCGGTTCGTAGCCGTCGACCACCGCGTCCAGTATCGCGTAGAGCACCGCCTCGGGCCCGAGCTTCAGCAGCTCCGGCGTCTCCTCCATGCGCCGGCGCACCGCCGACAGATCGGGGGCCGCGCCATGGCGGACCGTGATCACGAAGTCGGGGCCGACGAACACATGGAGCTCGCCGAAGTCGACCTCCTCCGGCGCGTCGAGATAGCGGGCCGCGCGCAGGACCACGAAGAGCGTGTCGCCGTAGCGCTCCAGCTTGGGCCGCTGGTGTGCCTCCATCGCGTCCTCGACCGCGAGCGGGTGCAGATCGAACTCCGCGGCCAGGGAGAGAAGCTCCGCCTCGGTGGGGCGGGCCAGGCCGATCCATGCCATGCCCGACGGCTGGTCACGCAGCTCGCGGTAGGTCTCGGCGAGGGTGGCGGGTGCGGACACCCGCACACCGTCCCGGTACAGCGCCGCCTGCACGACACTCACCACGTCGGAGGATTCGGGAGTCGCGGGGTTCGCCGGAGGCACCGGCAGCGGTGGGCCCGGTGGCGGCGGTGGGGTGAGGGCTCGGCGCCAGACGGACTTCATGGGGTTCTTCGAGGCGGGTCGGGCGCGTCGCTCGGACATCGCGGCTGCCTCCCGGTCGGAACGACGAGTGCGTGATCACGGAGCAGGATATACGGGGCGAATGACATGGGCGGATGGGCCGGACCCAGATTCGGTGAGAGTTGCGGACGGTAGCTGTCCGCAAGTCTCCCTAGTGTGCGGAGCATGACGAAGAGGACCATGGCAGGGACGACGGCTGCTACGACGGCGGCAGCGACGGCAGCGACGGCGACAAGCGCGGTGAAGGCGACGAGGACGGTGAAAGGCATGACCAGGACGGAACCGGTCCTCAGTCCCCGCGCCCTCAACCGTGCCACCCTCGACCGGCAGCTGCTGCTTCGCCGCTCGACTCTGTCCGTCAGGGCGGCCGTGGAGCATCTGGTCGGTCTCCAGGCGCAGGAGGTCAAGCCGCCGTACTACGCGCTCGCCGCCCGGCTCGACGACTTCACGCCCGAGGAGCTGTCGGGGCTGCTGGCCGACCGTGCCGCCGTGCGCATCGTCACCATGCGCTCGACGATCCATCTGCACACCGCCGACGACAGTCTCACCCTGCGTCCGCTGGTCCAGCCGGCCCGGGACCGGGAGATCAACTACTTCCGCAAGGGCCTCGTCGGCGTCGACCTGGACCGGCTCGCCGTACTCGCCCGCGAACTCGTCGAGGCCGAGCCCCGCACCATGAAGCAGCTCCGCGAGGCCCTCAGCGCCGAGTGGCCGGACGCCGACCCGCAGTCCCTGGCCGTCGCCGCCCGCTGCAGCCTTCCCCTCGTCCAGATCACCCCGCGCGGGCTGTGGGGCCGTAGCGCCCAGGTCGCCCTCACCACCGCCGAGCACTGGCTGGGCCGCCCCGCCGAGCCGGCCGTCTCAGCCGACGACGCGGTGCTGCGCTATCTGGCCGCCTTCGGACCGGCCTCCGTGAAGGACATGCAGACCTGGTCCGGTCTCACCCGGATGCGGGCCGCCTTCGAACGGCTCCGCCCCCAGCTGCTCACCTTCCGGGACGAGAACGGCGTCGAACTTTTCGACCTCCCCGACGCCCCGCGCCCCGACCCGGACACCCCGGCCCCGCCCCGCCTGCTGCCCGAGTTCGACAACCTCCTCCTCTCCCACGCCGACCGCACCCGGGTGATCCCGGCCGAGAACCGTGGCCGCACCTGGCAGGCCAACACGTTCTACCGCCCGCTCCTCGTGGACGGTTTCCTCGCGGGCGTGTGGCGGATCATCGGCGACGACCTCGTCATCGAGCCGTTCACCGAGCTCACCAAGGCCCAGCGTGTGGACGTGACCGAGGAGGCGGAGCGGGTGGTGCGGGTGCTGCACGCGGAGGCGTCGTACGACATCCGTTTCGGGACCGTCATCCAGTAGCCGTGCGGCGGTTCTCAGTCCGCGGGCCGTGTGGCGGTTCTCAGTCCGCGCGGCCCGTCACCGCGACCGTCACGCCGAGCCCGATCATCGTGCACCCGCCCGCTCCGCCTATCAGCGACAGCCTCCGGTCGGAACCGGCGAACCAGGTGCGGGCCGCCGACGCGGTCAGGCCCCACAGGGTGTCCGTGACCAGGCCGATGGTGATCGGGACCAGGCCCAGCAGGAGCATCTGCAGCGGGACATGGCCCGCCGAGTGTTCCACGAACTGGGGGAGTACGGCGGCGAAGAACACCACGCCCTTGGGGTTGGTGACACCGACGAGGGCGCCGTCGAGGACCGTACGCAGGTCACCGCGCGGCGGTCCGGCCGGCTGCGACCGTATCGCCGACGCCTTGAGCTCCTTGCGGTGCCGGAAGGCCTGGACGCCCAGGTAGACCAGATAGGCCGCGCCGGCCAGCTTCACCGTCAGATAGATCGCGACGGACCGCTCCACCAGCGAGCCGATCCCCACCGCGACGGCCACGACCAGCAGATACGAGCCGAAGACATTGCCCAGCGCCGTCGCCACGGCGGTGCGGCGGCCGTGCGCCAGGGCGCGGCCGATGACGAACAGCACACTCGGCCCCGGAATCACGATCACCAGGACCGACATCGCCGCGAAGGCGAGCAGACGGTCTGTGGACACCATGTCCATCACCTCCATCCGGCAGCCATTCAAACAGGGGCCACTGACAATGGACATGGATCGGGACAGGGAGCGGGACAGGGACAAGGGACAGAGACATGGATAGGGGGCGTTGCGGGCCGCTCGTGGAGGCCCGCAACGCCCCCTGGTCTTCACCTGAGGTGTGCTCAGGAGACCTTCTGGGTGCTGATCCCGGCTACGACTGGACCTGTGCGGTCACGTCGTCCGAGAAGGTGGTCAGCCGGGTGTAGACACCCGGGAAACCGGCCTGGGCACAGCCCTCGCCCCAGGAAACAACCCCTGCCAGGACGCCCCCGATGATCAGGGGACCGCCGCTGTCGCCCTGGCAGGTGTCAACGCCGCCGGACGCGAGTCCGGCGCAGACCATGTCGGACTGGACGAAGTCCGAACCGTAGGAGTTCGCGCAGCTGGAGTCGGCCACGGTCGGCACGGTCGCCGTCCGCAGCTGGTTGGAGGAGCTGCCGCCCGAGGAGGTGGTGCCCCAGCCGATGATGCGGGCGGTGGTGCCGGCCGCGTACACACCGGTGTCCGAGGAGCCGACGTACGAGGCCGTCTTGTACGGCATCGAGGTCGACAGCGTCAGCACGGCGAGGTCGTTGCCCTCGGTGGCGGTCGTGTAGTCCGGGTGGACCCAGATCTTGCTGACCTTGCTCACCGTGCCGTCCGTGCCGTTGCGCAGATTGCGGCCACCGACGACCCGGACGTTGCCGGCGGTTTCGTCGGCCATGCAGTGGGCCGCGGTGACGACCTTGGTGGGCGAGACCAGCGTGCCGCCGCAGAACTGGCTCTCCGAGGCGTCCGTGATCTGCATCATGAACGGGTAGGTGGCCGTGGTGGTGGTCGTACCACCCACGATGGGCTGGGGTGCGGCCTCAGCGGTGGGGGCGCTGAGCAGTGCGGCCGCGGCGGCGGCAACGGTCGCCGCGACGGCGGCGGTCTTGTTGGCACGGGTGAGCCCGAACATGAGACTCCTCATCAGGTGTTGCCGGTGGGGGGTCGCGCCCGGTGTGGGGGGTGTGCACGGGGGCCGCGGGACCGACCCCCGTGTGCCCGGGCGAGCGGCACACCCCAAAGCTAGGTCCCAGCAGTTGCCCTGCCCAATGAGGGAACCCCCTAAGGGAGTTGGGCAGGGAAAACCCTCGGTCGTGCCGTCCAAACCCCGCAGACCGACAAAGACGGGTGAACCTGACTCGTACGCCACGCCGAACACACATCGCCGACGCCCGAAGCCAGCCTCGCCCGGCACCCAGGAGCCAACCTCGCCCGGCCTCCTGAACTCACCGCGCCCGGCAGCCCGAGTTCACCGTGTCCGGCAGCCCGAACTCACTTCGTACGGCGTCCCGCCGCGAGTCTGACGATGTCGACCCGCGATCGGATCCCCAGCTTCCGGTAGACCCGGGTCAGCGTCGCCTCGACCGTCTTCACGCTGATGAACAGACGCGCGGCGATCTCCCGGTTCGTCGCGCCCTCCATGACGAGCGCGGCGACCTGACGCTCCATCGAGGCGAGCCCCGCCAGCCCCTCCAGGCCGTCCGGCGCGGGGACTGGCGCGGGTGCCGGCTCCGCGGGACGGGCCTCGGCGGCCGACCCGACCAGCCGCAGCCACGGCAGCGCCCGGCACCGGCGGAACAGCCGGGCCGCCTCGTCGTACGACGTCGGGCCGGGAGCACCGGTGCGCAGCTGGGCCAGGGCGAAGGCGGCCCGCGCCTCCTCCAGGCCGTAGCCCAGCTTGGCGAGCCGGTCCTGAGCCGACGTCAACTGGACCACGGCGGCGTCCTGTTCGCCCCGCGCCGCACGCACCAGCGCCTCGGCCCGGTCGAGGACGGCCAGCACGCTCTCGCGGTCCAGCCGCCGCGCCTGCTCGCGAGTGACGTCGATGACGTCCTGCGCCTCCGTGAGCTCGCCGCTGCGCACCAGTGCCTCGGCGAGGTCGCCGTGCCAGCGGCCGCGAGCCGGGTCGGTGATGCCGAGGCCCTGCTCCACCTCGCGCACCCGGCGCAGCGAACGGACCGCCCCCTGCGCGTCCCCCGCCACCAGCTGGGCGTGGCCGAGGGCGGCCAGGGCACGCGAGACGTACATCTGGTCGCCGTCCTCCTCGGCGTGCTCCACCGCTTCCCGGGCCAGCGCCAGCGCCCGGTCGACCTCCCCGCCCGCGGCCTCGGCGAGCGAGGTCAGCACCGCGGAGGCCACCTCGCCGATCCCGGTGTCACGGGCCAGCCGCAGGCTTTCGCGGGCCAGGTCGAGGGCACGCCCGCAGTGGCCGGAGTGCAGTTCGGTCTCGGCGATGCCGCGCAGGAAGTGCACCTCGCTCTCCACCCACCCGTGCCGGCGCACCTCGCGCAGCAGCGCGGTGACCGCGGCCCGGGCCTCGGGCAGCTGGTCGCTCATGATCAGCCAGCGGAAGCGGGAGTAGCCGGCGCCGTTGTGATGGCAGGCCACCCTCGGGTCCTGGGGTTCCTCCAGCGCCCGGCGGATGGTCGCGGGGGCGTCCGGGTGGCCCATGAGGGTCTCGATCTGGGCCCGGAAGGCGAGCGCCATCAGCTCGGTGTACCGGTCGCCGGCCCGCGCGGCCAGCTCCGCGGAGTACGCGGCCTCCTCCCGGGCCTCGTCGAAGTCGCCCTTCACCAGCAGGGCGCGCCAGGTCAGCTGGTAGTGGACCAGGGCGAGCAGCTTCGGGTCGTCGCCCGCGTCGGCCAGGGCCTGCGGGAAGATCGCGTCGACCTCGTTCATCGCATGGCCGGCCGTGTCGATCACGGCGATCCAGGCCCGCACCCGCTCCGCGGGCACCGTCGTACGGGCGAGCACCTCGCGGGCGATGTCCCGGGCGAGGTCCAGCTCGCCGGCGGTGATCGCGTCGTCCACGGCCTGCAGCCGCAGCACATCCGGGCTCGGCGTGCCGTCGGCCGGGGTGTGCCGGGCGGCGAGCAGCGAGAGCTGCGCGGCCACCGAGGGTGCTCCCCGGTCCCGGGCCAGGGTGGCGGCCTCGGCGAGGCGGGCGGCGACGTCCGGGTCGGTGCCGGTGGTCGCCTGGGCCAGGTGCCGGGCGCGCTCGATGGGGTCGGACGCCGCCGTGGACAGCGCGGCGTGCGCGGCCCGGCGCTCCTGCGCGGGGGCCTCCGCGTAGAGCGCGGCGGAGATCATCGGGTGGGCGAACCGTACGGCCGGCCCCTCGGGCTCGGTCGCCAGCAGCCCGAGCTCGGCGGCCTGGGCGGTCTCGGCCTCGGCGTTGTCCCGGCCGGCCGCGTGCAGCAGGGCCAGCGTGGGGCGGGCTCCGGCGCTCGCGACGAGCAGGGTGCGGCGCGCCTCCTCCGACAGCATCTCCAGGCGGTTCAGCACCAGTGCGCGCAGCGAGGTGGGCACCGGCAGGGGCTCGCCGGGGCGCGGCGGTGTGGGGTTCTCGGCGAGGGCGCGGCCCAGCTCCAGGGCGAACAGGGCGTTGCCGCCGCTGGTGCGGTGGATGTCCCGGACCGTGGAGCGGGGCAGGCCGGTGAAGCCGCGGTGGTCGAGGAGGGTGGACATCTGGGCGCGGGACAGAGGGCCCAGCCGTACGGCGAGGGTGTCCGGTGGAGACGCGCGTAGATGGCGGTCGTACTCCTGGCCGTCGGTCCGCACCGCGCACAGCATGCGCACGGGGGTCTCGCCGAGGCGGCGAGCGGCGAAGCCGAGGAGCTCGGCGCTGGCCGGGTCGAGCCACTGGAGGTCGTCGGCGACGACGAGGACGGGGCCGCTGTCGGCGAGGGCGCGCAGGGCGGACAGTACAGCCAGCCGCAGGGCGAGGCCGTCGCTCTGGAGGGTGGACTCGCCGCGGCCGGTGAGCGCCGACTCCAGGGCGTTGAGCTGGGCGGCCGGGAGCCGGTCGGACACCTCCTCAAGGACCAGGCCGAGGAGGTCGGCCAGGGCGAGGAAGGGGAGATGGGATTCGGACTCCGTGGGTGAGCAGCGCAACACGGTGCGCGCGGCCTCGCCGTATTCCGTGGCCAATGCCCGCAGGACGGTCGACTTCCCAATTCCGGCAGGCCCGTGAAGCAGCACGCTGCCGCCCCGGCCGAGCTGCTCACGCGCCGCGGCGAACAGCTCCTCCCTGCCGATGACCTGGTCGGGGCGGCATCTCGCAGGCTCCTTGAAGTCGCGTCGCACGGTTACCGCTCCCCTCCGTGTGTCGTGTTCGGGCCAATATTAGGCAACGGATCTTTGAAATTCGGGCCCAGGACATGGTGAGGCAAATAACAGCGGGCAGCATAGGGAAATTCAAAGCTCGCCCGACCGAATGAGCGTCGTCCGAGCGGGCCGCTCCGAGGGCGACGACCTGCGTCCCTACGGAAGCAGCCCCGCCCGACGCGCCGCCGCCACCGTCTCGCCGCGGGTGTGCGTGCCCAGCTTGCGCATGGCCGACCGCAGATAGCCCTTGACCGTCTCCGCCCGCAGCCCCAGCCGCTCGGCGGTCACCGCGTTCGTCGCGCCGGCCGCCACGCACGCCAGCACATCCAGTTCGCGGGGCGCCAGCTGGACGCCGCTGCTGCGGGGCCCGTCCGTCAGCAGGCCGCAGGCGGCCAGGAGCTCCGCGCGCAGGGCGGGGTCGGCGATCCGCGGGGCCAGCGCCCGCAGCGCCGTGTGCGCCTCGCGGACCTGCTCCCACGCGGCACCCCGGCCGTCCGCAGCCGGCCGCTCCGCCCCCGGACCGGCGCGGACGGAGCCGGCCGCCGCCAGCAGCCCGCTCACCTCCTCCCGCACCACCAGCGCCTGCTCCACGTCCCGCGCCGCCTCCACGGCCGCCGTCAGCGTGCGGTCGCCCAGCGGCTGGACCGTGCGCAGGGCGCCGTACAGGACACCGCGCACCCGGCGCCGTACGACGACCGGGACCGCCACCACCGAGCACAGTCCCTCCAGGGCTACCGCCGCGTCGTACTCGTGGGTGATCTGCCGGGAGGCGGAGTAGTCGGTGACCGCGCAGGGGCGGGCGAGGGCGACGGCCTTGCCGCCCAGGCCGTTGCCGGCGGTCACGGTGAGTCTGCGCAGGGAGTCGGTGGCCGTGCCGTTCAGTTCGCTGATGCGCATCCGCGGGCCCCCGGACTCCACCAGGCCGCCGAAGGCGACCGGCAGCCCGGTCGAGCGGCGCAGGCGTACCAGCGCGCTCCCTATCTCCACCATTGCGGCCGCGTCCACTGCCACGCCTTTGCCCTTTCACCCTTGCTTCCCGGAGCGCACACCCCCGTTCGGGGGTAGTGAGACCCACGTCACGGATTACACGATGGCAGAGAGCCGCCCGGCAAGGTCCGGAAACCAGGAGGACAGATGACGACGGGGACGGAGCTGTTCCGCAGCGCGCGGGACTTTCTGTTGGAACACCGCGAGGACTACGCCACGGCCTACGAGGGCTTCTCCTGGCCTCGGCCCGACCGGTTCAACTGGGCGCTCGACTGGTTCGACGTGATCGCGGACGGAAACGACCGCACCGCCCTGCACATCGTCGAGGAGGACGGCGGCGAGGTCCGGGTGTCGTTCGCCGAGATGGCCGAGCGGTCCGCCCGCGTCGCGAACTGGCTGCGCTCCCGCGGCGTACGGCCCGAGGACCGGGTCCTCGTCATGCTGGGCAACCAGGTCGAGCTGTGGGAGATCGCCCTCGCGGCGATGAAGCTGCGCGCCGTGGTCATCCCGGCGACGCCGCTGCTCGGCCCGGCCGACCTGCGCGACCGGGTGGAGCGGGGCCGCGTCCGGCACGTGCTGGTGCGGGCGGAGGACACCGGCAAGTTCGACGAGGTGCCCGGCCGCTACACCCGCATCACCGTCGGCGGGGCGCGCGAGGGATGGCAGGCGTACGAGGACGCGTACGCGGCATCCGCCGACTTCACCCCCGGCGGGCCGACCGCCGCCGACGACCCGCTGATGCTCTACTTCACCTCCGGCACCACCGCCCGCCCCAAGCTGGTCGAGCACACCCACACCTCGTACCCCATCGGGCATCTGGCCACCATGTACTGGATCGGCCTCAAGCCCGGCGACGTGCACCTGAACATCTCCTCGCCCGGCTGGGCGAAGCACGCCTGGTCCAACCTCTTCGCGCCCTGGAACGCCGAGGCGACCGTCTTCATCCACAACTACACGCGCTTCGACGCGGCCCGGCTGATGGCCGAGATGGACCGTGCGGGCGTCACCACCTTCTGCGCCCCGCCGACCGTCTGGCGCATGCTCATCCAGGCCGACCTGAGCGCGCTGCGCACCCGGCCCCGTGAGGCCGTGGCGGCGGGGGAGCCCCTGAACCCCGAGGTCATCGAGCGGGTCCGGGAGGCCTGGGGGGTGACCATCCGGGACGGCTTCGGCCAGACCGAGACCGCCGTCCAGGTCTCCAACAGCCCCGGCCAGCCCCTGAAGACCGGCTCCATGGGCCGCCCCAGCCCCGGCTTCCGCGTCGAACTCCTCGACCCGGTCTCCGGCGCGCCGGGGGCCGCGGAAGGCGAGATCGCCCTCGACCTGTCCGCCCGCCCCGTCGGCGTGATGACCGGCTACCACGGCGACGCCGACCGTACGTCGGAGGCGATGGCCGGCGGCTACTACCGCACCGGCGACATCGGCGCGCGGGACGCCGACGGCTACATCACCTACGTCGGGCGCGCCGACGACGTCTTCAAGGCGTCCGACTACAAGATCTCCCCGTTCGAGCTGGAGAGCGCCCTGCTGGAGCACGAGGCGGTGGCCGAGGCGGCCGTCGTGCCCGCGCCGGACGAGCTGAGGCTCGCGGTGCCGAAGGCGTACGTGGTGCTCGCGGAGGGCTGGGAGCCCGGCCCGGACACGGCGAAGGTGCTCTTCGAGCACTCACGGGAGGTCCTGGCGCCGTACAAGCGCGTGCGCCGCCTGGAGTTCGCGCCGCTGCCCAAGACCGTCTCCGGCAAGATCCGCCGCATCGAGCTGCGCGAGGCCACGGCCGCGGGCTCGGACGCCGAGTACCGCGAGGAGGACTTCCGGTGAGCGCTGAACCGTTGCACCCGCACGAGCCGTCGTACACGCACGGCACGAGCGCGACCGTCCTGCTCGGCGACACCATCGGCGCCAACCTGGACCGGGCCGTCGCGGCCTGGCCGGACCGGGAGGCGCTGGTCGACGTACCGTCCGGGCGCCGCTGGACCTACGCGCGGTTCGCGGCGGACGTCGACCGGCTGGCGTACGCGCTGCTCGCGAGCGGGGTCGCCAAGGGCGACCGGGTGGGCATCTGGGCGGTCAACTGTCCCGAGTGGGTCCTGGTCCAGTACGCCACCGCCCGCATCGGCGCGATCATGGTGAACATCAACCCGGCCTACCGCACCCACGAGGTCGAGTACGTCCTCAAGCAGGCCGGGATCTCGCTCCTCGTCGCCTCGCTCAGCCACAAGACGAGCGACTACCGGGCGATGGTCGAGCAGGTGCGGGGCAAGTGCCCGCAGCTGCGGGAGACGGTGTTCATCGGGGACCCGAGCTGGGAGGCGCTGATCGCGCGGGGGACGCCGGTGCCGTACGAGGAACTGTCCTGCGACGACCCCATCAACATCCAGTACACGTCGGGCACCACGGGCTTCCCCAAGGGGGCCACCCTCTCCCACCACAACATCCTCAACAACGGTTATTTCGTGGGGGAGTTGATCGCGTACGACGAGCAGGACCGGATCTGTATCCCGGTGCCCTTCTACCACTGCTTCGGCATGGTCATGGGCAACCTGGCGGCCACCTCGCACGGCGCCTGCATGGTGATCCCGGCCCCCTCCTTCGACCCGAAGTCCACCCTGGAGGCGGTCCAGCAGGAGCGGTGCACCTCGCTCTACGGCGTCCCGACGATGTTCATCGCGGAGCTGAACCACCCCGACTTCGCGTCGTACGACCTCTCCTCCCTGCGCACCGGGATCATGGCGGGCTCGCCCTGTCCGGTCGAGGTGATGAAGCGGGTGGTCGCCGAGATGCACATGGCGGAGGTCTCCATCTGCTACGGCATGACCGAGACGTCCCCCGTCTCGCTGCAGACCCGCCGGGACGACGACCTGGAACACCGCACGGCCACGGTCGGCCGCGTCCTGCCGCACATCGAGGTGAAGATCGTCGACCCGGCGACCGGCGTGACCCGGCCGCGCGGCTCGGCGGGCGAGCTGTGCACCCGCGGCTACAGCGTGATGCTCGGCTACTGGAACGAGCCCGACAAGACCGCCGAGGCCGTCGACCCCGGGCGCTGGATGCACACCGGTGACCTCGCGACGATGCGGGAGGACGGCTATGTCGAGATCGTCGGCCGCATCAAGGACATGATCATCCGGGGCGGCGAGAACATCTACCCCCGCGAGATCGAGGAGTTCCTGTACGCCCACCCCAAGATCGCGGACGTCCAGGTCGTAGGGGTGCCGCACGAGAGGTACGGCGAGGAGGTGCTGGCCTGCGTCATCCCACGCGACGCGGGCGACCCGCCGACGCTGGAGGAGCTACGGGGGTTTTGCGACGGGCGGCTGGCGCACTACAAGGTCCCGAGCCGGCTGCAGATCCTGGATGCCTTTCCCATGACGGTGTCCGGGAAGGTGCGGAAGGTGGAGCTGCGGGAGAGGTACGGGGTCGGCTGAGGGCGGTTGCGGCGCGGGTCTGGGTGCGGCGGATGGCTGGGGTGCGGCGGATGGATGGCCGCGGCGCACGGCTAGTCGCGGCGCATGCAGACCCGTGGCCATCGGTCGAGGCCGAGTTCCGCCTCGTGGGCGCGGATCTTCCGTAGTCCAGGGGTGAGCCCGGCCTCGTCCAAGGTGCGGAAGCCGAGGCGTTCGTAGTACGGCGCGTTCCACGGGACCTCGGTGAAGGTGGTCAGGGTGAGAGCGGTGAGGCCCTCCTCGCCCGCGCGGTCGGCGGCGTACGCGAGGAGGCTCCGGCCGATGCGGCGGTGCGCGTGGTCCGGGTGCACCGAGACCTGCTCGATGTGCAGGGCGCCGTCCACGGGCTCGCAGATCAGATAGCCGACCGGACGGTCACCGTCGTCGTGGGCGACCCAGGCGCGGCCGGCCCGGCGGTAGTGCTCCAGGACGTCCAGGGCGGGCGGCTCGTCGTCGGCGATCGCCGCCATGCCGAGGTCGCGGAAGGCGGCTCCGGCGGCACGCTCGATGTCCTGGAGGGCGGGGAGTTCGTCCGGCAGAGCGGGGCGGATGCGCATGTGCCGAGTGTCCGCCGGGGACCGCGCCGGGCGCGAGCGGATTACCGGGCGCCCGTCGCGTCCAGCTCGTCGGCCAGGCTGTTGACCGGCTGGGGCGTGCCCGTGAGGTCGAGGACGAACAGCGGGACGCCCAGGGAGTCGGCGCGGGTGCGGGCGTCGGGGGCGTATCCGGCGAGGGAGAAGTAGACGCAGGCCGTGGACTCCGTCATGGCCGTCAGCCACAGGCACTCCACGTCCCGCAGGGAGGCCGGACGCACCGTCGGATCGACCTGCGCGAGCAGCCCGTGGGCGGCGATGCCGATCCCGGTCGGCGGCCGCTGGTCGGCGCGGCGGATGTCCCGGTAGCCGAGCCAGCGCAGATAGACGGCGGCTGCCGTGACCGCGTCGCGCGCGGTACGGATCGTGATGGGCTGGAAGGCGCGGCGTTGGGTGGGAGCCGTCCGCGGCCGGGAGGAGTCCGAGGCCGAGGTGTCCTGCCGCGCCCCCGTGGTTTTCCCAGAGCCGTCAGGCGCCTCGGCCGCCTCCGCCTTCCCCGTCGCGCCCCGCGTCACCGGAATCCGCAGCACCGCCCCGCAGTCGCATCCCAGCTCCGGTCGGGGCCACTCGCCCTTGTGGCCGCAGGTCGTGCAGCGCACGGCGACCCACTCGTCCTCCCAGGAGCGGTGCGTGACGGCCGTCGCGGTCCCGTGCGGATCCAGTGACGGTGCGACGGGCGCCCCGCACTCACACGGATAGGCCGGTGCCTCGTAGAGATGCTCGCGCCGGCAGGCCGGGCAGCGCACCGACACGCTCTCGGACATGGCCACTCCAGGACGACCTCGCATCGGACACCGTTCCCATCGTCCTCCAGGACCCGCCCGGTTGTCCGCCCCTTGACGGTCTTCACCCGCCCACTTACATTGCTTCCAGATAGTAGAAAAGAATTTCCGCGATACGGAAACGCTGGCCGGATGGCCGGCTGGTCTCGCGGATGTCATCGTCACGGAATTGCTCACCGCGGGGCGCGACGGGAGTGCGAATCCGACAGCCGAAGCAGGAGTACTCAATGGCTCGTATGACCGCTGCCCGAGCGGCAGTCGAGATCCTCAAGCGCGAGGGCGTCAGCAACGCGTTCGGTGTGCCGGGCGCGGCGATCAACCCCTTCTACGCGGCTCTCAAGGCGTCCGGCGGCATCCAGCACACCCTCGCCCGCCATGTGGAGGGCGCCTCGCACATGGCCGAGGGCTACACCCGCACCCACGCCGGCAACATCGGTGTCTGCATCGGCACGTCCGGCCCGGCCGGCACCGACATGATCACCGGCCTGTACTCCGCCATCGGCGACTCGATCCCGATCCTGTGCATCACGGGCCAGGCGCCGACCGCCGTGATCCACAAAGAGGACTTCCAGGCCGTCGACATCGCCTCGATCGCCAAGCCGGTGACGAAAATGGCGGTGACCGTCCTGGAGGCCGCCCAGGTCCCCGGCGTCTTCCAGCAGGCCTTCCACCTGATGCGCTCCGGCCGTCCCGGCCCGGTCCTGATCGACCTGCCGATCGACGTCCAGCTGACGGAGATCGAGTTCGACCCGGAGACCTACGAGCCCCTCCCGGTCTACAAGCCGGCCGCGACCCGCGCCCAGATCGAGAAGGCGATCGGGATGCTGAACGCGTCCGAGCGGCCGCTGATCGTGGCGGGCGGCGGTGTCATCAACGCCGATGCCGCCGAACTCCTGGTGGAGTTCGCGGAATTGACGGGCACGCCGGTCGTCCCGACCCTGATGGGCTGGGGCCTGCTCCCCGACGACCATGAGCTGAACGCCGGCATGGTCGGCCTGCAGACCTCGCACCGCTACGGCAACGCGACCTTCCTGGAGTCCGACTTCGTCCTCGGTATCGGCAACCGCTGGGCCAACCGCCACACCGGCAAGCTGGACGTCTACACGGCCGGCCGGAAGTTCGTCCACGTCGACGTCGAGCCCACCCAGATCGGCAAGATCTTCGCGCCGGACTACGGCATCGCGTCGGACGCGAAGGCGGCGCTGCAGCTGTTCGTGCAGGTGGCACGGGAGTTGAAGGCGGCCGGCAAGCTGCCCGACCGCTCCGCCTGGGCCGCGTCCGCGCAGGAGAAGAAGGCGACTCTCCAGCGTCGTACGCACTTCGACGACATCCCGATCAAGCCGCAGCGCGTCTACGAGGAGATGAACAAGGCGTTCGGTCCCGAGACCCGCTACGTCTCGACGATCGGCCTGTCCCAGATCGCCGGCGCCCAGATGCTGCACGTCTTCAAGCCGCGGCACTGGATCAACTGCGGCCAGGCGGGCCCCCTCGGCTGGACCATCCCGGCCGCGCTGGGCGTCGCCAAGGCAGACCCGGAGGCCCAGGTCGTCGCCCTGTCCGGCGACTACGACTTCCAGTTCATGATCGAGGAGCTGGCGGTCGGTGCCCAGCACCGGATCCCGTACGTCCACGTCCTGGTGAACAACTCCTACCTGGGTCTGATCCGTCAGGCGCAGCGGGCGTTCGAGATCGACTTCCAGGTCAACCTGGAGTTCGAGAACATCAACTCGCCCGAGCTGGGCGTCTACGGCGTCGACCACGTCAAGGTCGCCGAGGGCCTCGGCTGCAAGGCGATCCGGGTGACCGACCCGGCCGACCTGGGCGCGGCCCTGGAGCAGGCCAAGAAGCTCGCCCAGGAGCACCAGGTCCCGGTGGTGGTCGAGGCGATCCTGGAGCGCGTCACCAACATCTCCATGTCCACGACCAACGACATCAGCAACGTCGTCGAGTTCGAGGAGCTCGCGACCGAGCCCGGCCACGCGCCGACGTCGATCAGGACGCTGAAGGCCTGACGCGGTCGATCCGACCCGCCCGAACGGTGAGGGGCGGTCCAACCGAGAGGTTGGAC
>NZ_JBHYJA010000043.1:66587-67018 GCF_042740355.1 Streptomyces sp. NPDC059010
GGGTCGGCGTTCTTGCTCGTGCCGGTGTGCGGGCGTCGGGCTCAGCCCCCCCGCGGCGGGGGGGGGGGGGCCCTCCCCGCGCGGGCGCCCCCCCCCCCCCTTTTCGTGCTCCCCCGTGAACTGTGCTTCCCCCGTTAACCGTGCTTCCCCCGTGGATCGTGCTTCCCCCGTCGAGGCCCGCCGCCCCCGTGCCGGCGGGCCCCGTGTGACGACAATCTGCCCGTGTACGGCGGTGGTTGAAGCCTCTTGAACGACATTCAGAGCTTGATTTGAGGATTGCGTAGACGCCCTACGCCTTCAGCAGTGCGCGCACCCATGTCTCCGCGCCCGCGTCTCCGCGCCGCACATCTTCGCGCCCCCCACGCCTCCGCGCCCCGCCCTCACAACGCCGAGAAGCGCCGGGGCGGGGGGGGGGGGGGGAGGGGGTCGCG
>NZ_JBHYJA010000043.1:67028-91052 GCF_042740355.1 Streptomyces sp. NPDC059010
ACCCCGCCCTGCGCGGGCGGCCGGCCCGCCCCCCCCCCCGCCCTCTCCTCGGCCGGTGAGGTATTCGGTTGTGGCCGTCCGGCGGTGCGAGGCTGGGCGCGACAGGACATTCGCGCCGCCGGACGGGGTCTGGGGGGAGGGTTTGGGACCGCGGCGGCTGCGATGGAACCGGGGGCTCCTTCCCTCAGGTCGAGAAGGAGGCCGGGACCTTTACCACCGCACTGGCTCGCACACCGCCGCGGTCCTCGTGTTGCCCGTGCCCTTGCCGAGCGACCACCCCTCATCCGGGTCGGCCGGCCATGGAGCCCGGGCGGTGCGTCCTGAATCCGACCTCCCGTCAGAATCAGGGCGCAGCCTGGGGGGTTCAGTCCTCGCGCAGGGCGCGGACCGCCTCCTCCACGCGCTTGCCGTACTCGGGGTCGGCGGCGTGGAAGTGGGCCAGGTTCTTCTCGATCACGTCGTCGCGGGAGACCTGGGACAGGCCACCGGCGATGTTCGCGATCAGACGGGACTTCTCCTCGGCGGACATCAGCCGGTACAGCTCGCCGGCCTGGAAGAAGTGGTCGTCCTTGGTGTGGAGCGGGGCCTCGTGGGTGCCCGTGTGGCCGGTCACCGCCAGCGGGGCCGACAGCGGGCGGCCGGTCTCCACCGGGCCGTCGTAGGAGTTCGGCTCGTAGTTCTTCGCGCCGCGGCCCTGGGAGTTGGTCGCCATGAAGCCGTCACGGCCGTAGTTCTGCGCGCTCGTCGCCTTCGGCGCGTTCACCGCGAGCTGGGTGTGGTTGACGCCCAGGCGGTAGCGGTGCGCGTCCGCGTAGGCGAACAGGCGGCCCTGGAGCATCTTGTCCGGGGAAGGACCGATGCCCGGCACGAAGTTGTTCGGGGAGAACGCGGCCTGCTCGACCTCGGCGAAGACGTTGTCCGGGTTGCGGTCCAGGACCAGGCGGCCCACCCGCTGCAGCGGGTAGTCCTTGTGCGGCCAGACCTTGGTGAGGTCGAACGGGTTGAAGCGGTAGTCGGCAGCCTCGGCCGCCGGCATGAGCTGGACGTAGAGGGTCCAGGACGGGTGCACGCCCCGCTCGATGGCCTGGAGCAGGTCCGTCTGGTGGGAGTTGGGGTCCTTGCCCGCGAGCTCGGCGCCCTGCTCGGCGCTCAGGCAGCGGATGCCCTGGTTGGTCTTGAAGTGGTACTTGACGAAGAAGGCCTCGCCGTCGTTGTTCGTCCACTGGTAGGTGTGCGAGCCGTAGCCGTTCATGTGGCGGTACGACGCCGGGATGCCGCGGTCGCCCATCAGCCAGGTCACCTGGTGCGTGGCCTCGGGGGCGTGCGCCCAGAAGTCCCAGACGTTGTCCGGCTCCTGCTTGCCGGTGAACGGGTCGCGCTTCTGCGAGTGGATGAAGTCGGGGAACTTGATCGGGTCCTTGATGAAGAACACCGGGGTGTTGTTCCCGACGAGGTCGTAATTGCCCTCGGCCGTATAGAACTTGAGGGCGAAGCCGCGCGGGTCGCGGACCGCGTCCGCGCCGCCGAGGCTGTCGGCGACCGTCGAGAAGCGCAGGAACACCTCGGTCCGCTTGCCCACCTCGCTCAGGAAGTCGGCGTGGGTGAAGCCGGTGACGTCGTCGGTCACCTCGAAGTGGCCGTACGCGCCGGAGCCCCGGGCGTGCACCACGCGCTCCGGGATGCGCTCGCGGTTGAAGCGCGCCAGCTTCTCCAGCAGATGCTGGTCCTGGAGGAGGAGCGGGCCGCCGACGCCGGCGGACGCTGAGTTCTGGTTGTCGGCGACCGGGGCGCCGGCCTCGGTCGTGAGCACGCGCTTCGACATCGGGGACCTTCCGTGCGGTGGCACTTCCGTGCTGGTGGCAGCGGAAAACTATTTCCGCTTGGTGGAGCCTAGAAGTGAGGGAATCTGTGCGTCAACAGTTTGTTGAAGTTGTTTGCAGCGGTCGATTCCGGGCGGCGCCCCGCCTGGGCGCGACAGGACAGGTGTCAGCGAGGCGCCGCCCGGAAGTCTCGGGGGTGGATCAGACCTGGGCGCCGGACAGGCGCTCCACGGCCCGCAGCAGGGCCGAGTGGTCCAGGCCGCCGTCGCCCTGCGCGCGCAGGGCCGCGACCAGCTGGGCGACCACGGCGCCGACGGGCAGGGCCGCGCCGACGTTGCGGGCGGCGTCCGTGACGATGCCCATGTCCTTGTGGTGCAGGTCGATCCGGAAGCCCGGCTTGAAGTCGCGGTTCAGGAAGTTGTCCTTCTTCCGCGTCAGCACGGTGGAGCCCGCCAGACCGCCGTTGAGGACGTCCAGGGCGGCCTGCAGGTTCACGCCGGACTTCTCCAGGAAGACCACGGCCTCGGCGCACGCCTGGATGTTCACGGCGACGATCAGCTGGTTGGCCGCCTTCACGGTCTGACCCGAGCCGTGCGGACCGCACAGCACGATGGTCTTGCCGAGCGCGTCGAAGAGCGGCTTCGCCTCGTCGAAGTCGGCCTGCTCGCCGCCGACCATGATCGACAGTACGGCCTCGATGGCGCCGGCCTCACCGCCGGACACCGGGGCGTCCAGCACGCGGATGCCCTTGCCCTGCGCCGCCTTGGCCAGATCGACCGAGGTCTGCGGGGTGATCGAGGACATGTCGATCAGCAGGGCGCCGGACCTGGCGTTCTCCAGGATGCCGTCGGGGCCGTAGGAGATGGCCTCGACCTGCGGGGACGCCGGGACCATCGTGATGACGACATCGGCGTCCCGCACGGCCTCGGCGATCGAGGCGGCGGCCGTGCCGCCGGCCGCGGTGAGACGGTCCAGCTTGTCCTGCTCCAGGGTGAAGCCGGTGACCTGGTAACCCGCCTTGATCAGGTTCTCGGACATGGGGGAGCCCATGATGCCGAGGCCGATCCACGCAATCGCCGGGCGGGTCGGGTGGGAGGAATCTGCAAGCGTGTTGGTCATGGTGTGGTGCCTTTCGGTAATTAGGGGTCAGCGGGGCAGCCAGTCGAAGGCCTCGGCGCTCGGGCGGTCGCCCGGCTTGTACTCAAGGCCGACCCAGCCGTCGTAACCCGCCTTCTTCAGCTGGTCGAGGAGGTCCGCGAGGGGCAGCGAGCCCGTGCCCGGGGCGCCGCGGCCCGGGTTGTCGGCGATCTGGACGTGGCCGGTCTTCGAGGCGTACTCCTCGATCACCGCGGGCAGGTCCTCGCCGTTCATGGACAGGTGGTACAGGTCCATGAGGAACTTCGCGTTGCCCAGCCCGGTCGCCTCGTTGACCTTGTCGACGATCCCGACCGCGGCCGGCGCGCTCACCAGCGGGTAGAGCGGCGACTCGGGCTTGTTCAGCGCTTCGACGAGGAGAATCGCGCCGATCCGGTCGGCGGCCCGGGCCGCGAGCACCAGGTTCTCCAGCGCCAGCGCGTCCTGCTCGGCCGGGTCCACGCCGTCCACGCGGTTGCCGTACAGGGCGTTGAGCGCCTTGCAGCCGAGCGAGGCCGCGAAGGTGGCGGCCACGTCGATGTTGGCGCGGAACCTCTCCGACTCCGCGCCCGGGATCGACAGGGCGCCGCGGTCGGGGCCGGGCAGCTGACCGGCGTAGAAGTTCAGGCCCGTGAGCTGGACGCCCGCGTCCTCGATCGCCTTCTTCAGGGCGTCGAGCTCGGACTGCTCGGGGGTGGGGGAGTCGACCCAGGGCCACCACAGCTCGACCGCGGTGAAGCCGGCCGCGGCGGCGGCCGCGGGGCGCTCCAGGAGCGGGAGTTCCGTGAAGAGGATCGACAGGTTGACGTTGAAGCGCTGCTCTGCAAATCCCATGAGGGTCGGCGCTCCCTTCCGTGTCGAGATTCCGTATTGCGGAAGTTCGTTTCTGCTTAATGGAAGATTGCCGTCGTGTGTCGTGCCTTGTCAAGAGGAGGACCCCGCAAAAACGCCGAACTCGGACCGTGAAGCCGGCCTCATCGCCACCGCTGACCTGCTGTGACTTCCCCCACCCGCCCTTGCCGCGGCCACGAAGGCTTACCTACGTTCGATCGCATGTCCTCCCACGGCTCCGCTCCGGTCGAGTTCACCGTCGACCTGAGCGCACACGAAATGCTCCGGCGGGCGCACGTCCTGGACGCCCTGGGCCCGGACTGGGACCCCGTCGCCGCGCTGCGCGGCGAGGAGGAGGCGTACGAGCTGCTGTACTCCGGGCTCGACGCGGAGCAGCAGCGCGTCCACGACGAACTGGTCGCGGCCGGTGTGCTCCCGCCGAGAGGGGGCGGACTTGCTGCCCCGTGACCCACAGGCCGACATCGGGCGCCGCGCCTGGGTGGCCTGCCCGAACTGCGACGACCGGCAGGGCTGCGGCGACTGCGAGCAGGACCGCACCTGCTCCGAGCACTGGCGCTACCTGCTCTCCACCACGGGCAGCCTGCTGCATCTGCAGTGCCGCTCGTGCACCCACGTCTGGACCCACGAGACGGGTTTTGGAGCCACCCGCTCCCTCTGGCAGCGCATGACCGGCTCGCGGTGAGGCCGGTCGGCGGATCGTCCGTCGCTTTCGGATGACCTCGCCGTCTGTCACCGAGTCCGGCACGTCGAACTGACCGAGGATCGCGGTCGGGCGGTCAGGGCCGGCTGCCGTTCGTCCGCCTGGAGGCAGCCGTGCAGATCCTGTTAGTGGCCAGCGCGTTCAACAGTCTCACCCAGCGTGTCCATGCGGAGCTGCGTGACCGCGGTCACCGGGTGGCGGTGGAACTCGCCCTGCCGGACGGCCCGACCGCAGGCTCCCTCGCGGACGCCGTACGGCGGCACCGACCGCAGCTCATCGTGGCGCCGATGCTGAAGACGGCGATCCCCGAAGAGGTGTGGGCGGCGCACCCCTGCCTCATCGTCCATCCCGGTCCGCTCGGCGACCGGGGGCCGTCCTCCCTGGACTGGGCGATCCACGAGGGCGCCGAGCGCTGGGGTGTCACGGTCCTGCAGGCCGACGCGGAGATGGACGCGGGCGACGTGTGGGCCTGGGTGCCGTGCCCGGTTCCCCCGGTGGCCAAGAGCGAGCTGTACCGGGGCGAGGTCGCCGACGCCGCGGTCGAGGCCGTGCTCCTCGCCGTGGAGCGCTTCGCGGGCGGCACGTACGTTCCCCGCAGGCAGGACGAGGCGGGCCTGGACGGCGTGCCGGTGCGCGTCCGGCCGTATCTCGACCAGGGCGTCCGGCGGATCGACTGGGCCGCGGACTCCACGGACACCGTCGTCCGCAGGCTGCGGGCGGCGGACTCGCAGCCCGGTGTGCTGGACGTGCTGCTCGGCGGTGAGTGGTATCTGCACGGCGGCCACCCCGAGAGCTCCCTGCGCGGCCGCCCGGGCGAGCTCCTGGCCACCCGGGCCGGGGCGATCTGCCGGGCCACGACGGACGGCGCCGTGTGGATCCCCGAACTGCGGCCCCGACGGCTGCCCGGGCGGCCGCCCACCTTCAAGCTCCCCGCGGTGAAAGCCCTGGGGGACCGGCTGCCGCCCCTGCCCGAGCACGCGCCGCCCCGGCTGCCCGACGCACGGGAGCGCACCTGGACGGACATCCGCTACCGGGAGGACGGGAACGTCGGCCTCCTGTCGTTCTCCTTCCCGGGCGGCGCCATGAGTACCGAGCAGTGCCGGCGCCTCCTGGACGCCTACCGGGAGGCGTGCACCCGCCCCACCTCGGTGCTGGTGCTGGGCGGACAGCGGGACTTCTTCTCCAACGGGATCCACCTGGGCGTCATCGAGGCCGCCGCCGACCCCGCCGCCGAGTCCTGGGCGAACATCAACGCCATCGACGACCTGGTCGAGGCCGTCCTCACCACCACGGACCGGCTCGTGATCTCGGCCGTCGCCGGAAACGCCGCGGCGGGCGGCGTCATGCTCGCCCTCGCGGCCGACGAGGTGTGGTGCCGCTCCGGGGCCGTACTCAACCCGCACTACCGGCTGATGGGGCTGTACGGCTCGGAGTACTGGACGTACACACTGCCCCGCAGGGTGGGCCCCGCCGTGGCCGAACGGCTCATGCGGGAGGCGCTGCCCGTCAGCTCGGCGAGCGCCCTGAGCCTCGGACTGGCCGACCGCGTGCTCGACTGCGGCCCCGGCGACTTCGCGGGGGAGGCCGGCGCCCTGGCGGCACGGCTGGCGTCACTCCCGGCGACGGCCTCCCGGATCGCCGCCAAGAAGACCGACCTGGACCGGCTGGAGGCCACGACGCCCCTCGCCGCCTTCCGTGAGCGGGAGCTGGCCCGCATGCGCCGCACCTTCGACGACCCCGACGCCCCGTACCACGCCCTGCGCCGCGCCTTCGTCCACAAGGAACGGCCCCGGTGTACGCCGCCACATCTCACGTCGTCCCCTCTCACGCCGCCGCACCTCACCGCGCCTCCGGTCGCTTAAACCGGCCCTCCCACCTCCGCCGCAGACGTCACCCGATCGGCCCACGGTCGTGTTTCACCCCGACCGAACGGCTGATACGAAGAATCCGAGGGCCCGATATGCGGGCCTTCATCCCTTACCTCCCCAGGAGGCGGTCCCATGACTGAGGCGACGCCGGACACGGTCGGCGCGGCGGACACCACAGGCGCGCCCGCCGAAGAGACACCCCCGATCCATATCCTCTGGATCAACGCGGGGCTGAGCTGCGACGGCGACTCGGTCGCGTTGACGGCGGCCATGCAGCCGAGCATCGAGGAGATCGTCCTCGGTGCCCTGCCGGGCCTGCCCAAGATCCAGGTGCACTGGCCGCTCATCGACTTCGAGTGCGGCCCGGTCGGCGGCGCGGACACGTTCATCGAGTGGTTCTTCAAGGGCGAGCGCGGCGAGATCGACCCGTTCGTGCTGGTCGTCGAGGGGTCCATCCCCAACGAGGCGATCAAGCCCGAGGGCTACTGGTGCGGCTTCGGCGACAACCCGGAGACCGGGCAGCCGATCACCACCAGCGAGTGGATCGACCGGCTCGCGCCCAAGGCCCTCGCCGTCGTCGCCATCGGCACCTGCGCCACCTACGGCGGCATCCACGCGATGGCCGGCAACCCCACCGGCGCCATGGGCGTCCCGGACTATCTCGGCTGGGACTGGACGTCCAAGGCGGGCATCCCCATCGTCTGCGTCCCCGGCTGCCCGATCCAGCCCGACAACTTCGCCGAGACCCTCACCTACCTGCTCTACCAGGCGACCGGCGCCGCCCCGATGATCCCGCTGGACGACAAGCTGCGCCCGACCTGGCTGTTCGGGGCCACCGTGCACGAGGGCTGCGACCGGGCCGGCTACTACGAGCAGGGTGAGTTCGCGGAGTCGTACGACTCCCCGAAGTGCCTGGTCAAGGTGGGCTGTTGGGGCCCGGTCGTGAAGTGCAACGTGCCCAAGCGCGGCTGGATGAACGGCATCGGCGGCTGCCCGAACGTCGGCGGCATCTGCATCGCCTGCACCATGCCCGGCTTCCCCGACAAGTTCATGCCGTTCATGGACGAACCGCCCGGCGCCAGGCTGTCCGTCTCGGGCAGTTCCGTCTACGGCTCCGTCATCCGCAGGCTGCGGCACATCACGAGCCGGACGGTGGACAAGGAGCCCAGGTGGCGCCGTACCGGAGAGAAGATCACCACCGGCTACCGGCCCCCCTGGTGATGCCCCGCCACTTCTGATCCGCCTGTGCTTCGTGCACCCCCGACACACCCCACCCGAACCTCCCGCGCAACGAAGGGCACGGCAAACGACGATGGCAGCGAAGACGAAGGCGGCCGGCGACGGCAGCGGCCTGGTGGAGATGTCCTGGGATCCGATCACCCGGATCGTGGGCAGCCTGGGCATCCACACGAAGATCGACTTCAAGCAGAAGCGGGTCGCCGAGTGCTACAGCACGTCGTCCGTCTTCCGCGGCTACAGCGTCTTCATGCGCGGCAAGGACCCCCGCGACGCCCACTTCATCACCAGCCGCATCTGCGGGATCTGCGGTGACAACCACGCCACCTGCTCGGTGTACGCGCAGAACATGGCGTACGGCGTGAAGCCCCCGCACCTCGGTGAGTGGATCATCAACCTCGGCGAGTCCGCGGAGTACATGTTCGACCACAACATCTTCCAGGAGAACCTGGTAGGGGTCGACTACTGCGAGAAGATGGTCAAGGAGACCAACCCCGGCGTCCTCGAACTCGCCGAGCGCACCGAGGCCCCGCACGCCGCCGAACACGGCTACCGCACCATCGCCGACATCATGCGCTCGCTGAACCCGCTGGAGGGCGAGTTCTACCGCGAGGCCCTCCAAGTGAGCCGCTACACACGGGAGATGTTCTGCCTGATGGAGGGGCGCCATGTGCACCCCTCCACGCTCTACCCGGGCGGCGTCGGCACGGTCGCCTCCGTACAGCTCTTCACGGACTACATGAGCCGCCTCATGCGGTACGTGGAGTTCATGAAGCGGGTCGTGCCCCTGCACGACGACCTGTTCGACTTCTTCTACGAGGCCCTCCCCGGCTACGAGGAGGTCGGCCGCCGCCGCGTCATGCTCGGCTGCTGGGGCGCGCTCAACGACCCCGAGTACTGCGACTTCACCTACGCCAACATGACCGACTGGGGACGGAAGATGTTCGTCACCCCGGGCATCGTCGTAGACGGCAAGCTGGTCACCAACGACCTCACCGAGATCAACCTCGGTATCCGCATCCTGCTCGGCAGCTCCTACTACGAGGACTGGGAGGGCCAGGAGCAGTTCGTCACCCAGGACCCGCTCGGCAACCCGGTCGACCCGCGCCACCCCTGGAACCAGCACACCATCCCCGCCCCGCAGAAGCGGAACTTCGACGACAAGTACAGCTGGGTGATGTCCCCGCGCTGGTTCGACGGCAAGGAGCACCTCGCCCTGGACACCGGCGGCGGCCCCATCGCCCGCCTGTGGTCCACCGCCCTGTCCGGACTGGTCGACATCGGGTACGTCAAGGCCACCGGCCACAGCGTCGTCATCAACCTGCCCCGCACCATGACCAAGCCGGAGACCACCTTCGAGTGGAAGATCCCGCAGTGGTCCAACGCGCTCGAACGCAACCGCGCGCGCACCTACTTCCAGGCGTACGCCGCCGCCGTCGCCCTGCACTGCGCCGAGAAGGGCCTGGAGGAGGTCCGCGCCGGACGCACCCAGACCTGGGAGAAGTTCGAGGTCCCGGACGAGAGCATCGGCTGCGGCTTCACCGAGGCCGTCCGCGGCGTCCTCTCCCACCACATGGTGATCCGCGACGGCAAGATCGCCAACTACCACCCGTACCCGCCCACCCCCTGGAACGCCAGCGTCCGCGACAGCTACGGCACCCCGGGCCCGTACGAGGACGCCGTACAGAACACCCCCATCTTCGAGGAGAACTCCCCGGAGAACTTCAAGGGCATCGACATCATGCGCGCCGTCCGCAGCTTCGACCCCTGTCTGCCCTGCGGCGTCCACATGTACGTCGGCGGCGGCAAGACCGTGAAGAGCCTGCATGTGCCCACCGGCCTGAGCGGACTGGGCGGATGAGCGCGACGACGACGGCGCGGCCGGTGACCGCGGAGGAGACCGGCCGCCGGATCGAGGAGGTGCTCGACCGGCTGACCGCGCTCGGCAACCCGGCCGCCGTCACCGCGGCCGAGGAACTCGTCCGGTCCCTCATGGACTTCTACGGCTCCGGACTGGCCCGCACCCTGCACCTGCTGTCGGCCGCGCCCGGCGAACCACTGCCACGGCTCCTCGGCGACGAACTCGTCGCGAGCCTGCTCGTCCTGCACGACCTGCACCCCGAGGACCGCGACACCCGGATCCGCCGGGCCCTCGACAGCGTGCGGGATCACGACCTGGACGTCGTGGCCTTCGACGAGGACAGCGGCACCCTGACGCTGCGCGCCGGCACGAGCGCCGGTTGCGGCTGTGGCTCCGGGGCGGGCGCGGGCGAGGCCGCCCGGGCGGCGCTGCTGTGCTTCGCACCGGAGGTCACGGCCGTCGAGGTCGAGCAGGCGCCGACCCTGCTGCAGATCGGTCCCGCGTCGACGGGGGCCCGGTGACCGGGGCCGCGGCCGGCCTGCGGAGGTTCCTCACCGAGCGTCCGTCGCAGCCCGAGCGGTGCGAGCTGTGCGCGGTCGTGGTGCCCGAGGGCCACCGCCACATGGTCGACGCCGAGAAGCGCGCCCTGGTCTGCGTCTGCCCCGCCTGCGCGGTGCTCATGGAGAAACCGGGCGCCGCGGGTCGCTTCCGCGCGGTACCGGCCCGCTATCTCACCGACCCCGACCACCGCCTCGACGCGCGGGCGTGGGACGCGCTGCGGATTCCGGTCGGTGTCGCCTTCTTCTTCCGCAACACCGCGCTCGATCGACTGGTCGCCCTGTATCCCAGTCCGGCCGGCGCGACCGAGAGCGAACTGGAACCGGCCGCCTTCGAGCAAGTCCTCGGGGGCAGTCGGCTCGCCGCGCTTCTGCAACCCGATGTGGAGGCGCTGTTGCTGCGGCGTGACGGTGACGCCTTTGAGTGCCATCTCGTGCCGATCGACATCTGCTACGAACTCGTCGGGCGGATGCGGATGTTGTGGCAGGGCTTCGATGGCGGGGCGGAGGCGCGGGGTGCGCTGGACGCGTTCTTCGCGCACGTCCGCAGTCGTTCGTCCGCTGCGCCGTCGAGGCTGGTCGCGCCCACGCTGCGGCAGCCGCAAATCAAGTACAGCCCCGCGCCCCTTCAGGGCGTTGCCGAACCGCGGGAGGGGGCGTGACCGAGTTCTCCTTCGCCTGCGTCGGCGTCCGTGCCGACCGGTACGCCGCCGGGCCCACCCTCGTCTTCCGGCTGCGCGTCACCGCCTCCGGTGACTCCCCCGTGCACGCCCTCGCGCTGCGCTGCCAGATCCGGATCGAACCCGCCCGCCGGGGCTACACCCCCGCCGAGGCCGACGGTCTGACCGACCTCTTCGGCGAGCGCTCCCGGTGGGGCAGCACGCTTCAGCCGGTGCAGTTCGCCCAGGTCCAGCTGATGGTGCCGAGCTTCACCGGCGAGACCGAGACCGACCTCGTCGTCCCCTGCACCTACGACATGGACATCGCCGCCAGCCGCTACCTCGACGCCCTCACCGACGGCGAGGTCCCGCTGCTGATGCTGTTCTCCGGTACGGCCTTCACCGGCGCCGGCGGTTTCCGCGTCGAGCCCGTGCCGTGGGACCGGGAGGCGTCGTACCGGATGCCGGTCGCCGCCTGGCGGGAGATGGTCGAGCAGCACTTCCCCGGCTGCGGCTGGATCCGGCTCCCGCGCGACACCATGGACGCCCTGCTCGCCTACCGCTCACGGCACGCCCTGCCCTCCTGGGAGGCGACGCTGAAGGCGCTGCTCGACACGGCCGCCCCGCCCGCACCCGAGGGCAACGACCCGCTGCGCGCACTCACCGCCACAATCGGAAGGACCGATCCGTGACCGTGACCGCGTTCGCCCCCGAGACCGAGGAGCGGCTCGCCCTCGCCCGGCAGGTGGCCGACGCCGTGCTCTTCGAGGGCTATGTGCTCTACCCGTACCGCGCCTCGGCCGCCAAGAACCGGCTGCGCTGGCAGTTCGGCGTGCTGGTGCCGCCCGCCTGGGGCGCCGAGCGCGAGGAGCACGACTTCCAGCACACCGAGTGCCTGATGGAGCCCAGAGCGGACGCGACCCTCTCGGTCGAGGTCCGCTTCCTGCACGCCCGGCGCCGCACCGTGCAACGCGCCCTGCCCGACGGCGACTTCGAGACCGTGGACGAACTCGGCCTGGACGACCGGGTGCTGGTGCCCTGGGACGAAGGCGCCGAGGAGCGCGTCGAGCTGGTCGTGCCGGTCGGGCAACTGCTCGGCGACGGCGTCGAGTTCCCCTTCCGCAAGGGCCCCGTCGAGGAGACCGAGCCGGTCCTGGACGCGGCGGGGCGGACCGTCGGCCGACTGGTCCGGCGCAGCGCCGAGGTCAGCGGCGTCGTACGGCTCTCCGCCCGCGAACTCGACGGGCCCTACCGGGTGTCACGGCTCACCGCCGTCATCGAGAACACCACCGACTGGACGCCCTCGGACGGCCACGCCGCCGACCGGGACGCGGCGCTGCCGCACTCCCTGGTCGCCACCCACCTCCTCATGGCCCTCGACGCAGGCTCCTTCCTGTCGATGACCGATCCCCCCGAGTGGGCCGAGGGTGCTGTCGCCGCCTGCCGCAATCTGCACACCTGGCCCGTGCTCGCCGGCGAACCCGGCCGCGCGGACCTGGTGCTGTCCTCGCCGATCATCCTGGAGGACCATCCGGCGATCGCCCCCGAGAGCCTGGGCGCCCTCTACGACGCCACCGAGATCGACGAGATCCTCGCCCTGCGCACCGCGGCCCTCACCGACGAGGAGAAACGCGAGGCCCGCGGCACCGACGCACGGGCCGCCGCGGTCATCGAGCTCGCGGACTCGATGCCGGCCGAGGTGCTGGAACGCCTGCACGGCGCGGTGCGCGGCCTGCGCGAGGTCACCGGGGAGCCGGGGGAGGCCCCGGGGCAGTCCGCCGGTTTCCCCGACGAGTTCGGGGTGCGGCGCCCCGACACCCCCTGGTGGGACCCGGCGAGCGACGCCGGCTTCGACCCCGAGCAGGACCGCGTCACGGTCGACGGCCGGTCGGTCGGCAAGGGCAGCCGCGTGGAACTGCGCCCCGGCCTGCGGCACACCGACGCCCAGGACCTGTTCCTCAAGGGCCGCACCGCGACCGTCGAGGCCGTCCTGCACGACGTCGACGGCACGGTGCACCTCGCGGTGACCGTCGACGGCGACCCCGGCGCCGACATCCGCCGCGAACAGGGCCGCTACCTGTACTTCCAGCCGGACGAAGTGGCACCCGCGGAGGATCCCCGATGACCCGGACGCTCGTGGCCGGCATCGGCAACATCTTCCTCGGCGACGACGGCTTCGGCGTGGAGACCGCGCGCCGGCTGGCCGAACGGCGGCAGCCCGCGCACATCGAGGTCGTGGACATCGGCGTACGCGGGGTGCACCTCGCCTACCAGCTGCTCGACGGCTACGACACCCTCGTCCTCGTCGACGCCACGGCACGCGGCGAGGCCCCGGGCACGCTGTACGTCATCGAGTACGACGGCCCCGGCGCCGGTGACACCGGCGATGCCGCGCCCGCGATCGACGGCCACCGCATGACCCCCGACACCGTCCTGGCGCTCCTCGACACCCTCTGCGCCGGCACGGTCGGCCAGCCCCCGGGGCGAGTTCTGATCGTCGGATGCGAACCGGCCTCGGTCGACGAGGGCATGGGGCTCAGCCCGCCGGTGTCCGACGCCGTTCCCCGGGCCGTTCGGCTGATCGAAGAGTTGTTGCAGGGCGGTGAGCCGGCTGTCGCACAGGCACCGGGCGCCGAGGCTTCGACATGAGGAGAGACGGGATGAAGAAGATCATCGCTGCCGGGGCGGCCGGTGCCGCCATGGCGGCTGCGGCCGCCGTCGCCGCACAGGTGCTGCCCGACCTCAGGCGCTACCTGCGGATCCGCCGGATGTGACCCCACAGCTCGGCGGTCTTGCGTCGAACGGCGTACCCGGCACCCCGGTCACGGCGTGCCGGGCCGTCGCTTCCGGGGCGTGTGTCTCTAATGAAGACCGGCCCCGGGAGGACGAGGACCCATGCACGAGATGTCCATCGCGCTGGCCGTGATCGACCAGGTGGAGACCGCCGCCGCACAGACACCGGACGCCGGCGCCGTGCGATCGGTACGGCTCAGGGTGGGCGAACTGGCCGGTGTCGTACCCGACTCGCTCGCCTTCTGCTTCGAACTCGCCTGCGCCGGAACCCTGCTGGAAGGCGCCGAACTGCTCACCGAGCCGGTGCCCGGCCGGGCCCGCTGCACGCCCTGCGCGCACGAATGGGCCGTCGGCATGCCGCCCCGGCTGAGCTGCCCCGAGTGCCGGGGCGCGGCCGTCGAGCTGATCTCGGGCCGGGAGCTGCAGATCGCCGAGGTGCGGTGGGAGGACCCGTACGCCGCCACCCGCGAACCGATCTCCGAGGAGTGCTGAACCATGTGCCGTGTCGTCGACCTGCAGCAGGCCGTGCTCGCGAAGAACGACGCGAGCGCCCACCTGCTGCGCGCCCACCTCGCGGCCCGGGGCACCACGGTCGTCAACCTGCTGTCCAGCCCCGGCAGCGGCAAGACCGCGCTGCTGGAACGCGAACTGCTGCTGGCCCGGCAGCGGTCCGTGCCCGTCGCCGCGCTCACCGCCGACCTCGCCACCGAGAACGACGCGACACGGCTCGCGCGTTCCGGTGTCCCGGTCAAGCAGGTGCTCACCGACGGGCTGTGCCATCTGGAGGCGGCGATGCTCGCCGGGCATCTGGAAGGCTGGCTGCCCGACGACACCCGGCTGCTGTTCGTGGAGAACGTCGGCAATCTGGTCTGCCCCGCCTCCTACGACCTGGGGGAGACCCTGAGGGTCGTCCTCGCCTCCGTCACCGAGGGCGAGGACAAGCCGCTCAAGTACCCCACCGCCTTCGGCCTGGCCCAGCTGGTCGTGGTCACCAAGGCCGACATCGCCGACGCGGTGGAGTTCGACGAGGACGCGTTCCGGGCGAACGTGGAGCGGGTCAACCCTGGGGTGGAGGTGGTGCTCACCTCGGCACGCCGGGAGCGGGGCGTCGGCACACTGCTCGACCGGGCGCTCGCCGCGGCGGAGGGCGCCCCTGCGCACACACCGGTCATGGCCCGCACGGCGGATGCCGGTCACACCCACACGCACACGGGCGCGGCACACGCCGGTCACCCCCACGCACACACGGCCGCAGCCGACGCCGTGGCCCCGGCCCCCACCCGCTCGTGAGCGCCCCGCCGCACTCTCCCACCGTCGCCGCGGACCCGCCGCACCGCCGACGGGTGGTCGTCCGGGGCGTGGTGCAGGGCGTGGGCTTCCGGCCGTACGTCTACGGGCTCGCCACCGAACTCGCCCTGGTCGGGCATGTGACCAACACGTCCGAGGGCGTCATCGCCGAGGTCGAGGGCAGCGCCTCGGCCGTGGCCCGGTTCTGCGACCGGCTCGCGCTCCAGGCGCCGCCGCTGGCCCAGGTGGAGTCCGTCGACCATCAGGAGCTGCCCGCCGCCGGGGGCGAGGCGTTCACCATCCTCGCCTCCCGCACCGGCGGCCCGGCCCGCACCCTGGTCTCCCCGGACACCGCCACCTGCGCCGACTGCCTCGCCGAACTGGCCGACCCGGCCGACCGGCGGCACCGCCACCCCTTCGTCAACTGCACCCACTGCGGGCCGCGGTTCACCATCGTCACCGGCGTCCCGTACGACCGGGCGAACACCACGATGGCCGGCTTCCCGATGTGCCCCGACTGCGCCCGCGAGTACGGCGACCCGGCCGACCGGCGCTTCCACGCCCAGCCGGTCGCCTGCCCGGCCTGCGGGCCCCGGCTGCGTCTGATCGTCCCGGGGTCCGAGAGCGCCGCCGGGGCTGACCCGGTCACCGAGGCCCGCGCCCTGCTCGCCCGCGGCGCGATCCTCGCCGTGAAGGGCCTCGGCGGCTACCACCTCGCCTGCGACGCCACCGACGAGGACGCGGTCGCCCTGCTACGGCACCGCAAGGCCCGCGGGAACAAGCCGTTCGCCGTCATGGTGAGAAGCGCCGGCGACATCGAGCACCTCGTCCGGCTGGGCCCCGAGGAGCGCGGCCTGCTCGAAGGCCCGGTCCGGCCCGTCGTACTCCTGCGACGACGCCCGGACCCGTCGTACGGCGCACCGCACCCCGTCGAGGCCGTCGCGCCCGGCAGCCCCGACCTCGGCGTGATACTGCCGTACACCCCCGTGCACCACCTTCTGCTCGGGCTTCCCGGTGACCCGGACGGCCCCCGGATGCTGGTCATGACCAGTGGAAACGTCTCCGGTGAGCCGATCGTCACCGACGACGTCGACGCCCTGGAGCGGCTCGCGCGGCTGGCCGACGCCTGGCTGACGCACGACCGGCCGATCCAGGTGCCCTGCGACGACTCCGTGGTCCGCGTCTGCGACGGGCGGCCGCTGATGATCCGGCGCTCCCGCGGCCACACCCCGCTGCCGGTCCCGCTCCCGCTGCCCGTCCGCCCCGCCCTCGCCGTCGGCGGCGACCTGAAGAACGCCTTCTGTCTCGGCGAGGGACGGCAGGCCTGGCTGTCGGCGCACATCGGCGACATGGACGACCTGGAGACGCAGCGCGCCTTCGAAGGCGCCGTGGAGCAGCTGGAGTCCATCACCGGGGTACGGCCGAAGAGCCTGGTGAGCGACCGGCATCCCGGTTACCGCTCCGCCGGATGGGCCGACCGGAACGCGGCCGGGCGGGCCGTCGTACGCGTCCAGCACCATCACGCCCACATCGCCGCCGTGATGGCCGAGCACGGCCTCGACGGCACCCGGCCGGTGATCGGCGTCGCCTTCGACGGCACCGGTCACGGTGACGACGGTGCCGTGTGGGGCGGGGAGTTCCTGCTCGCGGACTACGACGGCTTCCGACGGTTCGCGCACCTCGCGTACGTCCCGCTGCCCGGCGGCGACACGGCCGTGCGCAGGCCGTACCGGATGGCGCTGACCCAGCTGCGTGCGTCCTGCCTCACCTGGTCCGGCGACCTCGCCTGCACGGCCGCCTGTCCGCACGATGAACTGCGCCTGCTGGAGCGCCAGTTGGACCGCGACCTGAACTGCGTGCCCACGTCCAGCATGGGCCGGCTCTTCGACGCGGTGTCCTCGCTCGCCGGGGTCTGCCAGCTGGTCGGCTACGAGGCGCAGGCCGCCGTCGAGCTGGAGGCCGCCGCGCTGCGGGCGCCCGCCGACGACACGGTGGCGTACCCCTTCGAGCTGCGGGGCGACGACCCGGTGCGGGCCGACCCGGCGCCGCTCTTCACGGCGATCGTCGCCGACCTGCGGGCGGGCGCCGGACCGGCCCTGGTGGCGGCCCGCTTCCACCGCGCCGTCACCGCACTGGTGCACCGGCTGTGCGTCCGGGCGCGGCAGCGGCACGGGCTGGACACGGTGGCCCTGACGGGCGGCGTGTTCGCCAACACGCTGCTCTCCTCGGCCTGTTCGGCCGCCCTGCGCCAGGAGGGCTTCACCGTGCTGCGGCACCACCTGGTACCCCCCAACGACGGCGGCCTGGCGCTGGGCCAGCTGATGGTCGCCGCCCGGAAGACGACCGACGACTGAGCAACCCGAGACCCCACAGGAGAGGCCCATGTGCCTGGCGGTACCCGGCAGAGTGCTGGACATCGAGGAACGCGACGGCACCCGGATGGCCACCGTCGACTTCGGCGGCGTGGTCAAGGAGGTGTGCCTGGAGTATCTGCCGGACCTCCAGGTCGGCGAGTACGCCATCGTCCACGTGGGGTTCGCCCTGCAGCGGCTGGACGAGGAGTCGGCCAAGCAGACGCTGGAGCTCTTCGCCGAACTCGGCATGCTCCAGGAGGAGTTCGGCGACCCGTGGGAGATGGCGGCGGCGGAGGCGGGCGTCGACCCGCTGGAAGAGGTGAGCGGCCGGTGAAGTACATCGACGAGTTCCAGGACCCGGAGCTGGCCCGCCGGCTCCTCGACGACATCCGCGCCACGGTGACCAGGCCGTGGGCGCTGATGGAGGTGTGCGGCGGACAGACGCACAGCATCATCCGGCACGGTCTCGACCAACTCCTGCCGGACGAGGTCGAGTTGATCCACGGACCGGGCTGTCCGGTGTGCGTGACACCGCTGGAGGTCATCGACAAGGCGCTGGAGATCGCCTCCCGCCCCGATGTGATCTTCTGCTCCTTCGGCGACATGCTGCGGGTGCCCGGCACCGGCCGTGACCTGTTCCAGGTGCGCGGCGAGGGCGGTGACGTACGGGTGGTGTACTCACCGCTCGACGCCCTGCGGATCGCCCAGCAGAACCCGGACCGCGAGGTGGTGTTCTTCGGCATCGGCTTCGAGACGACCGCACCGCCCAACGCCATGACGGTCCATCAGGCCCAAAGGCACGGCGTCCGCAACTTCAGCATGCTGGTGTCCCACGTCCGGGTCCCGCCCGCCATCGAGGCGATCATGTCCTCGCCGAGCTGCCGGGTGCAGGGCTTCCTCGCGGCCGGGCATGTGTGCAGCGTGATGGGCATGGGGGAGTACCCGGAGCTGGCGGAGCGCTTCCGGGTGCCGATCGTGGTGACCGGCTTCGAGCCGCTGGACATCCTCGAAGGCGTACGCCGCACCGTGGGGCAGCTGGAGCGTGGCGAGCACACCGTCGACAACGCCTACGCCCGTGCCGTCCGCGCCGAGGGCAACCCGGCCGCGCGGGCCATGCTGGAGGACGTCTTCGAGGTCACCGACCGTGCCTGGCGGGGCATCGGGGTGATCCCCGGCAGTGGCTGGCGGCTGTCCCCGAAGTACCGCGAACACGACGCCGAGCACCGCTTCTCGGTCGAGGGGATCCGGACCGAGGAGCCCGCCGAGTGCCGAAGCGGAGAGGTCCTCCAAGGCCTGCTCAAGCCACACGAGTGCGCCGCCTTCGGCACCCTGTGCACCCCTCGTACACCGCTGGGCGCCACCATGGTCTCCAGCGAGGGCGCCTGCGCGGCGTACTACCTGTACCGGCGGCTGGACGTGCCCGCCGCCACCGCCCGGGAGGCGAGCCCCGTTGTCTGACCTCGATGTGACCTCCTGGACCTGCCCGGCGCCGCTGCGTGACCGCCCCCGCGTGGTCATGGGCCACGGCGGCGGCGGTGCCCTCTCCGCCGAGCTGGTCCAGCAGATCTTCGCCCCCGCCTACGGTGGCGAGGCCCTCGCGCAGATGGGTGACGCCGCCGTCCTCTCCCTGGGCGGAGCCCGGCTGGCCTTCTCCACGGACTCCTATGTCGTACGGCCGCTGTTCTTCCCCGGTGGCAGCATCGGCGACCTGGCGGTCAACGGCACGGTCAACGACCTCGCCATGAGCGGGGCCCGGCCCGCCTACCTCTCCTGCGGATTCATCCTGGAGGAGGGCGTCGAACTGGAGACGGTCACCCGGGTCGCCGAGGCGCTGGGCGCCGCCGCGCGCACCGCCGGGGTGGAGGTGGCGACCGGCGACACCAAGGTCGTGGAGGCCGGGCACGGCGACGGGATCTACCTCAACACGGCCGGCATCGGTGTCGTCCCGGCGGGCGTCGACCTGCGCCCGCAGCGGGTCGTCCCCGGTGACGTCGTGATCGTCAGCGGCGCCGTCGGCGTCCACGGGGTGGCGATCATGAGCGTGCGGGAGGGCCTGGAATTCGGCGTGGAGATCGAGAGCGACTGCGCGGCGCTCGTGGGCCTGGTCGACGCCATGCTCGCGGCCACCCCGGATCTGCACGTGCTGCGCGATCCCACCCGGGGCGGCCTCGCGGCCTCGCTCAACGAGATCGCGGCGGCTTCCGGCGCGGGGGTCGTCATCCGGGAACGCGACGTCCCCGTCCCGCCCGCCGTGGCCAACGCCTGCGCCATCCTCGGCCTGGACCCGATGTACATCGCCAACGAGGGCAAGCTGGTGGCCTTCGTCCCGCGCGAGCACGCCGACGCCGTCCTGGAGGCGATGCGGGCCCACCCGCTGGGCGCGGACTCCGCGATCATCGGCGAGGCCGTCGAGGCCCATCCCGGCATGGTCGTGGCCCGGACCGGGCTGGGCGGCACACGGGTGGTCGATCTTCCGCTCGGGGAGCAGCTGCCGCGGATCTGCTGACCGGGACCGGTCCGGGGTGCCGCTTCGGGCAGGTGGTGCGGGGGCTGCCCGAACAATCGCGCGCGCGTTAGGTTGAGCGCGTGCGATTGAGAGTGGAGTTCACTACCGAGCCCTTCGACCTCGACGAGGCACCCGCGCATGCGCTGGCCGCCCGCGAGGTCATCGAGGCGGCCGAGCTCGACGAGGTGGACGTCGGCCCGTTCGGCAACACGGCGGAGGGCGGTGCCGACGTCGTGCTCACCGCCGTGGACGCCCTGCTGCGCAAGAGCCTGGAGGCCGGCGCCACCCGGATCTCGCTCCAGGTCAACGTGGTCGGGGAGGGCGCGCAGTGACCGGCACCGGTGACGAGCCCTTCATCGCGGCCGTGAAGCCGCTGGTCGACGCCATGGGCGGCGAAATACTCCCGCCCGACGAGGCGAGCCCCGAGGATGTCGTGCTCTCCTGGGAGGGCACGGACGTCGTCGCCGTACGCCTGCCCCAGCTGGCGGACTCCCTGGACCACATCCTGGCCGCCATGGAACGCCGGAAGGGCAAGCCGCTGGCCGATCTGGACCGCAAGGCCAAGCAGGAGGTCGTACGGATCCTGGAGGCGCGCGGCGCCTTCTCCGTGCGGCATGGTGTGGAGACCGTCGCGAGCGCGCTCGGGGTGAGCCGCTTCACGGTCTACAACTATCTGAACCGGGAGAAGAACGCCTGAGGCGGACCTGTAGGGGGTTGGGTCCGGCCTGGGCCCGGGTTTCGGCCCGGGTTCGACACCGCGAATTTTCAACAAAGTGTTGACGTCTCGTCGTCGTAGGGCGTTAGCTATCGGCACGCCCGTTCAGCACGAAGGCCCTTCGCGGCCACGGAGGCTCCCGTGACGTCGAATTCCCCGCACCCGGGCCTGGCCCGGTTCAACGCCCTGGAGGAGCACGCGGCGCACGCCGCTCTCCACGAGGCGTGCGCCGCCACGGCCTGGGTGCAGCGGCTGCTCGCCGCCCGCCCCTACGCCACCGTCGGCGACCTCTACGCCACCAGCGACGCCGCCATGGCCGAGCTGACCGCCGAGGACCTCGCCGAGGCCATGGCCGGGCACCCGCCGATCGGCCGCCCCAAGCCGGGCGACCCGACGTCGGCCCGGGAGCAGCGCGGCATGGCCGGCGCCTCCGAGGAGCTCAAGGCGGAGATGCTCGAACTCAACCTGGCCTACCAGGACAAGTTCGGCCATGTCTTCCTGATCTGCGCGACCGGCCGGACCGGTGAGCAGATGCGCGACGCGGTCAAGGAGCGGATCGGCAACTCGCCGGAGCAGGAGCGGGAGATCGTCCGCACCGAGCTGGGCAAGATCAACCGTATCCGGCTCGCCCGCATCGTCGAAGAGGAAGCCTGACCCCATGAGCACCAGCACCACCGCTTCCGTGTCCACGCACATCCTGGACACCAGCGTCGGACGCCCCGCCGAGGGTGTCGCCGTCCAGCTCGCGGCCCGCAGTGGCCGGGATGCCGAATGGCAGGCACTCGGCGGCTCCGCGACCGACGCGGACGGGCGGTGCAAGGACCTCCCGGCGCTGCCGGAGGGGACCACCCACGTACGGCTCGACTTCGCGGTGGAGCCGTACTTCGAGAAGAAGCAAGCCGATGCGCAGCAGGACGCCCCCGCGAATCGGGACAGCGGTGCCGTGTTCTTCCCCGAGGTGGCGATCACCTTCGCCGTGAAGGCCGGGGAGCATTACCACGTACCGCTGCTGCTCAACCCGTTCGGCTACTCCGTTTACCGAGGGAGCTAGCAGACATGCCCACGATCCTGGGACAGAACCAGTACGGCAAGGCCGAGAACCGAGTCGTAAAGATCACGCGGGACGGCGCCACCCATCACATCAAGGACCTGAACGTCTCCGTCGCGCTCTCCGGCGACATGGACGAGGTCCACTACTCCGGCTCCAACGCCCACGTCCTGCCGACCGACACCACCAAGAACACGGTGTACGCGTTCGCCAAGGAGTACGGCATCGAGTCGGCCGAGCAGTTCGGCATCCATCTGGCCCGGCACTTCGTGACCAGCCAGGAGCCGATCAAGATCGCCCGGATCCGCATCGAGGAGTACGCCTGGGAGCGGATCGCGGCCTCCGACGCCAACTCCCAGTTCATCGGCGCCGACGAGGTCAAGCACTCCTTCGTCCGCAAGGGCCAGGAGACGCGGGTCACGCAGATCACCTACGACGGTGAGAAGTGGGAGGTCGTCTCCGGCCTCAAGGACCTCGTCGTGATGAACTCGACCAACTCCGAGTTCTGGGGCTACGTCAAGGACAAGTACACGACGCTCCAGGAGGCGTACGACCGCATCCTGGCCACCCAGGTCTCCGGCCGCTGGCGGTTCAACTGGACCGACGACGAGCAGCGGATGCCCAACTGGGAGAAGTCCTACGAGCAGACCAGGAAGCACATGCTCCAGGCCTTCGCCGAGACGTACTCGCTCTCGCTCCAGCAGACCCTGTACCAGATGGGTTCGCGGATCATCAACAACCGCAGCGAGATCGACGAGGTCCGCTTCTCGCTGCCGAACAAGCACCACTTCCTCGTCGACCTGGAGCCGTTCGGGCTGAAGAACGACAACGAGGTGTACTTCGCCGCCGACCGCCCCTACGGCCTGATCGAGGCCACCATTCTGCGGGACGGGTGCGAGCCGAAGATCCCCGTGGACCTCACCAACCTGTAGTAACTCCACATATCGGCACCCGCGGCCGGTGACGCCCCCGATCCGGCCGCGGTACTCAAATCTCCCGGGTCCTGCCGTGCCCTCTCCACAACAGCGCAAAGGACGAATCATGGCAGCAGCCCAGCGCATCGTCATCGAGAACTGTTCGATCGCGACGGTGGACGCGAACGACACCGAGTACGCCACGGGTCACATCGTCGTCGCGGACAACCGCATCGAGTCGCTCGGCGCGGGCAGGGCCCCCGAGGGCCTGGACAACGTCGTACGCCGCATCGACGCCACCGGGCACCTGGTCACCCCCGGCCTGATCAACACCCACCACCACTTCTACCAGTGGATCACCCGGGGCCTGGCCACCGACCACAACCTCTTCAACTGGCTCGTCGCCCTCTACCCGACCTGGGCGCGCATCGACGAGCCGATGGTCCGCTCCGCCGCGCAGGGCTCCCTGGCGATGATGGCCCGCGGCGGCGTCACCACCGCCATGGACCACCACTACGTCTACCCGCAGGGCTCCGGCGACCTGTCCGGCGCCATCATCGGCGCCGCCCGCGACATGGGCGTCCGCTTCACCCTCGCCCGCGGCTCCATGGACCGCAGCGAGAAGGACGGCGGGCTGCCGCCGGACTTCGCCGTCGAGACCCTGGAGGGTGCCCTCGCCGGGACCGAGGAGACGGTGAAGCAGCACCACGACTCCTCCTTCGACGCCATGACCCAGGTCGCCGTCGCCCCCTGCTCGCCGTTCTCCATCTCCACCGAACTCCTCAAGCAGGGCGCCGAGCTCGCCCGCCGCCTCGGCGTGCGCATGCACACCCACGGCTCGGAGACCGTGGAGGAGGAGAAGTTCTGCCACGAGCTGTTCGGCATGGGCCCGACCGACTACTTCGAGTCCACCGGCTGGCTCGGCGAGGACGTGTGGATGGCGCACTGCGTCCACATGAACGACTCCGACATCGCCGCCTTCGCCCGCACGAAGACCGGCGTCGCCCACTGCCCGTCCTCCAACGCCCGCCTCGCCGCCGGCATCGCCCGCGTCCCCGACATGCTCGCCGCCGGCGTCCCGGTCGGCCTCGGCGTCGACGGCACCGCGTCCAACGAGTCCGGCGAACTGCACACCGAACTGCGCAACGCCCTGCTGATCAACCGCCTCGGCGCCCACCGCGAGGCCGCCCTGAACGCCCGCCAGGCGCTGCGCCTCGGCACGTTCGGCGGCGCCCAGGTGCTCGGCCGGGCCGCCGAGATCGGCTCGCTGGAGCCCGGCAAGCTCGCCGACCTGGTGCTCTGGAAGCTGGACACCCTCGCCCACGCCTCCATCGCCGACCCGGTGACCGCGCTGGTCTTCGGCGCGGCGGCCCCGGTCACCGCGTCCTTCGTGAACGGCCGGCAGATCGTCGAGGACGGGCGGCTGCTCACGGCCGACGAGGACGCGATCGCCCGCTCGACACGCGAGCAGGCGCAGCGGCTGGCGCGGATCGCCGCACAGTAACTTCCCGTTGCTGTACGGCACTTGATCTCCGGCCGGGAGGGACGGCTCCCGGCCGGCAGCCGTGGACCCGAGCGGGGTCCATGGCGGCCGTCTCCGGGGGGCCGGTTTGTGAAACCCCCCCCCCGAACGGGCCCCGGGCCCCCCCCCCCCCCCCCCCCCCCCCCCCCCCCCCCCCCCCCCCCCCCCCCAAAAACCCCCCAAAACACCCCCGTGTTA
>NZ_JBHYJA010000044.1:0-24358 GCF_042740355.1 Streptomyces sp. NPDC059010
CACCCCCGAGGCACACCCCGAGCAAGGAGTTCCGCCATGCCGCTGGTCCGCATCGATCTCGTCAAGGGCCGCACCGACGCCCAGGTCCGTGCCGTGGCCCGGCCCCGGCGCCCCGCCGGCGGGGGCGGGGGGGGGGCGGCCAGTCGCGGTGGTGTGCGCGGCGCACGGAACGACTCTGCCCGCCGCCGCGATCGCCTTCCCGCACACCCACCCCAGTATCATCAACATCACCCTCGGCATGCGGACTCCGGAACAGGTCAGACAAAACGTGGCACTCCATGATCAGCGCGTCCCGGACGGCCTCTGGGACGATCTCCGCGCTCAGGGGCTGATCAGGTCGGACGTGCTGACGGGGCACGGTGGGAGGGAAACGCGGTGTCTCTGACGGACAAGGCCATCGAACAGATCCGTGAGCTGATCCGGACCGGCGCGCTGCCCCCGGGCTCGAAGCTCCCACCGGAACAGGACCTGGCCGCGCAGCTGGGACTGTCCCGCAATCTGGCCCGCGAAGCGGTCAAGGCGCTGGCTGTCGCGCGGGTCCTGGAGGTCCGGCGGGGCGACGGCACGTATGTCACCAGCCTCCAGCCGAGCCTGCTCCTGGAAGGGCTCGGCGGTGCGGTGGAGCTGCTGCAGGGCGACTCGGTCGCCCTGCAGGACCTCATGGAGGTACGGCGACTCCTCGAACCGGTCGCCACGGCGCTGGCCGCCACCCGGATCTCCGAAGCCCAACTGGCCGAAGTGAAGCGGCACTTGGACGCCATGCGCGAAGCCCGCGAGGACGTCGAACGCCTCAACGCCCACGACGCGGCCTTCCACCGCGCCGTCATCTCGGCCACGGGCAACGAGACCCTCCTCACCCTCCTCGAAGGAATCTCCGGCCGTACCCTGCGCGCCCGCATCTGGCGCGGTCTGGTCGACACCCAGGCCGCGGGCCGCACTCTCGCCGAACACGAGGCGATCTTCAACGCCCTGTCCACCCGCGACGCCACCCTCAGCCAGGCCGCCGCACTGCTGCACGTCAGCAACACCGAGCAGTGGCTGCGGGAGTATCTGCGCTCAGGCGAGGCCCTCCCTTTCGGGACGGCGACGCGGACTTGAGGCACTGACTCGCCCCCGACCACCCGGGAGCGGGGGTCATCCGGCGGTCGGAGTGGTCCACTTCTGGTTGGAGCCGCCGTTGCAGTCCCACAGGTGGAGCTGCGCGCCGTCGGCCGTGGAGGAGCCGGGAACGTCGAGGCAGCGGCCTGAGGCGGGGTTGCGGTAGCCGCCGTTGTAGGGCTGCCAGACCTGGTTGGCGCCGCCGTGGCAGGACCAGAGCTGCACCTTGGTGCCGTTGGCGGTGCCCCAGCCGGACGCGTCCAGGCACTTGCCCATCGAGCGCAGCGTGCCGTCGGTGTAGGCGGACCAGAACTGATTGGCCCCGTCGCCGCAGCTCCACGTCTGGACGGCGGTCCCGTCGGCGGTGCCGGCGCCGTTGACGTCCAGGCACTTGCCGGCGATGCCGGACTGCACGCGTTCGGGGGCGGGGGCGGGGTTGCGCAGCCACCCCGCGCTGTCCGCGGCCTGGATGCCGCGGTGGAAGGCGGTGGCCATCTTCTGGTAGCCCGAGTCGTTGGGATGCAGGGTGTCGGCCAGGTCGGCCGTGGTCAGGCTGCTCATGTCCACGTATGCGACATGCTTGCCCGAGGCCTGTGCGTCGTTCACGATCTGGGGGATCGCCTGGTTGTAGGCGGCCCTGTACTGCTCTTCCGAGCCGCTGGTGGACACGACGAGGGAGGCCACGAGGACGGTTGCGTCGGGGGCGGCGGCGGTGACCTGCTCGACCAGCGACCTGAGCCGGGCGGTGGCGGTGGAGACCTGGTAGCTCTCGTTGAGGTCGTTGGTACCGATGTGCAGCGTCACGACGTTGGGCCGGTAGCGGGTCAGCACGGCGTCGGTGAGTGCGGCGATCTGGTGGATCTTGTAACCGGAGTGGCCTTCGTTGTCGGGGTCGGACATCGAACCTCCCCGCAACGTGCCGACGAAGTCCAGCGGATGACCGTCGGCCGCGAGCTTGTCCCACAACGGGCCCCGGTAGCCGTTGCCCGTACTGCCTCCCACGCCCCAGGTGATCGAGTCGCCCAACGGCATGACTCGTAACGGCGTGTTGGGGGCGGCGGAGGCGGGGGCCACGCCTGCGGCAGTCGCCCCGAACACGGCAGCGGCAAGCGTGATCAGAGGGAGAACCCGAGGTCTTCTCATGCGGCGTCCTCTTCTGCGAGTGGTGGGGTGAATCAGCGCCGGTGCACCCGTATAGATACCACGTTCCCGGGTGGAACATCCTATGAATGTCCGTGAAATTAGGGGGCAGTTGCTTGATGGTGAGTCATCGCGCCCATTGACATCCCATGTATGGCCCTCGGTGCACGACTGTCCGCAGCGGGAGGCGTCAATACTTCCGGCTACAGGCTTGTGGTTAAGGCCTTAATCACTCAACGTACTGGCCGACGGCGGCCGGGCCGTCAGGTCGGACATGAGGGGACGCGGTGGAAGCGACGAGTTCACAGGGGCGGGCGCGGCCACGCACCGTACCTCCGGTCGTTGCGGCGCGATGGGCGCTGTGGACCTTTGTCATCGTCAACCTGGCGATCGTCGAGGTCTTGTTCCTCAACGCCGGGACCGGCCAGAACGGAGTGCTCACGGTCGCCAAGTTCTTCGGCCTGCACGCCGCCGTGCTGCTGCTGTTCCAGCTGCTGCTGGTGGCCCGGCTGCCGTGGCTCGACCGCCGTATAGGCATGGACCGGTTGACGGTGTGGCACCGGTGGGTCGGCTTCACCCTGTTGTGGACCCTCCTCACCCACGCCGTACTGGTGGTGCTGGGTTTCGCCAGGCTCGATGACGCGTCGATGCTGAAGACGTTCTTCGCGCTGGCCGGAGTGCCGGCCTCGCTGCTCGGGATGCTGGCAGCGGCGATAGTCGTCGTGGTCGCCTCGGTCTCCGCCCGAAAGGTGAGGCGGCGGCTGCGGTACGAGACCTGGCACGGCCTGCACCTGCTGCTGTACGTGGCGTTGGGGCTGGCGTTCGTCCACCAGTTGCAGGAGACCACGACCTTCACGTCCTCCGCGTTCGCGAAGATCTACTGGTGGGCCCTGTGGCTGTTCGCGTTCGGTGCCCTGGTCACGGGCCGGATCGTCGTGCCTCTGTGGCGCAACGCCTACCACCGGTTCCAAGTCACCGCGGTGGTACCGGAGTCGGACAACGTGGTGTCGGTACACGTCACCGGCCGCCGCCTCGACAGGCTGCCGGCCCGGGCCGGCCAGTTCTGCATCTGGCGGTTCCCCGGCCACAACCACTGGTGGCTGGCGAATCCGTTCTCGCTGTCGGCGGCACCCGACGGACGCACGCTGCGCCTCACCGCCAAGGCCGTCGGCAGCGCCAGTGCCGGCCTGCGGCAGATCCCGGTCGGCAGCCGTGCGTTCGTCGAGGGGCCGTACGGCGCGTTCACCTCATTGCATCGAACGCGTCCCGGCGCACTCCTGATCGCCGGAGGGGTGGGGATCACGCCGGTTCGGGCCCTGCTGGAGGAGGAGCCGGCCGGCGACGTCGTCGTGCTCTACCGGGTGCGCAGCGAGCACGATGCCGTACTCGTCGACGAGGTACGAGACCTGGTCGCGGACCGCGGTGGCGAGCTGCATCTGCTTACCGGCCGCACGGGGGAGGGGAGCACGCCGTTCGAGCCGGACAGTCTCCGTGCCCTGGTTCCCGACATAGCCGAACGCGACGTGTACGTATGCGGCCCGCCCCCGATGACCTCGGCCGTGCTCAGCGCCCTGAGCGGGCTGAAGGTGCCGCACCGGCAGGTGCACGCCGAGCGGTTCGGCCTGGCCTGAGCCCCGCCTGCGGCGGTGCAAGCCGGGGGACGTCCGCGGCGGCAGACGAATAGACATAAGGAGAGGCCGATGAGCGTTCTCGACGGCATCCTCGCGGGAGTGCGCGAGGACTTGGAAGTGCGAAAGCGTGCGACGCCGTTGGCCGAGCTGCGCTCCCGGGCGGCGGACGCGGCACCCGCGCTCGACCCGCTGCCCGGTTTCCGGGCGCCAGGGGTGTCCGTCATCGCCGAGGTGAAGCGCAAGAGCCCCAGCAAGGGGGCGCTGGCAGCCATCCCCGACCCCGCGTCCCTCGCGGCGCAGTACGCGGCCGGCGGTGCCGCCGCGATCAGCGTGCTCACCGAGAGCAGGCGTTTCGGTGGCTCTCTCGCCGATCTGGACGCCGTACGCGCCCGAGTCGACGTGCCCGTCCTGCGCAAGGACTTCATCGTCGACCCCTATCAACTGTGGGAGGCCCGCGCGCACGGCGCCGACCTTGCGCTTCTCATGGTCGTTTCGCTGGACGACGCCCAGCTCACCGACCTGATGGCACTGTGCAAGGAGTTGGGCCTCACGCCGCTCGTGGAGGCGCACACGGCCGACGAAGTGCGACGCGCTGTCGCGGCGGGAGCCGAGCTCCTGGGCATCAACGCGCGGGACCTGACAACGCTGGAGGTGGACCGCAAGGTGTTCGCCGAGCTCGCGCCGGCCATCCCGGAAGGCACGGTCAAGGTCGCGGAATCCGGAGTGACGGGCCCCGAGGACGTGGCGGAGTACCGCGGTTGGGGAGCCGACGTGGTGCTGGTCGGTGAGGCACTGGTCCGCTCCGGTGACCCTCGCACCGCTGTGCGCGAGTTCATCGAGGCGGCCGGGGCGTAACGGCCTACGGCCCTGGCACCAAATCCAACACGTTCCCCGAGGAGCCCCTCATGACCGCTGCCTTCCACGTACTGACCACCGGCTACGCCGATGAGCGGGTGGCCGGCACCGTCACCCTGCTCAAGGACGGCGACAAGGTCGTGATCGTCGATCCCGGCATGGTCGCGGACCGCCGGCTCATCCTGGACCCGCTCGCGCACCACGAGCTCAACCCGGAGGACGTGACCGACGTGATCTTCAGTCATCACCATCCGGACCACACGCTGAACGCGGCCCTGTTCCCCGAGGCCCGCTTCCACGACCACATGGCGATCTACCGGAACGACATCTGGGAGGACCGCGCTGCCGACGGATACCAGGTGTCTCCGTCGATCACGCTCATGACGACCCCCGGCCACACCGCCGAGGACGTCAGCACCCTGGTCACCTCCGACGAGGGCTTGGTGGTCCTGACTCACCTGTGGTGGACCGCCGAGGGACCGGCCGACGACCCCTTCGCGCCCGACCGCGAGCAGCTGCGGGCCGCCAGGGAGAAGGTCCTGGCTCTCGGCCCGGCGCTGATCGTGCCGGGCCACGGCGCACCGTTCGTGCCGTCGGCGTCGACGCCCGTCTAGCCTGCCGCATACCTTCGTCGCCCAGCGATGAACCATCGGCCGATTCCGTCCCGCCCTCCCGCTTCCCACACTGGTACCGGCCCCGGGGGGCAAAGGGGGAGGCGGGCACACATGAGAATCAGCCGGGCTCGGTTCCTGGCCATGGCTTCGGCGGCGGTCGGCACGCTCCTGATGCCGACGACGAGAGCGGCGGCGATGATCCGGATCGTCCATGGCGAACGGACACCACCGCCCCGCGGCCGGAGCCAGGGCAGATCGTCGACGAAGTCGCCGCAGGCTGACCGTTGAACGACCGAACGCGCCCCGACCACCGAGCGCTCGCCGCGATCGAGGCCGGCCTGCCGCAGATCTGGTGGATGCAGATCGACGAGCCGCTTCCCCGGCAGCGGCAGATCGCGCTCCAGCTCTCCCACAACGCCATCGCTGGGCAGGACGATCTGACGATCCTCAAAGAGCTGTACGACGAGCTGGAGTCGGTGGGGTGGCGCCAGTAAACCGGCCTGGACGACAAGGCGTTGGATCCGGCCGATCCGGGGAGGTCTTGACGATATTTGGTGGCTGCCGAACGGGAGCTGCCTCCTCTCGGCCAGCACGTCGTTCAGGGGTCGCCCTCGATCAGGTATGCCGGATCACGTCCGCTCGTGCGGAGAGGACATGTCCTCCAGGAACATGCGGACCCGCCTGTTCGGTTCACCTCCACTCGTGCGGTGTCGACGGCCATGGAATTCCCCACGTCAAGTGGGTCCGGCGTCAGGCAATTCCCCACTCTGGCGGTCACGTTTCCCATGGGGACGACGGTTCGCGCAAAGCGACGTACCAGCCCCCTGTCAGCCGTCTGCTGGCCACTTCAGGGACAGGGCATGCTCATATAGAGGGCGCGTTCGCCCGATGAGGGCGTGCCATCGTAGAGCGTTGTGTCCAGTCCGCAGAAGGTGAATCCCATCCGCTGGTAGGCGTGGATCGCCGGGGCATTGATGTTGGATACCTCCAGCCAGATGTGCCCGGCACCGCGCTCACGGGCGAACTCGACAGCGTGGCCCACCAGGGCACGGCCGACGCCCTGGCCCCGATGGGCCGGAGCGACCTCGATGTCCTCGATGGCCAGCCGCCGGTTCCACGGAACGTAGGAGACAGCAGCGAAGCCCGCCAGACCGTCAGGGCCGACGGCGACGAAGGTACGGCTGTTCGGATCCTCCTCGGCTGCAGGGTCGTCGTCGGCATCTTCCGCTGGGAAGACCTTGTGGATGGGCTGTTCCACCGGGATCTCCTGGAGAGAGAACCCGTCCTCAGTGACGACCACGCGGAAGATGGTGCGGGTAGTGAAGGATCCGTCGAGTGCCTCGATGGCCTGGGTGTCCTCAGGCCGGGCAGTGCGGAACTCGTAGTCCATGTCGTCATCGGTCGTCATGGCATGAACCTACGATCAGTTTGACCGGCATGGATCGAGTTTCGAGGCGGCCTGGTAACCGGGCTGTTGATCTCTGGCAGGGGCGTGCCGCATCGAGTCTTCCTGGGCTTGGTGGTCACCGCGGCCTGTCCCGGGGGCATCATGAACGGCCCCAGCTACCGCCCGAAGAACTCCACCGACAGCAACAGCAGGACCCCATCCAATTATGAAATCCGGTGGACGCCGTCGGGATACTGCCGTCATGGCCGTCACCCAGCAACTCGCCCGCGTCCCGGCGGAGTATCTCGCCGCCTGCCGCCAGTCAGCCGGAGCATCGACCGATGGAGACCCCGACTGGGATCCGCCGTCGGAGGACGTCCTGGACCTGGACTGGGCGCCGGACGTGTGGGAACGGGTCTGCGAGCTGGCAGGTCTCGACAACGCCCACCTGGCTGCTCTTCGGCAGGCCACCAAGGGGGACCCGGCGATCGATCTCGGCTTCCTCAACACGCACCCACATGCCATCGGTCCTTTCGGACCGCCTCCCACTGCCCTTTCCGCAGCTCAAGTAACCCGCGTCGCGGAACTGCTCGGTCAAATCGACTTTCCGGCCGTCCTGGCCCGCCTGCCCACCGAGGACACCGAGGCCGCTTCCTTGATCGGTCACGGAGCGGACAAGATCGTCGGCGGCCCGAGGAAGTACCTGCTGGGGCACTTCATTGCCCTACGCGAGTTCTACCTCGCCGCATCCCAACGACACCTTCTCCTCGTGCTCTGGTGGGACTGACCCAGGACTTCAAAGTCGGCTCACGACTTCAAGACCTGGAGAAATACAGGGCGCGGGTCATCTTGAACGAGTCATCCGGCTGACGATTCGAACCCGCTCCAGTGGGTCTCCAGTTCTCCGATCCGCGCCACCGTCGTTCCCCTCTTCTTCGGGCTTCCCCACACCGCCGCATCTGCGCGGACGGTCGCCGTCAGCGGATGTGTGTCCGGGTGGGTCGGGCAGTGTGGCCAGATCGCCGATGCACCTTCGGACCACAGTGTCTCCACCGCCCAGTCCTGGACCTGATCTGCCAGGTGCACGAGCAACTCTGCGGCGGTGCCATCCGGATGCGGAGTCAGGCCCTGGCCTGAACCGTCCGGGGCCCAGAGCGTGATCCCGGTCCCCTCCTCCCGGCGTATGTCTGGCCGCACCGCGCACTGTGCCCGGAGGTCCCGCAGGACTGTCTCCACAGCTTCGGCGAATTCCATGTTCACTGGGCTCCTGATCACCTCGGGGAGAACTGCCTCATAGTCTGCCCCTGAAGCCTGCAGATGATCTCCGGTGGCCAGGGCCGTTTCAGCGGCCGCCTCAACCTCGGCGCTGCTCACTGCCCAGGCGGTGTCTCCCCGATCGACAGATGGCCGTTCCAGGCACGCTCTGGGAGAGGGCCCTGGGGTTCTCGGGTTCAAGGTGCGACTGCCAGGACGATCTTCCCGGTGGTGCGGCCGGTTTCGCCCAACGTGTGTGCCTGAGCGGCCTGTTCGAGGGGGAACACTGCGTCGACGATCACCCGTAGGCGGCCGTCCTCGACCAGGGCGCTGATCTCGCGCAGCCCCTGCTGGTCGGGTTCGACGAGCATGAACACCGCTTGTACCCCCGCTTTCTCAGCCTGCCGGATGGGGAAGGTGTCGTCCGGCGGCAGCAGGGAGATGAGGATGCCGTCCCGGCGCAGGGTGCGCAGGGAGCGCGTCCAGTTGGGTCCGCCGATGCTGTCGAGGGCGACATCGACGTCGCGGACGGTGTCGGCGACGTTCTGGGTGCGGTAGTCGATGAGCTCGTCGGCGCCGAGCGTGCGCAGCAGGTCGTGCTTGGCGGCGCTGGCGGTGGCGATGACGTACGCGCCGCGGGCCTTGGCGATCTGCACGGCCAGGTGACCGACGCCGCCGGCCGCGGCGTGGACCAGCACGCGCTGCCCCGGCTGGACATGAGCGGTGTCGACCAGGGCCTGCCAAGCGGTGAGCGCGGCCAGCGGCATGGCGCCGGCCTGGATGGGGTCGAGGCCGCGTGGGCGCGGGGCGAAGTGGCGGGCCGGGGCCGTGACGTACTCGGCATAGGCGCCCGCCGGGTGCGGGAAGCGAGGCATCCCGAACACCTCGTCGCCGGGCTGGAAGATCGTCACACCGGCGCCGACGGCCTCGACGGCTCCGGCCACGTCGAAGCCGAGGGTGAAGGGAGGCGTCGCTCCGGTGGCGAACACGCCGCGCTCGCGGGTCTTCCAGTCGGCGGGGTTCACGCCCGCCGCGCGCACACGGACCAGGATCTCGCCCCGGCCCGGCTCCGGTCGCTCGGTCTCGACGATCTTGAGGACGTCGGGGGCTCCGGCCCTGTCCTGGGACACGGCGCGCATGGTCGAAGGGGCGGTGATGGGCTGGGGCATGAAGGCGGTCCTTCTCCGGGGGGCGTATCGGGTTCTCGTGCCGGTGGTCCCGGCACGGCCCAAGACTGGCTGGTCGGCAACGCCCCCGGTGGTGGCGTGATGGCCATGTACTGAAAGGATCTGGCCATGCACCGTGTTGGCGTTCTGGCCCTGGAGGGCGTCGTCCCCTTCGAGCTCGGCATCCCCGCCCGCATCTTCAACGCCGCCCGCGACCGGGACGGCAACCCCCTGTACTCCGTGGCCACCTGCAGCCTGGACGGCGGTCCCGTGCGCACCGAGGGCGACTACGGCCTCGCCGTCTCCCACGACGCCTCCCTGCTGGCCACCGTCGACACCATCGTCGTCCCGCCCTCTCACCGACTGGGACCGATCCGGGAAGAGGGTCGTCTGCCCGGCCCGCTGCGTCACGCCCTGGCCGCCATCCGCCCCGGAACGAGGATCGTCGCGATCTGTACCGGCACCTATGTCCTGGCCGCCGCCGGCCTGCTCGACGGCCGTCCCGCCACCACCCACTGGCGCGAAGCCGACCGGCTGCAGCGGATGTTCACCAGCACCCGCATCGACCCCGACGTCCTCTACGTCGATGACGGCGATGTCCTCACCTCCGCCGGAGTCGCCGCGGGCATCGACCTGTGTCTGCACCTCGTCCGCTGCGACCATGGCAGTCACATCGCCAACGAGGTCGCCCGCTCCTGCGTCGTACCGCCGTGGCGCGACGGCGGCCAGGCCCAGTACATCCAGCGCCCCGTCCCCGATCCGTCCACCGGCAGCACGGCCACCACCCGGGCATGGGCCATGCAGCACCTGGCCGAACCGCTCACCCTGGCCGGCCTCGCCGCCCACACCAACATGAGCGTCCGCACCTTCAGCCGCCGCTTCCGCGACGAAGTCGGCGCCACCCCCGGACAGTGGCTGACCCGCCAACGCGTCGACCTCGCACGCCACTTCCTGGAGACCACCGACTGGCCGATCGACCTGGTCGCCCACCGGGCCGGATTCGGCACAGGCGCCTCCTTGCGCCAACACCTCCACGCCACCATCGGTGTCAGCCCCCAGGCGTACCGCCGCACCTTCCGCCCCCAACAGGCAGCCGGCTGACGGGAGGTTCGCATGATCCAGCGATGCGTTTTCTGAGGCCCCGAGGTTCAGCTCCGCATCCAGATCAGCGGCGCAGCTGCCAGGCCCGCTTAGGGGCGGGTTCGTAGATGACCGACTGCCCCGGAACCCCGCGGCGACGTTCTCCAACGCGAACAGCTCGCCATCGTCGACCGCCAGGTCCCAGCGGAGCCTGGTGCCGACCCATTCGGCGGCATACCGGCAGCGGACGTCGGCGGCGGGCGGCAGCCAGTCGGCCGGGTCCTGGTCGGCCTTGCTGCGGTGGGAGCGTGCGGTGACGGCGACGAGCGAGACCTCGGCGCCCTGGTCGTTGGCGTACGCTTCGCGGCGCCGCGGGGGCCAGGCGGAGGCGCCGCTGGCCCAGGCTGGCGACGGCTTCGCTCAGGGGCAGGGTCTCGGCAGCGTGGTCGAACTCGTGGAGTCCGTCAGGCAGTGACGGTTCTTGATCGTTGCGGTGCGACGTCGTCGTGCGGTATGCGCAAGGGGGCGGACTGACGCCCGGGGACAGGCGAAGCGGGAGCAGGTGCACCCGGCGGCGGCCGACCGGTTCGCTCGTGGGGAGAAGACTGAAGCCGTCGCGCGCTTCGGGTGGCGGCCCGGCCGGTGCGGCACTGGCGGCGGGTGTGGGAGCAGCGTGGCGTGGAGGCGCTGCGCTCGGCAGGGCCGACGTCGGTGGAGCGGCTGAGAAGATGAGTTTCACCGCCAGTTCAACCTGAGTGACGGCCACCGACAAGGCCCGGGTCGACGGGCGGGGTCATCCATACTTTCTCCTGGCAGACGTTCAGCGGGAGGCGCTTACCGTGGGTATCGGTCAAGGGGACCAGCACGGCGATATCGCGCGGATCGGCGTGCGGTGGAAGAGCTTGCACCGCGCTTGTCTCGGGCGGCAGATAGCAGTTGCCCATCCGATCCCGAGCTTCGCTGTAGCGCAGGTTGACCCGTACTGAGCGTCCAGGGGCAAGCGTCCTCCGCGGGGCGGCGGCTGGTGTGGTCGGTGAGGCGATGGTGTCCTCTGCCTTGCCGTTGAAGATGCGGACCCAGGGATAGCCGTCGAAGGTGCACGTGTGGCGTGCGGTGTTAGTCGCGGTGAGCTGGGCCACAGCGAGATGGCTGGACGTCTTGTTCACGGGTTCGGCGAGGCGGGTGAGAGTCCACTTCACTTGCGCGGTGAGGCACTTCTTGAGGGCATTCTTTCCCCCCACCTGTGAGGTGGGGGATGCACCGCTGCTGCTGGTGGCGGCGTGCGGCTGACCGGATTCCTGGGTAGTGCAGGCGGTCATGGCCAGCATCATGCCGACCGTGACTGTTGCGCCGGCTATCGCATTCTTGTTCATTGCCTACGTCTCTCCGTCCGCTGAGTTCGGTGGTCTCGGCGGCGCTTTCGTGTCCGCGTGGTGGTGGGACTGCTCGCCGTGCGCGGCGCCATCGCCTCGATTCCGTCACCGGAGGTCCTCGTAGTTGGCGAAGACGGTGCGCGGGTTGGAAAGCCGGAGACAGGGCCTTTGCGTCTTCGGGTATGAGGATGATGCCGAGGGCTTCCCCGTTCCCCTAAGTGCTCTCCCCAGGCCCTGCTCTGTCTCGCCGGGCGCCGGGCCGACGTCCTCTTCGCGATGCTCTGCGACGGAACCTTCTACGAATCCCAACCCGTCAGATCAGGCTGAACTGCCGATGATGAGGATCTTTGAAACGGCTCTGGCCGCGATTGCGTGATGGCTACGGCCAAGTGCGGATCTGCTCGCGCAGCTGGACTGGCAGCACCGCTCTGGGGCCGTATCCGGCTGACGACGCTGGAAGGCCGATCAGCCGGGTTGGCTCAGACAGATGTCGCCCGTCCCCGTGGAGGAGTGCATGAGGTCCCCCACGGGGACATGGGCTGTGGCTTTCAGTAGCCGATGGTGAAGCGGCGCTGCACGAAGCGCGGCAGCTCCGCCTCATCGATCAAGGCGATGGCCGCGTCCTCCACCGAGATGCGGCTGCGGCCGTCAGCGTCCAGGACCGGCTGGTCGCCGCCGATCCGGAAGCGGCCAGTGCGCTCGCCGGGGCCGATCTCTTCCGCGGGGCTGAAGTAGGTCCACAGCCGGTTCGAGGTCCGCAGGACGGCCAGGGCGTCGCGGTGACCGCGGACCGCTGCGGCGTATTCGCGGGGCAGCCCGAGCTGGTCGAGGGCGGCGTGCAGCAGTTCGTCGGAGTCGGCGCGCACCACTCCTGGTTCGATTTCGAGGCTGCCGGCGCCTCCGATCACGATGAGCCGGGTCTGTGGGCGGCTCTCCAGAGCCTTCAGCAGGGCCCGCGCCGCCGTCGCATAGACGGTCGGGTCGGCGATCGAGCGCCGGACGGTGTCCGCGAAGTCCTTGGCGGCATTGCCCGGCTGGAATCCGCTGATCAGGACGTCGAGTCCGGGCAGGACGTCGGCGATGCTCTTCGGGTCCAGGACGTCGACGCTCGTCCAGGTGATGTTGTCCCGACGCTCCTCGCGCTGCGCCTGAACGGCGTCCCGGCTGAACGCCTTGACGTTGTGGCCGCGGTCGAGGGCCTCGGTGACGACCCGGCTGCCGATGGTGCCTGTGGCGCCGATGACTCCGATGTGCATGGTTCTCCCCTGTGCATGCAGAAGCGGGACGCCACTGAATGGTGACGCCGTGCAGAAACTATACGCCGTGAAGTTTCTGTACTGGGATAAGTAAGTCGACGCTGTAGAGTGCCTGTTGTGACAGTCACGGGAAGGCGCGAGCGGCTACGGGCCGAGACCACGGCCGAAATCAAGAAGGTGGCACTGGCGTTGATGGCCTCGGGCGGGCCGGATGCCATCACCCTGCGGGCCATCGCCCGCGAGATGGGCATGACCGCCAACGCCATCTACGGGTACTTCCCGACAAGGGACAACCTGGTCACCACGCTGATCAACGACGTGTACACCGCCTTGGCCGACACTGTGGACACGGCCTGGGAAGCCACGTCCTCCGCCGATCCCGCCGTCCGGATCGAGGCATGGGCCAACGCCTTCCGAGCCTGGGCCCTGGTCAACCCCCAGGGGTTCCGCCTCATCTACGGCGACCCCGTACCGGGCTACCAGGCCCCCGAGGGAGGCCCCGCCCCGGATGCCGCACGCCGGGTCTGCACCGGGCTCACCGCCCTCGCGGCAGCCGCCTGGCCCCACGCCCGACGCCTCTACCAGGACAGCGCCTTCGACTGGCCCGACTTTGACCCTGGGCTCCTCGGGAAGGTGCGTCCCGCCTTCCCCGACTTGCCGCCCGCAGCCGTCGCCCTAGCCCTGCGTATCTGGGGGCACCTGCATGGACTTGTGTCACTGGAGGTCTACGGTCACATGCGCACCCAGACCACCAGCCCGGAGAAGCTCTTCCGGGAGGAACTCGCCCAGCTCATGCAGACGCTGGGCATCCCGCGTCGGCGCTGAGCCTCCCAAGCGCCGACAGGCTCCGTTCGATGAAGGTCCTGGGGGAACAGTTCCCGCGGTCGCAGAAGTACTGGCGCACCCGCAGCGGTACCACGACCCGACGGGAGCCCAACGGCCGCTCATACAGGGTGCGTTGGTAGGTGCTGTGCACGCGTGTTGCCCACTTCCGGCAGCCCGGGCACCGGCCCGGCCGGCCGACGGCCACCGCCTCCACCACCAGGGCGAATCACAAAACTGCGGGCAGAGCCAATTTCAACGAGCCTTATCACCGAGGGCCTGCCGTGCTTCACCCCACAGCCGCTCGAACTCCTCCGCGGAGATCTCGGCCGCCTGTGGCTGGTCCTGCCAGCCCTCCATGGGACCTTCAGCGGGAACGCCGTACTGCCGTTCATGGCGGCCCGTCGCTGCGAGACCGCCGTGATCACGCAAGAGCAGAACCTCTTCCACAGAGGCTGCCGTCACCGGTCGCGAGTCCCGCCCCCGGACCTCAACTTGTGGCGCCGCCCAGCCCTTCTCATCGGCCTCGAAATACAGCCACAGGTCTGCTTGCAAGGAGTAATCGTCAAGACGTGTGGATCGTGTGTTCTAGGATCTTGGGATGAGTGACGAGCTTCTTCGCCTCACGGTCCTGGGCTGCGCAACGCCCTACCCGAGCGTGGACAATCCGTGCTCCGGCTATCTGGTGTCGAGCGGGGACACCCGTATCTGGGTGGACGCGGGCACCGGGACGCTCGGCCCACTCCAGCGGCATGTGCGGCTGGATGAGCTCGATGCGATCTGGATCTCGCATCTGCACGCCGATCACAGCGCGGACCTGCTCACCGCTTACTACGGCGCCCTGTACGCGGACATCAGCCTCGCAGCGCCGATCCCTCTCTTCGGCCCGCCTGGAATCGCCGACCGGCTGGCCGGCTTCCTCACCAACACTCCAGCCCGCAGCCCGATCGAATCCGCCTTCGCCGTTACCGAGTTGTACGACGGGCACCAGACGGCCGTTGGCTCGCTCCGGCTGACCAGCCGGGCGGTGTCGCACGGCATTCCGGCCTTCGCCGTACGCATTGATGCGGCAGGCAGGTCACTGGTGTACTCCGGAGACACGGCACCGTGCCCGGGCCTGACGGAGCTGGCCGAGGGATGCGACGTGCTGTTGTGCGAAGCCGAGAGCGCGCAGGCGCCGGTTGAGGGCGAGCAGGTGCACCACACGCCCGAGGACACGGGGGACACAGCCAGCACGGCTGGGGCGGGCCGACTGATCGTCACGCACGTCGGCCGCTTCCTCACACCGCAGCAAGCGGTGGCGCGCGCCTCGGCGCGGTTCGGCGGTCCCGTCGACTACGCCGCCCCCGACGCCACCTTCTCGATCGGCTAGGCCGCGGCTGCCTCGCAGCGTTCCCGGAGGCAACCGCGTTCGAAGTGGGCTCCGGCGCGGACGAGTGCAAACGAGGTGCGGTGCATTCACCGCCAGCCAACGGGCCTGAGCGGGGGCAGTGGGTAGCACCCAGGTGCAAGGATGCTGTCGTGTTGGATGCGATCAACGCGGTGGACTGGGGTGCCATACCGGGCCATCCCGACTGGTATGAACCGGCCCGTGCCGCCCGCGGTTTGCGCGCGCTGGCCGGTGCGGCGAACCTGGTGGAGGCGGCGGAGGCCGGCTCGCTGCTCGGCGGCGGAATCGTCCATGGCCACAGTGCCGCGGTGTTTCCGGCGGCTGCGGTCGCGACCCCTCTGCTCCTGGACATCGTTCAGCAGGGTCACCCGGCGGCGCGGGACACCGCGTTGGGGCTGGTCGATGAGGCCCTGTCGTCCTATCCCCACGCCGAGTACACGCGGGTGACAACCTCCTACGGCACAGCGGTCCCGATCTGCTGCGCCATCGCCCACCATCTGCGAGCCCGCACAACTCTCCTCGCTGGACTGGGCAAGCGGGGCAGGACGCTGCTTGCCGATGCGGCCGAGCACTGGCGCTTCGAGATCCGAGAGTGTGTCCCCGACGGCAATGACACGGCAGCCTTCGGGGCTCTGGCCGGCTGTTTCCCGGGCGGCGTGCACGCGGTGGAACTGCACCTCGGCGGTGAGATCACCGTGCTGGACGAGGTTGCCCTCGAATACCCGCCCGTGGACGGCTCTCTTGAAGCGTGCCTACGGGTGACGGGACGGCGTCCAGGCGAACTGCCGCCCGGCGCCGTCCTGTTCCCGGCAGAGTGCGGTGAACGCGTGCACTGACCGGCCTCTACAGTTCACGGGCCATGCGGTGCAGGGGCCGTCTACCGTCGTGGGGTGAGACGCCTCCAGCAGATGAGTGTGCATCCGAGGGTGACGCTCTCGGAACGGTGCAGGCACGACCTTCACCGGCACCCTCAACGGCATGACCCGTGCCGCCGGTTCGGGCCTGCGCTCAGCACTCGGCGGCATCACCATGCGCTCGGGGCCCGTTCGGCATCGCAATGGCAGGTGTCGCTGTCGGCCTGGGACTGCTCGCCGCCCGCCAGCAGCGCGCGGCCCGGGCCGAGGCCGAACACCAGCAGCGCATCTCCTCGCTCACCTCAGCGTTGCGCGAATCCGGCGGGCAGATCGACAGCAACGTGCGCCAGCAGGCAGCCCAGGCCCTGCTGGACACCAAGACCAGCCAGGGCCAGCCGCTCTGTGCGGGGTCAGTGCCCTTGGCAGCAGGAACCACCGTGTGTCCGGCCCGCGCCCAGTGCGCCCATGCGCTGCGCCGCCTCGGCTCGGGCCCGTCCCGTCTCCGATGCCGCGTCGTGGACCACCCGTCCGGAGACCAGCGTGTACTGGACCTGGGTGCCCCGGATGTCCTTCACCGGCACCTTGATGATGTCCCGGTCGAGGACGATCAGATCCGCCCGTTTGCCCGACTGAACGGTTCCCGAGCCCCCGTCGTGCAACTGGTATGACGCGCCCGCTGTGTGCATGACCAGCGACTGGGACAGGGTCAGCCCCTCGCGGGCGTTGAGCGGCGGCTGGTTCTCCCCAGGGTTGCTGCGGTCGATCGCGGTGGCGATCTGGGTGAAGGGAGCCAGCGGGTCGACCGGCCAGTCCGAGCCACCGGCCAGCAGGGCCCCCGCCTTGGCCAGGCTGCGAGCCGCGTACAGGCGCTCATATCGCTCCGGCCCGATGAAGGGGCGCAGCGCGTCGTTCGTGAACGAGGAGGGCATCGCCCACTGCAACTGCATGCTGGCCACCACTCCGGCGCGGGCGAAGCGCCGGTAGTCGTCGGGGTGCACCAGCTGGAGATGGGTGATGGTGTGCCGTCGGCTGTGGCGACCGGGGCGGGCGACGGCCTCGTAGGCGTTCAGGGCCGTGCGTACGGCACGGTCGCCGATGGCGTGGGCGTGCATCTGCCAGCCGTCCGCGTCCAGCGCGGCGACGAGGGCCCGGTAGTCGCGGTCGCTGACGTGGAGGGGACCACGGTGGTCGGTCGGCCTGCCCTGGGCGTCCAGGTACGGGTCCAGCAGCGCGGCGCTCTGCGCCGGGAACTCCATCACCCCGTCGAGGAACACCTTGACCGTGGTCAGCCGCAGCCCGGCCGGTCCGGCGAACCGCTTGCGCACGCCGCGCAGGAACTCGGCCGCCTCCTTGGGCTTCTTGGCGAGTTCCGCGTCGATCAGCAGCGCGGGGGTGATGCGCTGCGGCAGCACGCCCTTGGCCATGAGCTCGGCGTAGGTCTTGACGGATTCCTCGCCGCTGGCGGCGTCGAGGAAGGACGTGATGCCGGCGGCCAGCAGCGTGCCGGCCATCTTGATCTGGGCGGCCTCGATCCGCTCAGGGCTCGGCGGCGGGATCACCCGGGTGACGAGCCCTTGGGCGTCGTCCTTGAGCAGGCCGGTCGGTTCGCCGGAGCCGTCGCGGACGATCTGTCCGCCCGCCGGATCGGGGGTGGTGCGGTCGACTCGCGCCAGGGCCAACGCCCTGCTGTTCGCGAGGCTGTTGTGGAAGTCCGAACCCTGGAGGAAGATCGGGCGCCTGGTGTTCAGCGAGTCGAGCAGCTTCTTGTCGGCCACGGTGCCCGCGGGCAGCAGGCCGACCGGGTTCCAGTCGGTCACCTGGAGCCAGCCGTCCGGTTCCTGTGCCGCCGTCGCGTCCAGCATCCCCTGGATCTGGGCGTGGAACTGCGCAACCGTCATGGTCGCATTGCCCAGCGACGGGTTCAGGGACTGCGCGGCCGCGCCGAGCGGGTGCATGTGCCCGTCCTGGAGGCCCGGCATGATGGTGCCGCCTTCGGCGTCGATGACGACGGTACGGGGGCCGATGCGCCGGCGTATGTCGGCGTCGCACCCGACCTCCAGGATCCTTCCGTCGCTGCCTACGGCCACCGCCTGCGCTCGTGCGCTGCCGTGGGTCGCGGTGAACACGCTTCCGTTCAGGATCACGGTGGACACCCGCACCGGATGTCGGCCGGTCGCGGCCTGTGCGGCTGTACCGGCGGCAGCCACCGAGAGGGCGCCCGCCCCGGCCGCGGCCAGGAACGTCCGCCGGTGAAGGGGTCCGCCCGCGGGTGCGGCGGAGGTGCCGTCGAAGACATCTGGCATCTGATTAACTCCTCACCCGGCGGCCGGCCCCGGCCGCCGTCGCCGGGCACGCTGATTGATTAAGTTCGTAACCACAAGCCGTCACAGGGCTGTCGGGGAACATGGGGTACACATGACGAGCTCGCGTGTCTGGCGGCGTCCCACGCTGGATGCCGTGGCCGCACGTGCCGGGGTGTCCACGGCCACGGTGTCGAATGCGCTCAACGGCACCGGACGACTGTCCGAGACGACCAGGCAGCGTGTGCTGGCCGCGGCACGCGAACTCGGTTACGCGCCCGCCAGCACGGCCCGTGCACTGGCCCGCGGCGGCACCGGAGTGCTCGGCCTGACCATGACGACGTACGGCGACCTTCCCGTCCCGTACACCGAGATCCCGTACTACGCACAGCTGGCGCTGGGCGCCATTGCGGCGGCGCACAAGCGCGGCTATCTGCTCCAGGTGATGCCGAGTTCGATGTCACCGTGGATGTGGCTCAACACGCCGATGGACGGCGTCATCCACGTCGATCCGCGCACGGAGGACCCTGTGCGTTCCATCCTGCGGGAGCGCGGCATACCGATGGTCAGCGAGGGCCGGCCGCCCCAGCCGCACTGGCGCGACACGTGGGTGGACACCGACTACGAAGCCGGCCTTCGCCTGCTCCTCGGCCACCTCGCGGAGTCCGGCGCCCGCCGGATCGGGCTCTCGCTGCCCCTGCACGACGACGCGTACCCGCGCCTGATCGCGCAGACTTACCGGGCCTGGTGCGACGAACACGGCATGCCCGCCCTCGTGGAGGAGTACGCCCCGCTGCCCGACCCCTTCACGGCCGAACAGGACGCGGTCGGCCGGCTGCTCGACCACGACCCAAGACCGGACGCCGTCGTCGGCGTCTACTCCGACTCCGGTCACAACATCCTGGCCGCCGCTCGCCACCACCGGCTCCGGGTACCGCAGGACCTGCTGGTGGCGTGTATCAGCGAGGATCCGGACTACGCGGCGACCACCCCGCCCGTCACCACGCTCAGCCTGCGTCCGAACCAGGTGGGCGAGGAAGCGGTCGACCTGCTGATCGCCGTCATCAACGCCCGCAGCGGCGTGGACCGGCACCGGCTCGTGCAACCGGTGCTGCACCCTCGACGATCCACACGACGGGCGGCGCGAAGGAGCCGCGGCACACCGTGACCGCCCGGCCTGAGCCTCCCGCCGCGGGGACCGCGCCGTCAGGCGGCACGGCACCCGGCCGGTGTCGTCACAGCGCGAGGATCTGCCAGTCCTGGTTGGAGCCGCCGGTGGCCGGCCACTGGATGACCGCGGCGCCATCGGCGGTGGCGGCGTCCTTGACGTCGGCGCACCACCCGTTGCGGACGTTGACGAGCTGGTAGTAGCCGCTGGTCCGGGAGGGGATCAGCTTCCACGACTGGTTGTCGCCGCCGTCGTCGCTCCACTGGTTCAGTCCGTCGCCCTGGGCGGAGCCGCCCGGACTCTGCAGGACCCTGCCGCTGCGGACGTTGGACAGCCGGTAGGAGCCGTCGGTGTTGGGCAGCAGCTTCCACTGCTGGTTGGTACCGCCGCCCCACGGCCACTGGATGACGGCGCCCCCGTCGGCGGTCGAGGCGTCGCTGACGTCCAGTACCTTGCCGCTCCTGCGGTTCACCAGCCGGACGGTGGCTACGTCCGCGCCGAAGGGCCGGTCGTAGACCTCTAGGCTGCGGATCGATGCCCAGACACCCGAGGGCAGCCCGGTGACTGTCACCCGCACATACCGCGCCTGAGCGCGGAAGACGGAGACCTGCACCTGACTGGTGGCGGTGGTGGCGGTCAGGTCGGCCAGGGTGGTCCAGTTGGCGTCGTCGGTGGAACCCTCGATCCGGTAGCGGTAGTTCGTGGCCGGGGACTCCCAGGCGATACGGGTTCCGGTCAGCGACCTCGCCGCCCCCAGGTCCACCTTCAGCCACTGCCCCGTGTCGCCGTTGCTCGCGCACCAGCGGGTGGCGGTGGAGCCGTCGACGGCCTTGGCGGCGGTGTTGCCGTGGGAGGTCTCCTCGCTGCTGGCCGTGGCCGTCCTGCCTGCGGCGATGTCGGCCGGCTGCACGGAGCGGTCCAGCGTGACGCCGACGACGCTGTCCTCGGGGATGCGGGTGCGGTTGATCCCGGTGATCGTCACCTTCCCGTCCGAGCCGACGGTGTACGACAGGTCGGTACCCGTGGCGACCTCGAAGACGCGGGTGACCTTGGCGTCCCCGGTGGACGGGGTGGTGAAGGAGGTACCGCTGTAGCCGGGCAGCAGGTGGACGTAGAAGGTGTTGTCCTGCTGCGTGAAGCCGTACTGGCCGTCCACCGGCTCCCACGGCCCGCCGCGCGTGCCGTAGACGGCCTGGCCGCAGGTGGACAGGAAGGAGCCGACCTTGCGCACGGCTGCCGCCTGGTCGGCGGGGACCACGCCGGTGCGGTCGGGGCCGACGTTGAGGAGCACGGTCATGTTCCGCACCCAGGCGTTGACCAGGACGTTCATGATGCCGCCGAAGCTCATCACGGGCGCGCCCGCCTTGTAGCCCCAGGCGCCGCCGATGGTGAAGCACTTCTCCGCCAGCCTGCCGGTGCGCATCGGCCCGGTCGGCACGGAACCGCCCTCCTCGCTGGTGAAATCGCCGATCCAGCCGGAGCGCAGGGTGGTGACGATGTCGGGCTGGTGCTTGCGCGCCAGGCCGGTCAGCCCGAGCGGCTTGCCGGTGGCGGCGTCGGTCTCGCTGTAGGCGGAGTCAACCGGCCACTCGTTGGCGGGGTCGCGGAACTTGCCGGGCTCCCAGAAGAAGGCGGCGTCCGCGTCGGTGCCCTGCTGGCCGATCCAGCCGCCGTCCCACCACAGGTCGTCGATCTTGCCGTACTGGGTGACCAGTTCCTTGACCTGCTGGTACACCTCGTTCTTCATGATCCGCGCGTTCTCCTTGTGCGCGGGATCGGTGACGTAACCCCAGGCGTTGGGCAGGCAGTTGGTGCCGCGGACGTCGTAGTAGCCGGGGTAGCGCCAGCTCAACGGCGAGTAGTACAGACCCACCCGCAACCCGGCGTCGCGCACGGCGGTGACGTACTGGCCGATGAAGTCGCGCTTCAGGGGCGCCTGTCCGCTGTGCCAGGCGTTCGGGTGCGTGGACGGCCACAGCGCGAACCCGTCGTGGTGACGGGCCGTGAGCACCGTGTATTTGGCGCCCATGTCCTTGGCCAGCTGCGCCCAGTCGGCGGGGTTGTACGCGGCGGCGGTGAACTGCTCGCCGTTGGTGTCGGTGACGTACTTGCGGTAGTTCTCCGGGGTGACGGCGGCGTTCTCCATGTACCACTCGCCCCTGGCCGGGCCGGAGTAGACCCCCCAGTGGATGAACATGCCGAGCTTGGCGTCCTGCAGCCACTTGATCTTCTCGTCGGACTGCTGCTCGATGTCCAGGTCCGGCTTGGGGATCCGCAGTGGGAGGAGCGGCAGCGGCTGTGGGGAGGCGGCGGCGTGGGCGGGGGTCGCCAGCGTCGGCGAGACGGCTGCGGCAACCGTCATCGCGGCCATGCCGGTCAGTACTCTGCGGCGACTGATCGGTTCGGGCAAGGTTCTCTCCTGACTGTTCGCAGAACCGCACGGAAGGTGTGCTGTTTCAGGCTCAAAGCAAGCGGGTCGTGGGGTGTCCCGGTGATGAACCCCATGCCGCGACGCAACTGGAACATTGGATGTATTAGCGGGTACGGAGCGGACTGTTGTCCAGAGACCTGACGCAAATACCCAATGCAGCAGGACTTTCGCCCCTACGCCCGCCGGACTGGTGAGTCTTGACATGGGATGTATTTACCGTGCGGTAGCTATTGACGAGGACATGCCTGGTACCTACTGTCCTGCGACGGATCCGAACAGATTTAAACAAAGAGAAGCCTGTGACTCGGAGCGGAGTACCGATGCTCAGACGTGCCTTCCCCCCTCTTCTCGCCCTCGTCCTGGGCGTGTTCACGCTGCTCGCCTCCGGCGCGCCGGCCCAGGCGGCCCCGGTCGCCGTGACCAACGGGACGCAGTTCACCGACACCGCCGGTGCCGTCGTGCACGCCCATGGCGGCGGGGTGATCAAGGTGGGCGCGTACTACTACTGGTTCGGCGAGAACCGCAACGCCGACAACACGTTCAAGGCCGTCTCCGCCTACCGCTCCACCGACCTGAAGACCTGGGAGTTCAGACGCCACGTGCTGACCCAGGCCAGCGACCCCGAGCTGGCGGTCGCCAACATCGAGCGGCCGAAGGTCATTTACAACAGCACGACCGGCACGTTCGTGATGTGGATGCACAAGGAGAACGGCAAGGACTACAACGAGTCCCGTTCCGCGGTCGCCGTCTCCGACACCGTCGACGGCGACTACGCCTGGCGGGGCAGCTTCCGGCCCTCGTCCGGTACGACGTCCCGGGACATGACGCTGTTCAAGGACGAGGACGGAACCGCGTACCAGGTCACGTCCGCGGCGGGCAACGCCGATCTGCACATCTACAAGCTCAACGCCGACTACACGGGCTACGACAGCCTGGTCGCCAACCCCTGGCCGAACAACTACCGCGAGTCACCCGCGCTGTTCAAGCGCGACGGCGTCTACTTCATGCTCACGTCCGGCACCAGCGGCTGGAACCCCAACCAGCAGCGGTACGCCACCGCCACCAGTCTGGCCGGACCGTGGACCGCCATGGCCGAGATCGGTGACGCCACCGCCTACGGCTCCCAGACGGCGTTCGTGCTGCCCGTGCAGGGAACCTCGGGCACCTCCTACCTCTACATGGGCGACCGCTGGGGCAACTCCATGGGCGGCACGGTCAACGACTCGCAGTACGTGTGGCTGCCGCTGACCTTCCCGACCCGGACCACCATGAACCTGCCGTGGTACCCGCAGGTCGCCGTCGACACGGCCGCCGGCACGGTCACCGGAGTGGGCGGCGGCCCGTACTACCGCCTGGTTGCCCGGCACAGCGGCAAGTGCCTCGACATCACCGACAACTCGGCCGCCGACAGCGCGATCGCGCTGCAGTACACCTGCAACGGAGGCCTCAACCAGCAGTGGCGCCTCCAGGACGCCGGCGACGGCTATGTCCGGGTGCTCGCCCAGCACAGCGGCAAGTGCCTCGACGTCGCGGGAGGCTCCACCGCCGACCGCGCGTTCGTGAGCCAGTACCACTGCACGACGGGCACCAACCAGCAGTGGCGGTTCGATGACCAGGGCGGCGGCTACTACCGCCTGGTGGCCCGGCACAGCGGCAAGTGCCTCGACGTCGCCGACGCCTCGACGGCGGGCGGGGCCCGCCTCATCCAGTGGCCCTGCGGTACCGGCGCCAACCAGCAGTTCCAGCGTCCCGCGGTGTGAGACGGGCGGCAACGCCGACCGACGATCTCCAACAGCAGCGCGCCCCGACCCTTCCCGGGGCGCGTCCCCCCACTGCGGCCGGGCGGCCGCGCGTCAGTGAAGGAGAAGCGGATGACGGGCATGCGTACGGCATGCAGGGTGCCGTGGTGGCGTCGCGGCAGGCGAACGGCCGTGCTCGCCGCGGTGACCGCCTTGATGGCAACGCTTCTGTCGGGGTTGGGTGCCGTCGGGACGGCGCAGGCGGCCAGTGTGGACACGAGTGCGTGGTATGTGCTGGTCAACCGGGAGAGTGGCAAGGCTCTGGATGTGGCGGGCGTCAGCACCGCCGACGGTGCGAGCCTCACGCAGTGGACCCGCACCGACAACGCCAACCAGCGGTTCCAGTTCGTCGATTCGGGCGGCGGCTACTACCGGCTGAAGGCGCAGCACTCGGGCAAAGTCCTGGACGTGGCGAACAACTCCATGGCCGACCACGCGGACATCGTGCAGTGGGGTGACGCCAACAGCGCCAACCAGCAGTTCCGGCTGGCTGATTCGTCGGACGGTTATGTCCGGCTGATCGCCCGCAGCAGCGGCAAGGCCGTGGAGGTGGACAACGCGTCGACCGCGGACGGTGCCAAGGTCGTGCAGTTCACCGACTGGGGCGGGGCCAACCAGCAGTGGCAACTGGTCCGCGCCGGCAGCGGCGGCGGTGGCGGCTCACTGCCGTCGACGTTCCGGTGGTCCTCCAGCGGCGGGGGGGGGGGGCCCGGGAAGCCCGCCGGCCGCCCCCACACCCC